>CANRFU010000060.1 GCA_947629975.1 uncultured Oscillospiraceae bacterium | reverse complement strand
GTGCCAGGAGTCCCCTGGCCTTCCGGCAGCACCTCCATCTTTTTGCTTAGGTCCAACTTTTTGTCCGCAGGCCCCCGGGAACGGCGTTGCTTTTGAATGGAACCTGTCTTGACCACATAACCGACCACAGCCGGGCGTGTAACACACGGACGCCGGCGCACAAAATACGTCAAATAAGTATTTGAAATATAATATAACGGTTAAAACGCACGACAAATTAATAGAAAAAGTTTGAACCATCTTTTGACGTGCGGGAGGTCACAGGTTCAAGTCCTGTATCGTCCACCAAGGGGATCCCTGCCGTTTTTCGAACAGTTTTATCGAAAAGCGGCAGGGATTCTTGTTGTAAGCCTTGATATAAGCGGGCTCCACAATTCGGGTACTTCTGGGGTTCAAAGCGAGTTTTTCAATATCTATCATAAAAAATCAGTACAAACTAACAGAATTTGAACACATGATTTTCATAAACTTTCATTCTCTTTGGCTTTATATGCTTCCTCATACGCCTGTGGGGTCTTGTAGCGCAATGTGCCATGGGGGCGAACCTCGTTATAAAATGTAATGTATTGATCCACGCTTTTTCGGAAGTGCCGTTCTGAGGCATACTCTCTGCGGTATGCCTCTTCTTTTTTGAATGTGGCAAAAAAGGTTTCCGCAACAGCATTGTCGCCGGGTTGACCCTTGCCGGAGAAGGATTGCTTGATTTCATACTTTCTCAGCAGTTTCATGAATGTACTGGATGTATATTGCTTTCCCTGGTCACTGTGGAATGTCATATCCTTCGGCTCCCCTCTATCCTTGTATGCCATCCGGAAGGTCGCGGTCAGTAAGTTCGTGCTTGAGTTCCTGGATATGCGATATGCTATGACCTTTCGGGCGTACAGATCCAGGATGACACAGAGATACAGCCGTAGCCCTTTGACCTTAAAACTGGTAATATCACTGACCCAAACCTGATTCGGATGGTCAGCAGTGAACTTGCGCTCCAACCGGTTCTTCTTCTCGAACCGTTGGCGTTTCTGGTACTGCTTCTTTGCATCTGTTCGGATGCTCTCCAGTCCAAGTTCACGCATGAAAGCAGATACCCGCCTTGCGCTCACTTGAGTGCCATGCTCCGCAAGAATTACATGGATTTTCTGGGCACCATAGCGTTGCCCGCTCTCATCAAAGATCTGTTGGATCTTCATCATGAGTTCTGCTCGTTCAGCCTCATATCTGCTGTGGTCTGCACGACGGAAAATATGGTTGTAGAAGGTTCCCCGTGCGACATCCATCGCTTCGCAAAGTTCATGAACGCTGAAATTGCTGTGTTCCCGATAGAATTGTTCTAAGAAAGCCAACCGATTTTGCAAGGGGGTATTTGCAATAAGACCAGATTGCCGGATGATTTGGAATTCTCGCTCCAGCTTTTTGAGGTGTTTGGACATTGCGTTGAATTCTGCGGGGGTGTACGTTTTCGCGTCAGTAGAAATGGTGCGGTACTCCTTCCGCCAGCGATAGAGGGTACTTGGGGCGATTCGGTATTCTGTACATAATAATTGAATGGCCTCACCTTGTTCATAACGATGGATGATATTGCGCTTGAATGAGTCTGGGTATCGGGTTGGCATATACATTCCTCCTCTTGTCGATGGTTTATCGTATCATAGCTCTAAGAGGAATATTATTACAGCTGAAGAAAAGCGGGCGGAGGCGCTTTGGACTTATTTCATATCGAGGGAAAGAATCCTCCGCCGTTTGGTGGAGAAAAGATTATGACTCAAGACGATGCAGATGATTTTGCAAATTGGATGCATGAGCAGATCAATTTGGATGAGATTCCGGAATCTCGCATTTCTCATCTGGGCGAAAAGATGCGAAGCCCCAACCCTTGCATGAATCCATATGTTTCATTGACGGACATTGCCAAGGAAAAAGGCGCAACATCTCCCGGTTATCTGATACAAAGCTGGTTGCGAAGTAACACCACGACAGATTATCTGAAATGCTGGGAAAAGAAACACAATATAAAGTTTCAGGAAGATGCATGCGATGAATTGATCAAGCGCGTTCACTCAACGAGTTTAACATTGACACCGACGGTGTGGATAACGGCCACACAAGCTACAGGGCTAAGGACCTCCCGTGGCAAAGGAGGCGGAACAATGGCTCGCCCGGAGATTGCCATGATGTTCAGAGCGTGGTTGTTCCCAGACCTTATGATGGAGTTAGTGAAGTTTTATCGGAACTTTCAACATTCGGATAGCGAGGGAACAAGTTAAGGTTATTAAATAGCTTTTATGGGAAAGTGAAGGAAAAAAGGTTTAATTAAGGAGCTGCCTCTGTAATGGCGAAAGCAGGTGCTTATGCTTATTTAGTTTCGATAGGAGCCTATCCCGAACAGATTAAGCCGATTGGGCTGTGTATAAGTAGCTTGCACTCATAAAGAGTTGTTATTATTTTAAAAAGATAGTGCGTCTAACTACCCTTTCAAAATACTCGCTACGATACTGTTCAAATATTATATAGTTTAATAGCTAATCCTGTTAAGCTCTTGAACCAAATCGTTATAGTCTTTTAATGACATTCGATATTTAATTTGTTCTGTATACTCTTTCGCATCCATAGAAAAATGTGATGTAGTTATTATCATTCCAGCCGTAACATTATCAGCCATAACAGTTCCATATAATTCTCTTACAAGACTTACGCTAATTGGTCGAGATGTATCATATTTTTTTGCACTCAACATATATGCAAAACTCGCCTAAAATTGACTTCTGCACTACTATTATATCTTTTCCGCCATCTCTTGTTTGCTTTGTTAATTTAACATTATATCCCTGCTTGTCTAACAATTCACATACAAATTTTTCAAATTCACGTGGTGAGAAGTTATGTATAATATGTGGGTTTTCCTTCGCCTTTTTTAGAAGCGTATCGCTAACAACAGCAATACCTGTAATAATTTTTTTCGATGGGATAATTATATTATCCCTAGTTGGGATAATATCAGAACTAAAATCAATGCCATTTCCATATTGATATAAAAAATTGCTGTATATTGAGTGAAATTTTCGTATATCAGAACTATGCACGCTATCTATTACACAGCTAAGAATGTCACTGGGAGTAATCTCTCCACTCTTTATAGTTATCTTATCCATTATTGAATCAACTAGTGAATTGTTTAGCCTTAACTTTTTCATGAGCAACATTATTTGATTTTGTGTCGGACGAAGCGTTACAATGTGAGTAAAATACATATTCAATGGTTTATTGGGACGAGATGCACACACTAATTTATCACATTTATTTTCATTTAAGCACTGCAATAAACTATAAGGATTTTCCATTTCATCCAGCCCATCTATATAAATAGGGGTTTCTTTTTGCTTTAAAAGAGCATAAATATTTTCACGAATATCATATCCCCTAATAATTTCAGTGGGCATTTTATTTGCAGTGTAGTGGCTAAGTAGATACAGAAATGTCGTTTTGCCAGAACCAGGAGCACCCAAAATAAGTATCCTATAATTATCATGCCCTTTCATTATCTCTAAAACATCTGATAGCTCTTTCCCATAAATAAATCTCTCACTATAATATTTTACATATTGCTCTCTTGTAGATAATATTTCAGATTCGAAATCAAGCATATTCCAACTTCTCTCCTTTTAAAACTATCTAAAAAATAAACTATTTGAACCACGGATCATATTTTAACACATATGTGTGAAATTTTCTATCTATTGGCTATGAATTATTTTTTGACTGACTATTTCTTCACTCCATCGCTATGTAAGAATGGCATTGGCATGAGAGCCAACGTCGTATTCTTGACTATAAAACTCCAGCTTTTTTGAAATAACCCACATTATCATATCAGCATAGGAGGCACAAAGGCAAGCCGGATCAGAACGACATTGAAAATGTAAAGATATTTGCGAAAAAGGTCTTAGGATAAAGGAGGCATACTATGGACGAAGAATTTGACATTCAGGAATATATAACTCACGGCGTTGAGACAATCGTGGCAGAGTCTTTATAAGCCACCCTGAAAGGCCCTCGTGAGAGCGCATTTATGGTCAGATTCGCGGCAGCCAGCAAAAAGCGTCGAAGCGCCGGGCGGAGGCTAAGAAGGCAGAAGAACATATCCCTCCGTTCATGTGTTTTGTCTGGGTGACATGAAACTAATCTTACCGCATGTGCAGACTCTGTGCCATAAAAATACCCACGACCGATCCAAATGGCCGTAAGTTTCCTTATGTTGCATATATCGGGCCTGCCTGGCAAAGGATGGCTTTACGGGGATCCCATTTCCTATATAGTGTTTTTGAGCAGTTACCACATTTTCCGGCCTGAAACAACGAGTTTCGGGCCGGATTTTTCTGTTTTTAGAACTCATTTTGCAGGATTATGTTGGGAATTTTTGCGCTTTTTCGAGTTGAACACATAAATGACCACAGTCAGAAAAATTAGCCCCTCTGGGATGAGTGTCCCGAAGGGGCGTAAAGCGGCAAATTTACAGTAGCGCCATGATCTGCTCCCGCTCCGGCATGGAGCGGATGGCTCCCTTTTTGGTGGTGACCAGGTAGGCCGCCGTGTTGGCAAAGCACAGCATCTGGCCCAGATCGTCTCCGGTCAGGCCGTCAAGCCCATGTTCCAGCACGTAGTTCAGCACACCGGCGCAGAAGGTGTCCCCCGCGCCGGTGGTCTCAATGGTGCCGCCCAGCTTGAGGGCGGGATGGAACACCCGAAGACCGCCGTAATAGGCCCAGCTGCCGGCCGCGCCGGCGGTGGCGTTGAACAGCCGGATGTTGGGGTACTTCGCCCGCAGGATGGCCACGGCCCGCCCGATGTCCGCCTGGCCGGTGAGGAACTCCAGCTCGTCGTCGGCGATCTTGAGCACGTCGCACTGGCCGAGGCCCCACTGGATCTGTGCCCTGGCGTCCTCCAGGCTGCCCCACAGGGGCGGGCGCAGGTTGGGGTCGAAGGAGATCACCGCGCCGCTCTCCCTGGCCAGGGCCACCGCCTGTTTCGTGGCGGAGCGCGCCGGCTCATGGGTGAGGGACAGAGTGCCGAAGTGGAACACGCGGGCGCTCCGGATCAGCTCCGCGGGGACCTCCTCCGGCGTCAGCATCATGTCCGCGCCGGGGGCCCGGTAGAACGAGAAGTCCCGGTCACCCCCCGGCAGGGTCTTCACAAAGGCCAGAGTGGTGCGGACGGATCGATCCACGGCCAGGCCGCTCATGTCGATGCCGGCCTCCTCCGCCACGCCCCGCAGCAGGGCGCCGAACATATCGTCCCCCACCTTGCCAATGAAGGCGGTCTTTTTGCCCAGCTTCTGCAGCATGGCCAGCACGTTGCAGGGGGCCCCGCCGGGATTGGCCTCGAACAGGGGATTTCCCTGGCCGCTGGCGCCGTTCTCCGTGAAGTCCATGAGCAGCTCGCCCAGGGCGACCACGTCAAATGCCTTGTCTGTCATCACGTCCGCCTCCTCAGTCCATGACGATATCGTATTTCTCCACGTCCATCAGCACCGAGCCCACCGCGTCGAAGCTGATGGCGGCGGCCTCCTGCCGGGTGAAGATGGCGGCGGAGACGGCCTGCTCCCCGTCGTTGACGAAGACCTCCACGCTGAACCGGTCCAGGACGATCCGCAGCTTGAGCTCGCCGTCCCTGGGCCGCACCAGGAGGCTGCGGGTGTGGACGATGTCGGCGTTGCTGCCGCTACGGGTGCGATCCAGCTTCAGGATGCTGGTGTCCGGCTTGTAGCGGAGCGTGGTGACGTACTCCCCGTCCTTGGCCAGATGGACCCGGAAACAGCTGTAAGAGTCCCGGCTGGCGGGCCGGACGGTGACGGTCATGTCGATCGTCCGCCCCTGGATGCCGTGGAGGGTGGTCTCAGCCCCCACCAGCACGTTCTGGTAGGCGACTTTGTTCCGGCGGCAGCCCTCCAGCTCCCGCACCGGCGTCTGGATCAGGCGGCCCTCCCGGATGGACAGCTCCCGGGGCAGGGACATCTGCCCGAACCAGCGGTTGGCCCGGGGCTTGCCGCCGATGGTGTTCCAGTTCTGCATCCAGCCGATCATGATCCGGCGGCCATCGGCGGCCTCCAGGGTCTGGGGGGCATAGAAGTCGATGCCGTAGTCGATGGCCTGGACGCTCTCCCGCTCGAACCGGTTGCGCTCCTGATCGTAGCTCCCGATGAGGCAGACGTTCCCGTGGCCGGCGTGGAACTCCAGCCCGATGGGGCTCATCTCCATGGGGCTGACCAGCAGCACCTGCTTTCCGTCCAGGGGGAAGAAGTCGGGGCACTCCCACATCTGCCCGTACTGGCCGCGGGAGGCGTCCACGGGCCCCACCAGGGACCAGTCCGTGCCGATTTCGCTCTTGTAGAGCAGCACCGTCCCGCTGCTGTCCGGGACGCGGTTGCCCACCACCAGGCGGTAGGTGCCGTCCGGCTCCCGCCACACCTTGGGGTCCCGGAAGTCCTCCGGGCTGCCCCCGGCGGGCAGATCTTTGGCCGTCAGCACCGGGTTGGCGGGCCACTTCTCATAGTCCACCCCGTCGCCGATGGCGACGCACTGGGTCTGGCAGTCGTGGAGCTCGCCGTTCTCCTGGCGGATCTGGCGCACCCCGGTGTAGACCAGGAGCTGGCGGCCGTCGGGCAGTTCCGCCGCGCCGCCGGAAAAGCATCCGTTCTTGTCGTACTCCATATCAGGGGCCAGAGCCGCGGGCAGCCGCTCCCAGCGGAGGAAGTCCCGGGTCTTGACGTGGCCCCAGTGCATGGAGTCCCAGTCGGTGGAGTAGGGGTGGTACTGGTAAAAGAGATGGTACTCCCCCTTGTAGCGAGAGAAGCCGTTGGGGTCGTTCATCCAGCCGATGGTGGGGGTCAGGTGAAAGGCCGGACGCCGGTCGTCCGGGATGAAGGGGCCGTAGTGGGCCTCGAATTCCCGCGCTTTTCGCAGCTTGTCGCTGATCATCAGGATCCCTCCGTTTCGCTGTTGTCGGGGTCGTCGCCCCCGCCCGTCTCTTTCTCCAGGTCCTCCGGCCGCATGTGCAGCAGGAACACCTTTTCCATGGTGACGCTGCCGATCCAGCAGGCCGCGGCGGGGGCGATCAGGAGCAGGACGGGGGCGATCAGGATCAGGGCGGCCCCGGCCAGGATGGGCAGGAACACCCACAGGGACTTGATAGGGTGGGCCGCCATGAGCAGAGCGCTGAAGCGCAGCACGTCCTTCACGCTCCCGTTGAACCGGGCGCAGTAGGCGGCGAGCCACGCCGTCCAGGTCACCGCTACGCAGATGAGGATCAGGATCACCCAGTAGAGGTTCCCTATCAGCTTCCCCTGGAGGTACATGGAGCGGAACACCAGGGCGTCCACCACCAGCAGGACCAGCAGGGCCAGGGCGGGCAGCCAGGCCAGGGTGGAGCGCCTCAGGTCCTCTTTGAATGCCTCCCAGAAGGTCCGCCACAGGTATCCCTCGTCCCGGCGGATGTATTTGTACACCGCGGCGTACAGGGCGGCGGACGCCGCGCCCATGGTGACGATGGGGATGGAGAAGACCAGCCACAGGACGCTGAGGCAGATGCAGTCGGCGATGTGGATCAGGCCGCGCATGAACTTGCTGTTGATGTCAAACAGGCGTCTCATTTCCCTTGCCCCCGCTCGTCAGATGTGTGGTTTGGGTGGATTTTGGCGCTGTCACGGACGGGTGTACTCCCTGAGAGAGGAGAACAGCACCGTATTGTTCTCCGCGAACAGCTGGATGGTCTTGCCGCTGGCCCCGTAGAGCCGGACGGTGAGGGCGGCCTGGCCGTCGATGTAGAACACGCCCGCCGAGCCCTCCTGGATGTAGGTGAAGGAGTAGTCCCGGTTGGGCTCCAGGTCCACCGCCGTCTCGGTGATGAGAGTGCCGCCCTCGTTGAACTGGAGCTGCACCTTGTCCTCCGCGGGGACCAGGGCGATGAACTTGTTTTTGTCGTCCCGGCCGTTGTAGTCGAAGCTGAGGCCGAAGGAGCCCTCGCCGGTATAGCGGAACTCGCCGGTGAGCTTGAAGCTCTCATAGCAGATGAAGGCGTCGGCGTAGGCGTAGACTGAGCCGGACTCCACGGAGACGTGGGTGTCCTCCGCCGCCAGCGCCCGCCGGACGGAGAAGGCGTCCTCTACGGCGTCCACCGGGGCCAGGGCCAGGGTGCCGTCCTCATTTTGGATCAGCTTCTGGACGGCCAGATTGCCCGCCCAGCCGGACACGTCCTGGGTGGAGGAGGGGGACTCGGACCGCCGGGCCCAGCCCACCATGTAACAGTTCCCGCCGTCCTCCACGTGCTTGGCGGCGTAGAACAGCTTGCCGTCCAGCCGGACGGGGTCCCCGTAGGGGCCGTAGGGGGTATCGGACACGGCGTACCAGAGGGTGTCGTCCTGGGCGGAGTAGGTGATGTAGTATTTGCCGCCCATCTCAAAGGTGTCGCTGCACTCCAGGTTCCAAAAGTCGCCGTTTTTGGCCTCGTCGTTGGTGAAGATGACCCCGTCGTAGTGTTTGTTCTCCAGATCGGGGCTGAGGGTGTATTTCAGGATGCGCGCCACCCCGCCCTGGGAGGCGGTGACGGTGAGGATGATGTTGCCGCTCCCGTCCACGTATCCCTGGGGGTCCCGGAAGTCGTTCTTCTGGCCCAGCTCAGAGGGAGGCGTGATCTCCCAGCCCTCCAGCTTCTCAAAGGCGGTGGGGCTGTCGCCCACGGCCACCATGATCTTTTCGGCGTACTCCAGGATGTTCCCGTCGCCGTGACCGGTATAGAAGAAGTAGTATTTCCCGTCAACTTTCACCACGGAGCCGGTGCCGATCCAGCTGTCCTGGCCGCCGGAGCGATTGGCCTCCAGCACCGGGTCGTCGTACTCGGTGTAGGTGAGGAAATCGGTGGTGGTGGTCAGGTAGGCCGAGTGGTTGTAGGAGTCGCCGGCCTCTTTCAGGTAGTAGATGTAATAGGTGCCGTCCTCATAGTAGGGCATGGTGTCGCCCACATAGGGCTGGCTGGTGCCGTCCATCTCCGGGAGGAAGAAAGTCGTGTAGTCGTAGGCCTCCTCCTGGCTGCCGGGGGTGCGGAGGGAGGAGAAGTCCTTGTCGTTGCCGGGGTCGGAGATCGTGTCCCCGGTGTCCTTATCCCAGCCGGCGTAGAGGGCCATATCGGCCTTGACCTTGTCCGCGCCCGCGTCCCAGGGCTGGGTGAGGCCGGCGTCCTGAAACCAGCCCAGGAAGGTGTAGCCCTCCCGGACCGGGGCCTCGGGGGCCGTGATGGTCTTGCCGGAGGTGACCGTCTGGCTGGGGATGGTCAGGTCGGCGTCGGAGTTGTCGTCGAAGCTTACCGTATACTCCGCGGTGGGGCCGCAGCCGCACAGCAGGGCGCTGAGGAGCAGGCACAGGGCGGTCAGCCCCGCGATGATGGTTCGTCTCATGTTAGCCTCCCTATGTCGTTGAGCGCGTCCGCAGTACGCTTGCAGAGGGGATACCCAGGCATCCCCTCTGCAGGCGTTTCGCGTATAGTCGGATCAGATCACGCTGCTCTGATAGATGGTGATGTTGGAGAACTCGATGGTCACCTCGCCCATCCCGGCCAGGTCTGCGGAGCCGAACTGGAACAGGAGCTCAAAGTCCATGTCGGTGATGAGGGTGTCGGTGGTGGTGAAGGTGAAGGTCTGCTCCTCGGTGGTGAAGTCGATGGCCTCGGACAGGCGGGGATCCCAGCCGCCGGCGGGGTTCAGGAAGAACCCGCAGGAGACGGGCTTGGTGGCCTTGGCGGTGATCTCCACCGTGAAGTAGCTGTCGGCGGGCAGGGTCAGGTCCATGTAGAGCTTGTCGTGCCAGTCGGTGGTGCCGCCCTGGTCGATGCGGTAGTTGAGGCTGCCGTTCTCGGCCCAGATGGTGCCTACGCCCCGCTCGTTGTCCTCGTCGGTGCCGTTGTAGGTGCCCCAGCTGTAATCGTCGCCCTCATAGGGGACGCCAAAGCTGTCGATGGTCTTCTCGGTGTTCAGGTCGCCCTCCACCTTGCCGAACTCCAGGGCGGTGACGGTGATGGTGTTGGCGGTGACGCCGTCGGAGGGGTTGCCGATCTGCATGCGGATGACGGGGTCGGACACGGCGTTCTCGGCGGTGAACACGTTGGTGATCTCGACCTCCTCGCCGGCGGCCAGGTTCAGGCTGTTGAAGTTGGCCCGGGCCGCGTCGGCCTGAGAGGCGCTCTCCACCAGCAGCTCGCCGGACTGGGCGCTGTCTGCCTTGACGGTGAAGCGGTAGTAGTACTTGGTGCCCGCCTCCACGGCCACGCCGGGCAGGGCCAGGTCGGCCTTGATGCTCCACACGCCGCCCTCGGTGGGATAGGAGTCGATCTGGAAGGCAGCCGCGCCGCCCGCCGCGTTCACCGAGGCGGCGGCCCCGTCCCCGGCGGAGACGGTGGCCTCGGCCGCGTCGGAGAAGGTGGCGGTGTAGACGGGGGCCATGGTCTGCTCGCCGGTGATCTCATAGATCTCGATCTTGTCGATGGTGACGGTGAAATCGCTGGGGGTGGTGTCGCCGGGGTTGTCGGGGTTGGGGGTGATCTTGCCCAGGTTCAGGAGCAGGTCGGCGGTGTTCTCCCCGGCGGAGGTGAAGTTCAGCTCGATGGGGGCAATCTCAGGGCCGATGGGCAGGTTGTAGGCCCCGCCCAAGTTCTGATCCCCGGCGTTGGCCAGCAGGTGGGCGTAGGTGGGGGCGGTGGACTTGGCCCACACCTTCACCCGGTAGTCCGCCGCCTTCAGCGCCACGCCGGACTTGACCAGCTGGATGTCGGTGTCGCCGCTGCCGGGGTCGGTGATGTCGAACACATAGGCGCCCTGTTTCAGCTCGCCGGCGGCCTGGACGCCGTCCGCGACTTTGGCGGTCCAGCCGTGGCTGTCGGCGGCCCTGTCGGAGAAGTCGAACTTCTGGAAGACCACCGCCTCGCCGGTCTGGCGGGTGACGGTGAGGGTGGCGTAGGCCTTGGCCTCCAGCCCGCCCTTGTCGGTGACGGAGTAGGTCAGCTCATAGTCGCCGGGGTTCTCCGGGGTGGCCTTGCCGTTCTGGAAGGTCAGCTCGGGCAGGGAGGTGATGACGATCTTGGCGGTCACGTCGCCGTCCTCCGCGTCGGTGGCGGAGACGCCGGCCACGGCGTCGAACTCGGTGCCGGCCTGGACGCTCTGGTCGGCCACGCCGGTGATCTCGGGGGCCGTGTTGTCCCCGCTCTGCCCGCAGGCAGAGACGGAGAACAGCAGGGCCAGGCACAGCAGTGCCGCGATAACTTTACGAAGCTGTTTCATTTCGGCGCCCTCCCTTTAAAAGCTGGCCGTATAGCGGTCATAGGCGTCCTGATAGATCTTCTGAATGGCGCTGAGGTTCACCCGGCCGTTCAGATCGCTCTGGAAGGAGGACCAGTCGGCGTCGGACACGCCGCCGTTCATCAGCCACTTGATGAGGTTGGTGCGGATGTAGTCGTTCAGGTTGGACTCATAGCTGCTCAGGGTGTTCAGCTCCTCCAGGGTGAACTGGAGGTTGGTGGGGCAGGGCACCACGCCCTCGGGCACATAGGGCTTGGCGCACAGGTCCAGCCGCTCCAGGCGGAGCTGGGCACGGGGCTCCATGTGGACCACGCTGGTCCAGGCGTCCTCGGACAGGTAGATGATGCCCAGAGGGGCGTTCTGGAGGCGGAGCTCGTCGGAGGTCATGCCCTCGGGCACTTCCTTTTGCACCAGCATGCCGTTCTCGTCCAGCTCGTCCTCATAGACGATGCCGATGGGACCGTAGTTGATCTGGGCGGAGACGATGGGATCATAGTAGCGGTCGAAGTAGGCCAGCAGGACCTCGATGTTGGGCACGCCGTTGAAGAAGATGACCTCGCCGGTGCTGACCTCGGGGTTGTTGGACACGCAGACGGTCTGGTCGCCGTTGGGACCCACCAGGGGAGAGCAGCAGATGTAATTCTCAGGGTTGGACACCACGGTCTCGCTCTCCCACCAGTAGAAGGCGCCGTAAGTCTCGTCGCCCTTGCCGTTGGCCAGG
This sequence comes from uncultured Oscillospiraceae bacterium, assembly GCA_947629975.1. Lineage (GTDB taxonomy): Bacteria > Bacillota > Clostridia > Oscillospirales > Oscillospiraceae > Enterenecus. The sequence continues at coordinate 1,149 of CANRFU010000060.1, read as the reverse complement.
AAGTTGTCCTGGGAGATCTCGAAGGACACCTTGTCGATGAGGCCCTTGGATACCCAGTCGGCGATGAAGTTTGTGGCTTCCTTGAAGCGGTCGTCCTGGACGGTGTAGGTGACCTTGCCGTCCACGATGACCCGGTGGTCGGTGTTGTCATTCAGGCCGAACATGCCGTAGAGGTCGCACTGGTTGCCCTGCCAGTTGTTGTAGACGAAGCTCAGGGGCCGCTCGTCGTCCGTCTTGCCGTTGCCGTTCATGTCGTTGTCCCGGAAGTAGGCCAGCATGGCCTCCATCTGGGCGGCGGTGATGGACAGGCCGTCCTTCAGGTCGGCGGCGGTGAGGCCGGTGACGGCGCCGGCGTCGATGGCGGCCTGGGCCCAGTTCTTGTTCAGGAACAGCAGGTTGGGGTGCTCCAGCAGGCCCATCTCCTCCACACGGGGCAGGGAGTAGATCTTGCCGTCCTCGCTGGTGAGCTGCGCCTTGATGTCGGGGCGGTCTTCCAGGATCTTGGACAGGTTGGGCATGTACTCCAGATAGTCGCTGATAGGCAGCAGGACTTCCCGCTGGGCGTACTTGATGATCTCGCCGGCGCTCATGCCCGCGTGATAGATGGCGTCGGGCCGGTCGGAGGCGTTGCCGAAGATCAGGTTCTTCTGCTGGCCGTAGACGGACTCGGACACGTTCTCCCAGGACACGTACACGTTGGTGCTCTCATACAGGTCCTGCATGATTTTCATGTCGTTGTAGTCCAGGGCGGAGGCGTTCTTGGAGGAGTAGACATTGAAGGAGATCTCCTGGGCGCCCTTTTCGTTGAGGATGGGGGCGGTGGGGTCGGTCCACTGGAAGCCGTACTCGGATTTGAGGGTCTCGATGTCGGAGCCGCCCTGCTGTCCGCCGGGGTTATTCCCGCTGGGGCCGCCGCAGGCGGCCAGGGTCAGCACCAGCGCCGCCAGCGCGAGGATGGAAAGGAACTTTTTCATACTGTGTTACCTCCAGTTGATGGTGAGTTGAATGGTTAGCCGATGGGGATCAGCCCTTGAGGGAGCCGATCATCACGCCCTGGGCGAAGTACTTCTGCACGAAGGGGTACAGGCAGATGACCGGGGCGCTGGACACGATGACGGACACGTACTTGATCTGGTTGGCCAGGCGGTA
>CANRFU010000059.1 GCA_947629975.1 uncultured Oscillospiraceae bacterium | reverse complement strand
AGGAGTTTTTTCACCTTTATCGGTATAACCTCTTTTCAACCCCGCCACTATGGCGGGGTTTTCTTTTGACAAAAAACCGAGGGGACGGCCTTGCCGGCCGTCCCCTCGGTCCCCTGTTATTCCCACGGGTCGTGCTCGGTGGCGACGCCGTACCAGCTTAAAGCCGCGGCGGCCGCGTCCCCCCAGGTGGGGTGCCTGTCCCGGACCATGGCCCAGGTGTTGTACCAGAACTTGTACTCGATCCCCAGGTGGCTGGGCAGGATCTCCTCGATGATCTCCCTCATCCGCTCGAAGCCCTCCGGGATACCAGCCACCTCCGGAAAATAGACCTCCACATGGCCCGGCCGGTCCGTCTCCTTTGCCACGGCGTTGAGGCCGCAGCCGGTGAGGGTGTCGTTGATGGCCTCGGGCGTGAAGCTGTCCCCGCTGATCCGCAGCAGGGCCGCCAGGGCCCGCCGCCGCTGGTTCACGGTGTAGCACACCGGCCGGTAGGGCAGCAGGTCCTCGATCCGCTCCAGGCCGAAGTCCGCCGCGGTGGCCAGGTTCATCTCCCGCCCGGTGTCCTCCAGTTCTTTTTCCGCGCCGTCCAGCCGCGCGCCATAGGCGGCCAGCTCTCCCCGGTTGACCGTTCCCTCTTTCAGGTCGTACGCCCCCAGGGGCCGCAGCAGCTCTGCCAGATAGTCCTCATAGCCCATCCGCGCCGCCCCCTCAGTCCGAGGCGCCGTTGGCGACGCTCAGCGTCCCCAGCACCGGCAGGGTGGACCTCTCCGCCGCCAGGTCCGCCGTCGGCTTGCTCAGGGTCACGTTTGCCACGCCGTCCACGTTGTAGATCAGGGCGATCAGTTCCGCCCGGGTGAGGGACCTTCCCAGCCGCTCCCCGGTGAACCAGCCCCGCACCGCCTCCTCCACCAGAGCGGACACCTCGCCGAACTCCCGGCCCTTTTCCGCCGTGACGGAGGCCGCCACGTCCACCGTCTTCTCCACAGGCGCTTTGACCTTCACGCTCACGGCGATCTCCCGCACCCGGTCGAAGTACTCCTGCAATGCCCGGATGAGTTCCTCCTCCGGCCTGCCGCCAGGGGAGGCCGCCACCAGGTCCACCGTGCCCACCCCGCGCGCCTTGGGCAGCACGCTCACCGCCGCCACTCCGTCGAAGGCCATGGCCGCCTGCTCGTAGAAGGCGTTGTTGGCGCCGTTGGCCAGCCGCCGGTAGCTCTCCAGCACCCGGGCGCGGAGGCTCTCGTCGTCCTCCGTGTCCTGGCCGTTGACCAGCGGCTCGGCGTTGGAACAGGCCGCCACTCCCGCAGGGGGCACCGCCATATAGAGGATGGTGTTGGCCGCCGCGTTGCCGGAGGTCCCCGGCTCCACGGCCTCCACCGGCACGTCTGTCTGGACCGACTGGGCCTTCACCGTCCCCGGCTCCAGGGTGATGAACCGCGTCCCCCCGGCGGTCATGCACACCGTGCCCTCGGGGATGTGTACGTCGTCCTCCCGGGCCTCGTCCAGGAAGAACGTCACCGCACCGGTGGCCTTCACCGCCTGCCGCCGGTCGATGCCCCGCAGCCAGGCGTGGTTGTCCAGGTCCTCCCCCACGGCGGTCTGGGGGAAACACTGCCGGCGGGTCCACTCCGCCTGAACGTACAGGCTGTAGAGTTCCGCCGCCACCGCGTAGAACCGCACCGCCAGCTCGCTGCTGCCCGCCGCGGCCAGCCCGGTCCGCTCCTGGAACTCTGCCGCCAGCCTCTGATAGATCTCCTCCAAGGTCATCATTTTCTATCCCTCCAACTCCGCCGTCACCGCCAGCTCTTCGCCCTTCCACTCCAGGGAGATCTCCGCCCACAGCGCGTCCCCCTGCCGGGTCACCGCCGCCCCCGTCACCGTCAGATCGCTCAGATCGGCCAGCGCCTCGGCGGCGTACTGGGCGGCCAGGTCCGCCCAGGCGGAGGGCTTTTCCCGCTTCAGCAGATACATCCGGCTGCCCAGCCGGGGCAGGAAGGGGAAGCTCCCCTGCCGGACGACCAGCCGGAACAGCGCCTCGTTCAACAGCGCCTCCCCGCCGGTGACCACCGTCACGCCGCCGCTTTCGTTCACGGCGTAATCCCGATTTTTCAGCAGAAGACTCATCACGCGCCTCCCGTCATCCCATCATCGAGGCCACGATCATGGCGATATACTCCTCCAGCGTCATATCGCCGATCCACACCTGGCCCTCGAGCACCACGTTTTCCGCGTCCAGGGTGACCTTTTCGGGCACATAGTCCCCCGTCCGCATCCCCACCACGCAGGGGATCTCCCCCCTGCCCTGGATGACCAGCACCCGCTCCCCCACCTTGGGGGTCCAGAGATAGCCGGCGGGGCCGTACAGTTCCAGTCCCCGCCGCTCGCTGTCCAGTTCCACCGCCAGCTCGCCCCCGCTCATGGTGACGGTGCCGGTCTGGCCCTCGCCGTTCTCCGCCGGCCGTCTCTGCTGTCCGCTCAGCCACATATCTCCTGTCCTCCTGTTCAGATCATGCTGTCCGCCTCGCCCAGGACCAGCGTGGTGGTCAGGCCGTCCTCCCCGCAGGACACCTCCGCCTGGGCCGTCCGGTACCGCCCGTTGGCCCCGCAGCCGGAGAGGGCCACGTCCACCAGCTGCCCCGGCCAGGCCAGGAACGCCCCGGCCAGGGCCACCGTCAGCCGCTTCCGCTCCCGGCGGGAGGCCCGCAGCTGATAGTCGGCGGTGAACCGCATGGCCGCCGTCCCGGTGGTGTTGGGCACGGTGACCACCCGGCGGGCCTTTCCGCCCTCCGCGATGAAGTTCCGATCGGACACCCACTGGGTCCCCGGATGGGACCGCCGCCGCACCGCCACCTCGCTCAGCACCCCGTGGCGGTCCTCCCGGTACTCCCACCCGGTGAGGACGGCGTCGTCCCCGATCTTCATAACGTCTCCGTCCCTGTGGCCGTCCAGGATCAGCCTGCCCTCCCGGTCGAACCGGGGCACTACCCCTCCGTAGCAGCAGGCGAAGGTCCGCACCACGTTCCACTCGCTCTCCCCGCTGCTCACCGTGAAATCGCTCACCGCCGGCAGGCTTTCCCCGCCGACGGCGGTGATCCCGTAGGGGGCCACGTGGTCCGCCACGATGACCCCCGCGGTGGCCATCTGGTACTGGGCGGGCATGGCCTCGTTGTCCAGCAGCAGGGCCGCCATCCCCCGCCCGGAGATCTCCAGGTACAGCCCCTCCCGGCCGCACACCACCGCGTACTCGTCCACCACGCCGGTGAACACCCGCTCGCCCTCCCACTGGGCATAGAAGCGGCAGGCGGCGGACAGTTCCCTCTCCTGTCCCCGTTCCCACAGGCATCTCACCTCAAAGCTGTCGCAGGGGGTGTCGGTGCCGTAGCGGAACCGCCAGCGCTCCGCCGTGGGCAGGGTCAGGGCGGAGCCGTCCCCCTTTACCACCCAGCATCGGATCATACCACCCTCACCTTCTGTCCCACCCGGATGAGATTGGGGTTCTTGATCTGGGGATTCAGCGCGATGATCCGGCTCAATGTGATGCCGTACCGCTTGGAGATGTCCCAGAGGGTATCCCCCTTCACCACGGTGTACCACGCCTCGCCGCCGGCCTGATCCCCTCCGCTCCCGGAGGCGCCGCCCGCGCCTCCCCCGGCGGTGGAGGCGGCGGTGAGCCTGGTATCCTCACTGCCCACCACCTCCCAGAACTCGAAGGTGTAGGCCACATAGTCCGCCCTCGGCTCCTGCCGCAGTTCCAGCGCCGCGAACCAGGCGGTGGCGGTCATCCACACCGGATGGACCAGCACCCCCGGCGTCTCCTCGTAGAACACGGTGGCCAGCTCCTTGAACTTGTCGTAGGCCCCCGCGCCCACGAACTCCCCCTCGCCCCGGAGCACCCGCCGGGTCTGTCCCAGGCTCTGGAGATAGTGCCGCCCGAACGGGATCTTGTGGACGGCCAGCTTTCGCTTAAAGGTGATGGTATAGGTCCTGGGGTTGTGGGGCCACACGAAATTCTTGAACCGCATGGGGGAAAGGTTCATGTTCCCCGCTCCTCTCTCGTCAATAGATGGTCATGCCGCCGTCGTACCGGCGGCTGTCCCGGCGCATGGCCCGGTCCATCTCCTCCACCGTCAGCCGGACCGGCTCCGAGGGGACCGGGTCGGGCAGGCTCCGCCGGGCGGGCTGTCCGGCGGACAGCAGTTCCGCCGCCGGCTCCGCAGCCCGCGCCGCGGCCCGGTACAGCAGCTCCAGCCCTGATCGGTCTCCCGTCCGGCGGGGAAAACCTTGCCCGCCGTCCCCGCCGGGAGGCCCCCCGGCCGGCGGAACGGCCGGCCCGTCCTCACCCGGCAGCGCGGGGGACGGGATCTCCGGCCCGCCGTCCTCCGCTTGGGGCTGATGGCCGCTCACCCTCTCCCGGACCGCGTCGGCCTCCCGGACCGCCCGCTACAGCTTCTCCGGGACAGGCCCTTCCGCCTCTCCGGGCGGGACCGCGGGGGCCTCCGGGGCGGCGGGGATCTCCGGGGTCCCGGGGATCCCCGCCGCCGGCTCCCCCGGACCGGACCCCGCCCGCTCCGGCCCCGCCGGGGGATCGGACCCCTCCCAGACGGGGGCGGTCCTCCGCGGTCCCGGCCCGCTTAAGGGACCGGTCTCCACCACATTCTCGTCCCGCTCGCTCTCGTCTTCGTCTTCCTCTTCCAAGATCCCCAGCAGTTCCTCCAGCCGGTCGATCACAGGCCGCCGCCCCCCTTCAACCTCATATACCTTGCCCAGTCGAACCCGGCGTTGACCCCCCAGTTTTCCCTGGGGGCGCCGCAGGCGGGGCAGGGCTCCCGCTCCGCCCGCTCCCGGCAGGAGGGGCACAACCGCGCCAGCTCCTCCTCCCGGTCCAGCGCCAGGTTGAGGGCGCACCACAGATAGTCCCGGTCCTTCATGTTCCGGGCGCGTTCCTCCGTGGGAAGAGCGCCGAACAGGCGGAGCACGCGCCATTGAAGGCGCTCATAACGCGCGTGCTCCAGGCTTTTTTTCGCCGTTCCTGCTCCTCCCCGCTCCCCACCGGGGAGGGGTTCTCCTCCCGGTTGAAGTCCGCCCACTGGCCGGACAGGCGGGCGATGTCCTCCACCCGCAGCCCGGCCAGCACGGCCCGCCCGTCGGCAAAGACGGGCTTTCCGTCCCTCTCCAGCGCCCTGGCGATGAGGCAGGCGTTGTCGCACAGCGCCCGCTCCCCCCGATCGGCGGCCAGCGCGGCCCCCTCCCGGCGGGCCTCCAGCACCTCCAGGGCGGACAGCAGCCAGAGTTCCCCTTCGGCCGCCATCATCTGCTCCCGTCCCGCCCGGATGCTCACGCCCTGGTCTCCAGCCGGTTCCGGGCCACCAGCGTCAGCTTCTCCACCACGGTCTGGCCCAGCTTGGCCTCCTCCTGGATGTCGCTCCACTGGCAGTCGGAGTAGATGACCTTCCGGTCCGGCTTGCAGATGACCAGGGAGAAGTTCTTCATGGCGTAAAAGTCCAGCCCGTCGGCGACGGCGCTGTCGGTGGCGTACAGCCGGCTCAGCTGGATGACGTGGCACAGGGGTCCCTGCACCGTGGCCACCGGCTCGGCCTCCCCGAAGGCCTCCACCGCCACGGAGTTCCGGGTGGCCTTGCTGGTGTAGCTCTGCACCACGGCCACCTTTTTGCCGTCCAGTTCCAGCCAGATGTCGCTGCTGGTGGGGAACCCGGCCTGCCCCAAAGAAATCGCGCTCATGCTCTCTCCCCCTTATCAAACGGTGATGTGGGCCGACAGCCAGATCTGGTTCAGCCCGTGGGCCACGGCGAAGGCGAACTCCACCAGGCACACGGTGGGGTCCTCCGGCAGGGCGGACACGGTCACGTCCTCATAGCTGTCGATGATCTCCCGGCTCACCCGCTTCTCCAGCTCCATCACGGTCAGGGAGCGGATGGCCCCTCTGGTCTGTTCGGTGTTCTTGGCCCGGCTGAATCTGGCCCGCAGGGCGTCCCGGATGCCGGGGATCACCTCGTCCACCACCCGGATGGTGGTCAGTTCCCGCCAGGTGGCGTCCTCGGCGCCGCCGGTGGCGGTCCGGGTGGTGACGGCCCGCACCACATAGCAGTTCCCGGCCAGGGTCTCCAGGGGGGTGACCCCGCCCAGGATCAGCTTGTCGATGTCCCCGTCGTCATAGTTGGTCTCCAGGCCGCTGAGTCCGTAGATCTGCGCTCCGCCCAGGGGCAGGGCCGGGTCGGTGCCGCCCGCGATGGCCCCCGCCACAGCGGCGGCGCACAGAGCGCCGCCGACGCCCTCGCCGGCGTCATTCACCGCGCCTGGGGCGACAAGCACCATCCGCTCGCTGTTGAACGTCTTGGCCCGCGCGATGAGCTCATCCGCCGTCTCGGCGGCCTTGCCGCCCGCCACGGCGATCCGCTCCTTCCGGGCGGCGGAGCAGGTCAGCGCCGTCTCCAGCAGCTTTTTCTGGATGTTCTGATCGTCGCTGTCGCACACCAGGATGTCCGCGTCCTCCAGCCCCGCCGCCAGGGCAAAGGCGGCGTCATAGCCCTCGTCGGTTTTAACGGGGATGCCGTATACCAGCCGCGCGCCGTTGCGGATGGCCAGGCGGGCCATCCGGCTGAGGGCGTTCTCCCCCACGTCGTTCAGGGCCCGGCTGTAGCTGCTCCAGGAGTAGAGCTTCGCCCCGTCCTCCTTGTCCGCCCCGGCGATCACGGCCACCGCGCCGCCCCGGTCCATCGCCGCCGTCAGGCTGGACGCCTCGTAGGAGGAGTACACCCCCGGCCGCTCGTGCTGCACTATCATGCTCATGTCCTTCTCCCTTTCACTTCAAAATCGGTAAAGTATCCGCCGTCCTCCTGGTCGGCGGCCGCAGTGAGCCACGCCCGGCACAGGCAGTCCGCCCGCAGCCGGTACATGCCCTCCCGGTCCAGCCACTCCGTCCGCTCCGCCGTCAGTTCGCTCACCTCAAGCCCCGCCGCGCCCCGGGTCAGCAGGACCGCGGCGATCTGTTCCAGCGCCCTCTGGCAGGCGCTCTCGCCCCCGTCCTTCGGGGCGTACACGTCGAGGGCCAGGGTGACGTCCGCCGCCCGGCCGTAAAGTTCCATCGCTTTACCGTCCCTGATCTCGCTGCCCAGATAGTTCTGGAAGCCCCCGGGGGCGCAGTTCACCTTTTTGACGGACACCGCCGCCGCGGCCTCTCTCCACCGGCCCGCCGGCTCCGGCGACATCCCCGGCACCGCGTTGACCCCGTTCTCCCGCAGGAGGGAGACCACTTCTTCCCGCAGGGCCTCGAACCCCCCGCTCATGGGGCGGTCTCCCCGCAGGGCCGTAGGGCCAGCCACAGGTGGGTGACGGTGTCCCCCACCAAAATGGGCTGGCAGACCAGCACCTCGAACCGCTGGCCGTTCCACTCCAGCCAGCCCCCGGGGCCGACGGCCTCCACCGGCGTCTCCGGCTCGGCCAGCCCCAAAAAGGTGTCGGTCCGCTCAGACCCCAGCGCCCCGCCGGCGCTCTGCCGGTCCCGCCCGGTCATGGGCCGGACGATGGCCATTCCCCGGCCGGCCTCGGCCCCGTCTCCCGTCCGGCAGACGAGTTCCTTTCCGTAGGCGCGGATGACCTCCGCGAACAGCTCTGTCATCCCCGCACCCCCCGGAACGCGAACCCGGTATCCCGGAGGTAGGGGGCCATCAGCTCCATGGCCCTGCCGGACAGCTTCCCGGACGTCCCGCCGCTCTCCCGGCGGACGCTCATATCCCCGGCGGTGAGGGCGGTGATCTCCGCCCCGCCGCCGCAGTCCCGCAGCCAGCCGGCGGCCATCCACGCCGCCGCCAGGGGGTAGCGCCCGCCGCAGTCCTCCGGTTCCACGCCGTCCCGCAGCAGGCCGTCCAGCACCTCGCAGGCGGCGGCGCACAGCAGCCGCAGCAGCTCCTCATCCTGTCCGGGGCACAGCCCCTTTGCGATTTCCAGCACCGCGTCGGTCATATCCGCGCCCTCCTGTCAGATGAGATAGGCCCCGTCGGCCATCTCCGGCTCCGTGCCGTCCTCCGCATAAGAGAGCTGAGGACGCCCGGTGAGCAGCTTCTCCGTCTTGCCCCGGTACAGCTTGACGAGTTCCAGCAGCTCCTCCTCGTCCAGCCTGGCGGCCACCCGCTCCAGCAGGGCGTGGTCGGCCCCCGGCTCGGCGATGCCCGCCAGGCGGACCATCTCCCGGCGCAGGCTCTTGAGGTACTTCCGCCCCAGCCGGGCCTCGTCCTCCAGATGTCTCCCTGCGCTCTTGACCACCCCCGCCTTCCGCTGGGCGGGCACCGCCACGAAGGACCACTCATAGGCGTCGGCGGCCCCGGTGAGAACGCCGACGCACACCTGCCCGTCGTACTCCTGTCCCTTCTCGTGGGGGCAGTTCTCCAGCGGCTCGCCGCAAATGGAGCAGATCACACTGTCCACCGCGCAGCCCACGCTGACCTCCCGCTTGATCCCCCCGTCGATCTCGGCGATGAGATCCGCGTTCTCCGCCGTGCGCATCATGTAGGCCCAGCCCTTCAAAAATATATAGGGCCGTCCGTCGCTGGTGACCACGCCGGGGTCGCTCACCACCTCAGCGCGGTAGATCCTGGCGGTCTGGCCCCGGGCCGACCACTGGTGGTCGAACACCCCGGACACCCCCGGGAACAGCTCCGCAAGGGCGTCCAGCGCCCCATCGTCGAACCGCTCGAAGTCCCGGTCGATGTCGTTGTCGCACAGCCGCACCGCGAAGGTATACACCTCCTCCGGCGCCAGCTCCCGCCGCGCCAGCCGGTTGATGAGGGTCATGTCCTCCCCTTCCGGCTGTCCGATGGCCTTCACCACCGCGTCCTTACTGATCTCCATTTTGTCCCTCCTCGATGGCCGCCGCCTGCGCCCGGTAGAGCGCGGCTCTGGCCTCAACTTCCTCGTCCTGCAGGTTCACGTCGATCCAGTCGATGTCCACCCGGTCGTCATAGCCCTTCAGCCGCAGCCACAGCTCGCAGATCCGCTCCACCACCGGCTCCAGGCTCCGCCGGATGGCGGCGATCTCGCTGGTGAGGATGTCCGCCTGCTGGCTGCTCATCCGCTCGGTGGACGACCAGCTGAGGCCCAGCAAAAAGGGCGGGATCCCCGTCTTGGCCACCAGCTGCTCCAGGATCTGCCGCACCGGCACCTCGCTGTCCAGCACCTGGTTGTCCGCGCCGATGGCCCGGATCTCCACGTCCCCGGCGGCCACGAAGTCCCGCACGGCCCCGTCCCGGCTGGCCTGCATGGCGGCGGACCACTCCTTCGCCACCTGCCGGCACCGCTCCTCGGCCAGGCCCGCCTCGGCGCCTTTGCATACCACCGCGAAGCGCACGTTGCCCATCCGCTCCCAGTTCTTCCCCGTGGCGTCAAAGATCTTGATGAGGATCTCGGCCAAAAAGGGCATGGACCGCAGCATGGACGCCCCGTAGGGGGACCCGGTCTCCGGCTGGAAGGGGGTGAACAGCAGCAGCTCCTGCCGGGGCAGTTCCCGCAGCTTCCCATCGCTGTCCCTGGCCCAGAGGGTGAAGTCCAGCGGGGTGTCCCCCTCCCGGATCTCCACCCGGCTCACATCGGCGCAGAACAGGGCGGCCATATCGGACCCGTCGGCGGCGGGCACCATCTCGCCCACCGCCCGTCCGCACACCAGCATGGAGTCCAGGTAGCCGTCCAGGAAGGACTGGATCCCCCGCTGCCCCCGCCCGGTGGGGACGGTGCGGAGGAACCGCTCCATCCCCTCCTGTGCCCTGCGGTCCTTACAGCGGACGATGACGCCGCCGCACAGCCGGATCAGTTTGTCCAGCGCCGCGTCGATGACGGGGACCCCCTCCCGGATGGCCCGGTACAGGGCGATCTCCCCGTTATGGAGGGGCACATAGCCGTCCAGCATGGCAAAGGGATGCCGTCCGGCGTCCCGAAGCTGGGCGGCGGCCGCGGCCGTCCGCCCCTCCTCCTTTCGTCTCAGAAGGCTCATGCTCCGCCTCCCATCGGGATCATTCCGCCGCGTTCATGGACAGGGCGCGGCTGGCGTCCTCAAAGATCTTGGCGTAGCCGGAGATGGTGGTGATAGCCGCCCGTTCCAGCTGCCGGTCGATGATCTTGTCGTACTCCACCATCACGTCGCCGGCCTTCACCATCTCCAGGGCGTAGTTCCTGTCCAGGCCGATGATGGTGTCCTTAGGCATGGCGGAGGTGCGCAGCACCTTGGCCCCCATGGGGGTGATGAGCTTGCCGGTGCCGTGGAAGTCCAATCCGGCGGCGGCGTCCTGCATCTGGCTCATGGCCAGCAGCTTGGTCATGGTGTCGGTACCCACCAGCAGGGTGTTGAGCTGATAGGGCTCAAAGCTGTTCCAGAAATTCAGCAGGTCGTCGTAGGTCAGCGTGCCGGTGGCGGCCACGTGGGAGACCTCCGCCTTGTTGTCGTTGCCGTCTCCGTTCAGGATCACGTCGATGGCGTCCTCCAGGTGCATACGCCCGATCTGGGCGCCGATCTGCCGCAGGGTGACGGAGAACAGGTCCAGCTTCTGGAACCGGATGGCCTCATAGGAGGCCACCAGCATACGGCCCCGCTTGTGGAGCTTCACCAGGCTGTCCCTGGTGCGCACGGTGGTCTGGGGGATGGCGGCCCCCTCGGCCACCCGCTTCAGGTTCTTCTCGTCCTCGGGCACGGAGGTGATGGAGCGGTAGTCCATCCCCTCGATGAGGGTCTCGGTGGCGGTGATGTCGGGGAGGATGTTGGCCTCCTCCATGCCCACCTTCACGGCCCGGGCGATGTACTCGGGGAACAGCACCGCCGACTGGGAGGTGGAGAAGAACTTGTCCACCAGGTCGGAGCCGGCCCCCTTCACCTTGATGTCGAACCGCTTCAGCTGCCGCTGATAGGCGTCCAGCCCCTCCAGGGCGGTGCCCTTGTACTGCTCGCTGGGGTCCAGCTTCTCCAGCACCTGGGTAAAGGACCTGCCCGCCTCGTGGTACATGCCCTTCTCCAGCTTCACGTTGTCGAATCGATATGCCATATCTGATCTCCTCCCGTTTTTTACAGCTTCACGGTGACGGTCTTGGCGGTCTCGTCCACCGCCAGCACCAGGCAGGTGAGCCCGCTGTCCTCCGCCTTGGTCAGCATCCCCTTGCCGTCGCAGGTCAGGTTCTCATAGCCCGCCTTGGGCGCGGTCTCGCCGGAATAGCCCACCGTCACCGCCCCCGCGATCTGGACGGCCACCGCGCCGTTCCGCTCCGCGCCCACCGTGACGCCGCAGGGCAGCGCGCCGTTCTCGCCCAGACCCACGGTGGAACTTCCGGTCAGCGCCACGGCCTGGCCGGCGGTCAGGTCCGCCTCGGTCAGGAAGGTGGCCACCGCCTGGCCCACGCCCTCAAAGCAAATCTCCATGTCTCATGCTCCTCTCATTGATATGTATATGGAAATCCCTTTACAGGTCTCTCCCGCAAACGGCTCCTTCTTCAGAAGGAGCTGTCAGCCCAAAGGGCTGACTGAGGATGTTCCCTCTCAAAATCCCTTCCGCTCCACGCTCACCGCCGCAAGCGGCTCCTCCGTCTCCAAACTCATCACGAAATAACGGATATCATCCATCGCGTGATCGTGCTCCTTGTGGACCCGGTCCTTCGTCCCGTCGTCCTCCCAGCGGTACAGCCCAAACTCCCGGAGGGCGGCCTGGCACCCCCTGCAAATCACGACGCGCCCCTCTTTCAGCGCCTCCGCCGTCCGCCGGATGCCCTCCAGCACCCGGTTGTCCGCCTTTCGCACCGGCCAGCCCTTCCGCCGCAGCGCCTCGATGAAGCTGGCCGCCGACGGGTCCACGATCACCGCCTCGATCCGCCTTCCCCCGGCCAGGCGCTCCAGGTCCCGTGCGTACTCCCCGTCGGTCTTCTGGCTCCCCTCCGCGGCGGCGTCGTAGTAGAACTCCCTCACCCGGTACCAGATGTTCTCCCTCAGCCCCCACAGCCCGAAGGAGGCCGGGTTCCGGGTCCCGTAGTCGCATGAGATCCGCCACCGCTCATAGCCTCCCCGCGGGGCGGACCGCGCCTGGCCGGGGTCGAAGAAGTCGTACACCAGCCCCTCCGGGGAGACCCACTCTCCCAGCACATACCGCCGGTAGAAGGCCCCCCGGAACATGCGCCGGTACCGGTCTTTCGTCCGCTCGGTCAGGGCCGGGTTGTCATCCATGGTGAAGTGGAGGTACAGCGCCCGCTTCTCCTCCGCCCTCTGGATCCACTCCCGGTAGAACCAGTGGGACTGTCCCGCCGGGTTGCAGGAGAACCACAGCTTCGCCTCCGGCACGGAGCACCGGGCGCAGGCCTGTTCCACAAAGGAGCGGGGCATGAGCGCCGCCTCGTCCAGCAGGGCCCCCGCCAGGGTCACCCCCTGGATGAGGGCGGCGCTGGCCTCGTTGCGCCCGCCGTACAGATAAAAGGTGTTCTCCCGTCCCCCGCCCCGGAGGACCACCTGATTCCGGCTGAGCCGCTCCTCCCACCGGAACCCCAGCCGCTCCATTTCCCCCCGCACGGGGGCCAGGAGGTTCCGCCGCGCCCCGTTGACGGTGGGGGCGCACAGGGCGAACCGCTGTTCCCGGAACCGGGCCATGGCCCACAGAAAGAACGAGATGGTCACGGCGTAGCTCTTGCCGGAGCGCACCGCTCCGTCGCAGATGACCGCGTCGTAGCCGCCCTCCTTCCACCAGGTCAGCACCCGCCGCTGCTTGGGGGAAAACCGGGGCCCGCTCACTGGCCGTCGCCGCTCTCCGCCGTGCCCAGCTCATCCAGCAGCCTGTTCAGCTCCCGATCGTCCTGCCGGTCCAGCAGCTCGCCGATCATCTCGAACACGCGGACCTTATCGATGAACTTCATCTCAATGGCGCCGTTGGCGTGCCGCTTCAGCTCCGTGATACCGGCCAGATCCAGCCCCTTGATCTGTCTCAGATTCTTCTCTCCAAAATAGGCCAGCTTCACCGCGTCGTTGGTCCTCCACTGGGCCAGCTTCCGCAACTGGCTCACCGCCTCGTTTCTCCGGCGGGATGTTCCGCTCTTTCCCCTTTCGCCCATGCCGAACCTCCTCCGCTTCCCCGCGGCGTACCGCCATTTGTTGCCCATCCCAGTGCAAGGCATAAATAAATATCCCCCCGCGAAAGCGGGGGGTATTTCAGTTTCGGGCATAGCCCTAATATTACAGGCGGCGCACAAGT
>CANRFU010000058.1 GCA_947629975.1 uncultured Oscillospiraceae bacterium | reverse complement strand
ACGACGATCTTCTCGTAGTTGTCCCGGATCATGCGCAGCGGTGTCAGCTCCCGTTCGCGGGTAGCGGGATCGTTCATAGACTCGGTGACCTGGATGTATCGCTTCTCCGTCGCCGTGGCGGCGATAAAGTCTACCTCCCGATTGCCCACCTTCCCGATGGCCACGTCGTATCCACGACGGAGCAGTTCAAAGTACACCACGTTTTCGATCATGTGTCCCGTGTCCATATCCCGGAACCCCAGCAGGTAGTTGCGCAGGCCGACATCCACAATGTAGTACTTCCCCAGTGTCCGCAGGTATTCTTTCCCCTTGACATCAAACCGCTTGATCTCGTAAAATACAAAGGACTCCAGCAGGGCCGCCACATAGGCCTGGACGGTCTGGGCCGCCGGCTTCCTGCGGTCTCCGTCCAGCAGGCGCTCGTTCATCAGCGTGTTCCCAATGGTGGAGATGGATGTGCTGTTGCCGATGTTGTCCGCCAGGAACATGATGATCTTCCGCAGCAGCTCCGGGTCGGTGAGCTGCCGCTGGCCCCGCCGCCGTTCCCGCTCCAGGATATCCCGCACCACCACGGTGGAGTACACCCCGTCCAGCAGGGCCAGCGCCTTGTCGGTGTCCAACCCCACGTCCGCGATACCGGGCATCCCGCCGAATTTCAGGTACGCCTCCAGCAGCTCCTGGGGCTCGTAGCTCTCGCCGTCTCTGTCATAGACGCGCCGGCGGAGCGCCCCGGCGGGGCCCCTGCTTTCCCGTACCTCATAGCCGTGGAAGTCCAGAAACTCCTTGAAAGACAACGGCAGCATCCTGATCTCAACGCTCCGCCCGGCCAGGTATGTGGCGTACTCGGAGGACAGCAGATAGGCGTTGGACCCGGTCACATAGATGTCGCAGTCGAAGTCCACCCGAAAGGAGTTCACCGCGTCCTGCCACTGGTCCACCCGCTGGATCTCGTCCAGGAACAGGTAGGCCCGCCCGGTCTCCGGCAGCCGCTCCTTCACATGGCGGTACAGCCCTTCGGCGGTCATCCCCCGGAACTCCATGGACTCAAAGTTCATCTCGATGATCTGTTCCGCCTCCACGCCGGTCTCCCGCAGATGCCGGGCCATCAGGCGGAGCAGGCTGGACTTGCCGCACCGGCGGATGCCTGTGATGACCTTGACGGGCTCCGTGTCCTGGAACGCGATGAGGCGGTCCAGGTACAGGTCCCGGTTTTTCAGTTCGGACGGCTGTTTCCGCATGGCGATCACCTCTGCTGACAGGATACCACACGATGGACTAAAAATCAAGTTTTTAGAATCAAAGTTTATAAACTCTCAAAATCCAAAAGTTTTTTACATGGCTCGACATTGCTAACAGAATGCTAACAAACTACCGCAAAACCCGCTTTTTCACCCTCTGTCCGAATCCGTTGGAATTGCCCGGAAAGTTCGCAAAACGCTTAGAACCGCAAGGGCTTGCGCCGTTTTCAGGTGCTAACAGGGGACGGACGAGGACGCCAGAGGACGCCCGATTTTTAGGGCTCGAAATGCGGTAGGCGTCTAAAAAACGCGCGGGGGTTCAAATCCCTCCATCTCCGCCAGCTCGTCGCAAGCGTGTGAACGCTTGCGACGAGCTTTTTTGTTCTCAAAATACATTCACTCTGCGGCGGCCCATTTGCTCTCAAAATTGGCGGCGGGCAGCGGCATCCCCTGCACCATAGCCTGGGCCGAGGACAGCTTGGATGTGTAGTCCAGATGGGCGTAGATGTTGGCGGTGGTACTGAAATCCGAGTGGCCCAGCCACTCCTGGATCTGCTTGAGGGGTACACCGTTTGCCAGCAGCAGTGAGGCACAGCTGTGTCTGAGATCGTGGAAGCGCATCTTCCGCATCCCGTGACGCTGGACGAACTTCGGGAAGTAGTTGGTGAGATAGTCCGGGGACATCAGTTCTCCCATCTCATCTACGAACACATAGCCGTCGTACTCGTAGTTGTAGCAGTTGCCGCAGACCTTCTTGTTCAGTTCCTGGGCCGCCTTGACCTCCTGGAAGTAGGTCTTGAAATTGCCCACCAGGGGCAGGGTCCGCAGGCTGGATTTGGTCTTGGCCGAATCCTGGGCGACGGTCTGCTCCTTGCCGTCCACCCAGGTAAGGGTCACGGTGTGCCGGATGGTGATGGTGTTCCGCTCAAAGTCGATGGCGTCCCACCGGAGTCCGCACACCTCGCCCCGGCGCAGCCCGTAGAAGGCCGCCACCAGCACTGGCAGTTCCAGTTTGGTCCCCTTCACGATCTCAAAGAGGCGGGACAGTTCCCCAGCGTCCAGGAATACCGGCTGATAGTCGTTCTTCTTGGGCCGGTCCACTTTCTCCGCCACATTCTGCGTCACCAGGTCGGTCTTCACCGCGTACTTGAGGGCCTGGTGGATGACGGCGTGATAATGGATCACCGAGTTGGGCTTGACGACCTTCAGCTTCTCGATATAGAACTTCTGGATGTGTTTTGCTTCCAGCCCCCGCAGGGTGTACCCCTTCTTGCGGAAGTAGGGCTCAATGGCCGCTTTGATCATCTGCTCGTAACTGCCGTAGGTGGTGATTTTGACGCGGGTCCTCACGATCTCCAGCCATTGCAGCAGATAGTCCGCAAAGAGCATATCCGAGCACAGATCCTGCACCACCACCGGCGGCTCGTAGGTGCTGCGGATGCGGGCAAGCTCCGCCTCCGCCTTCCGCTTGTTCCCCTTTTCGGGGAGTCCCGTGGCGATCCACGGACGGTGCCGCTTGCCGTTGACGTCCAAATAGCTCAGCACCGCGTATAGTGTGGCCACCGAAGTTAAGACCGCAATGCCGATGTGGCAAATCTGCCTCTACGTTGTTGATGCTGTGGTCGCTATTGCAGCAGTTGCCGGTGTGATCCTTATCACGAAAAAGGTTCTTCCCAAGAAGGAAGAAAAGCAGATTAAGCAGTAAAGCGCTTTTCCCAACTAATTTAGATGTTGGCCCATCTCGAAGAAAGCGGTATCATTCCGCGGAGAACCAGCATTTGGCGTGCTACAGTTTTCTGCAGTATGTTATATGCCGCCCCCCATATCCATTGGGGCAGGATAGGGCAGTTAGTTTGACAAAACCGCATAACGCGCGTTTTTCTCCTACTTTTCCAAACGGCGGAGGCCGGGTCGTATGACCCGGCCTCCGCCGTTTTGGCCGAGATTTCCGCGGTCTTTGATTTGCTCTATTCGTCTTGTTCTCCTACTGTTTATGACAGAGGGTGGGGATGAATTCGATGAAGGTGTCTCTGTCAGCTCTATAAAATCACACACAGGGACGAGAAAACCCTCTTTGCATTTTAAATCTAAGAATCCGGCAGATTGCAGTATTTCCCCTTGACAAAGTTTCTCACAAAAAGAAATGCTCGGGAGATATGTTCGGGAACAGGGTTGGACGATCATCGACTACTATGTGGATGACGGGGTCTCCGGGACTACCTTTGACCGGCCCGGGTTCAACCAACTGATCGCCGACGCCACTGCCGGGAAGATCGACCTGGTGCTGTGCAAAGACCTCTCCCGGCTGGGGCGGGATTACATCGAGGCGGGGAAATATACGGACGTCGTTTTTCCTTCGCTGGGCTGCCGGTTCATCGCCCTGAACGATGGAGTGGACACCATCCACAAGAACAACGAGATGCTGGTCATTCTGAAGAACGTGATGAATGACCTCTATGCACGGGACACCAGCAACAAGATCAAAGCGGTGAAGCTGTCCACCTTCAAGAGCGGGAAGTACGTCGGGTGCTACGCACCCATCGGCTACCGAAAATCTGCGGAGGACAAGCACGTTTTGGAGATCGACCCTGAAACAGCTCCCGTCGTCAGACGGATCTTTGACCTCAGATGTCAGGGATACAGCTACCGCAAGATCGCGCTGACGCTGAACGCCGAAAAAGTGCCGACGCCCACGACCTTCTATTACCGCAGGCAGGGGAAACCCAACATCCGAAAAGATGGAGATTTCTGGGCAGGGCAAACGGTCAAGAGTATCCTGCGCAACGAGGTCTATCTCGGCCACATGGTACAGAACAAAACTGGCACTGTGTCCTACAAAGTCCACAAGCAGGTCAGCAAGCCTAAAGCGGACTGGATCAAGGTGGAGGGCACCCATGAGCCGCTCGTCTCGCAGGAGACGTGGGATGCGGTGCAGAGGTTAGACAACCATCCGTCCAAGGGCCGCTCAGACAGCGAGGGGGAACTGTCCCTTTACGCGGGCGTCCTCTATTGTATGGATTGCGGATCGTCTATGCGGATACTGAAGGATTACCGGAGCAGGAATCGCCACGCTGACAGGCACTTAGGAATGTATAAGGCATACACCTGTAACCGGTATATGTGTGGCGGCAAGGTAGCTTGCTCCGCACACTACATCAACCACAAGACGCTGACGGCGCTTCTCCTGATGGACATCCGCTATAAGGCGATGCTGGCCCAGAACAGCCCGGACACGCTCCGGGCCCGGATACTGGAACATCGGAACGCAGCAAGCCAGGAGCAGGCGAACACGCTCCGGGTGAACCTGGCGGTGTTGGACAAACGGCTCTCGGAATTGGACAAGCTGGTGGTGTCGGCCTACGAGGACAAGGTGAAAGGAGCCATGCCGGAGGCTGTTTGCATCCAGCTCATGAATCGCTATGAAGCGGAGCGGAAGGAGAAGCTGGAACAGAGGACGGAGCTGTCCGCCAAGGTGGATGCCATGCGGGAGGACGTGCAGGCGGTAGACAACTGGATCGGTATGATCCGCGACTACGTCCAGCTTGAAGAACTTGACCGGCCCACACTGCTGCGGCTGATCCAGCGGATCGAGGTGGGCGAGAAGTATGAGCTGGACGGCAAGACCCATCGGGATATTAAAATCTATTACAACTTTGTCGGGTATGTGGAGATCTGAGATTTGTCATTCTTTATGCGAGGTTATCTAACGAAATGTACGCACGGGATATTTCCAAAAAGGTGCGTTCCTCCCACCGCCTGCGTGGAAACGCAGGCGAGCCCCTGTCCCAGCCGCCCTACGGGTACAGGAAGGACCCCCAGAACAAAAAGAAGTGGATCATCGACCCGGAGGCAGCGGAGGTGGTCAAGAGCATCTTCAGGATGTGCCTGGACGGAAAGGGCAACGAAGCCATTGCAAAAACCCTTCAGGAACAGCAAGTATTAGTCCCTATGGCGTACTGGCAGAGCAAAGGGCTGCCGCGGGGCGGTAAAACGCAGCCAAATCCGTATCGGTGGAGCAATACCAGCATCCAGCAGATCCTTTCTCAGCAGGAATATTGCGGGGACATCATCAACTTCAAGACCTACTCCAAGTCCTTTAAGAACAAGCGGAGGCTGAGAAATGACCCGGAGAATTGGGTGGTGTTCAAGGACGTTCATGAGCCGATCATTGACCGGGACACTTTTGATCGGGTGCAGACCCTCGTGGCAAAAACAAAACGCCGTGCGCCTAAGAAGGCAAACGGTCCCAAGAGTATCTTCTTCGACCTTCTGTACTGCGGAGACTGCCACAAAAAGATGCACTACCACACGAACACAAAAAATAAGGACATCCACTACTTTGCCTGTTCCGATAACACTGTGGATCACCGTGGGGCTTGTCCTGGCCGCCACTATATCCGGGCCGACGCCATTGAACAGGTGGTGACGCTGGAACTTCGGCGGATGGCCGAGATGCTGCGGAACGACGAGGCCGCCTTTGCCGAGATGCTTGCTCAAAAGACCGATCAGGAACTTCAGAAAGAGCGGAAGCGGGACGAGGAGGAACTTCAAAAATCCATCGTCCGCAACGACACCGTTTCCAGACTCTACGAAAAGCTCTACGAGGACAACGCCACGGGCAAGGTGAGCGACGAGTGGTTCATGCAGCTTAGCCACAAGTACGAGGTGGAGCGGATGGAGCTGAAATCCAAAATATCCTCCCTCCGCAAAAAGCTGGCGGAATCGGGACAGCACCAGCGGGAGCGGGACAGTTTCATCAGGGCTGTGCGGCAATTCATGCGGATGGATCGCCTGACCTCCCCGCTGCTACGGGAACTCATCGACCACATCGACGTGTTTGAGACGGAGGGCACAGGCAGGAACCGCACCCAGCGGGTCGTGATCTACTACCGCTTCGTGGGGTATATCGAGTGGCCGGGGCGGGCAGGCGGCCAGAACTACAAGGCCGACACCCGCAAGGGCGTGGCAGTGGAATACCTCACCGATCCCATTCCGGCATAAAAAATGAGCAGGCATACCGCCTGCTCTAAACAGAAAAAATCGAGTGTTCATAAGGTGAAATCCCTTATGAACACTCGATGTGGCGCGGAAGGAGGGATTTGAACCCTCGCGCGCTTTTAGACGCCTACTCCCTTAGCAGGGGAGCCCCTTCGGCCACTTGGGTACTTCCGCAAGCCGAACATCAGAGAACTGATGGAATTTTTATGGCGGAGAGAGTGGGATTCGAACCCACGGCCCTTTCGGGTCACCGGTTTTCAAGACCGGCTCCTTAAACCACTCGGACATCTCTCCCAATCGATGGGCCAGACGCGAGAATTATAGTACCATATCTGCGCCCGGATGTCAACGGGAAAATTCCGCCGGAGGGCTTGACAACGACCGGGGTTTTCGCTAAAATAACCACACAAAGGCGCTGATGGGAAGAAGACACGTCCCATTCCGCTCAGAGAGCCGGCGGTGGGTGTGAGCCGGTGCGGAACGACGTGTGTATACTGGCCCCGGAGCCGCCGCCCCCAACCGGTCACGCAGTAGGGACGGACGGGAGATCCCGTTACAGGTCATGGCCTTGTTGGAGGCCGGGAGCGCGCAGCGGGTGACCGCGCGCGGAATTAGGGTGGTACCGCGTGGATCTTCACGCCCCTGACTATTTTGTCGGGGGCGTTTTTCATCCCCCGGAACTTCCAAAGGAGGAATTTGCTATGGACCTCAAACCCGGATTTGCGAAGTACATTCCTTTTACGCCCCAGCCCATCGAGCACCGCACCTGGCCGGACAAGGTGCTGACCCGGGCGCCCGTGTGGTGTTCCGTGGACCTGCGGGACGGCAACCAGGCCCTCATCGACCCTATGAACCTCCAGGAGAAGCTGGACTACTTCCACACCCTGGTGGACATCGGCGTGAAGGAGATCGAGATCGGCTTCCCCTCCGCCAGCGAGACCGAGTATGAGATCTGCCGGGAGCTCATCGAGGGGAATCACATCCCCGACGACGTGACCATCCAGGTGCTGGTCCAGGCCCGGGAACACCTCATCAAAAAGACGTTCGAGGCCATCAAAGGCGCCAGGCACGTCATCTTCCACTTCTACAACTCCACCTCCACCCTCCAGAGGAAGGTGGTCTTCCACACCGACGTGGAGGGGGTCAAGAAGATCGCCGTGGACGCCGCCAGGCTCATCTACGACCTGTCTCAGGACGCCATTGCCGCCGGGATGGATCTGCGCTACGAGTACTCCCCCGAGTCCTTCATGGGCACCGAGATGGACTACGCGGTGGATATCTGCCAGGCGGTGGTGGAGGCCATCCACGCCACCCCGGAGAAGAAGATCATCCTGAACCTGCCCACCACGGTGGAGAACTGCATGCCCAACCAGTTTGCCGACATGCTGGAGTACTTCATCCGCAAGCTGCCCGGCCGGGACCGCGCCATCATCTCCCTCCACCCCCACAACGACCGGGGCACCGGCGTGGCCACCACCGAGTTGGGCCTGCTGGCGGGGGCTGAGCGGGTGGAGGCCACCCTGTTCGGCAACGGCGAGCGGACCGGCAACGTGGACATGGTCACCCTGGCCATGAACATGTACACCCAGGGCGTCGATCCCCGCCTGGACTTCTCCCACATCAACAAGATCAAGGATATGTACGAGCGCTGCACCAAGATGAAGGTGCCCGAGCGCCAGCCCTATGTGGGCGAGCTGGTGTTCACCGCCTTCTCCGGCTCCCACCAGGACGCCATCAACAAGGGCTTCGACTATGTGGAGAAGTCCGGCACCGGCATGTGGGAGGTCCCCTACCTGCCCATCGATCCCACCGACCTGGGCCGGGAGTACGAGCCGGTTCGGATCAACTCCCAGTCCGGCAAGGGCGGCGCGGCCTTCATCATGCACCATAAGTTCGGCTACGATATGCCCAAGGCCATGCACGCCGACTTCGGCGCCGTGGTCCAGAGGGAGTCCGACCGGGTGGGCAAGGAACTGCGGCCGGAGCAGCTGTTCGAGCTGTTTGACAAGGAATATCTCTCCGCCCCCAAGACCTATCAGCTGGAGCGCCACAGCTTCCAGGAGGACGCCCGCCACGGCCAGGCCAGCCGGGTCTCCTTCACCGGCGAAGTGGGCTACAAGGGCCATGTGATGGCCGCCCGCGGCGAGGGCACCGGCCCCATCGACGCCTTCTTCAACGCCCTCCACGACCTGCCCGAGGGGGCCATCAGCGGGTATGAGTTCGTGGACTACAAGGAGCACGCCATGTCCTCCGGGTCGGACACCCAGGCGGTGTGCTACATCCAGCTGAGGGATCCCAGGGGCCGGAACGTGTTCGGCGTGGGCAAGAGCCACAACATCAACCGAGCCTCCCTGCGGGCCATCCTCAACGCCATCAACCGCTCCCTGCTCAGCTGACGCGAAGCGCCCCGCTTTTCGGGCGGCGCCCAAACCGTGGCAAACCCCGCCGCTGCCGGAGGCAGCGGCGGGGTTTTGGCATAGGGACCGGGCGTCAGTTGTAGGGCACGAAGCAGATGTCCATATCGGTGGCGGAGTTTATCCCATCCACCTTGCCGGTGCTGGAGTACTGCCACATCTGGAAGTTGTAGGGGCAGGAGGGGTATTTTGTGTACTCGGCGAACCAGAAGTCGTACTGGTCCAGCTCCCGCAGGTCCATCCGGGTCATGCCCCACGCCTTGTTGAAATAGAGCATGGGGGTATACCCCGCCTCTTTGACTCGCTCGCAGAAGGCGGCGATGCCGGCGGTGGTGTCCTCCTGCTCGTTGTTCCAGGTGCGGCCCGCGGAGCCGTCCAGGCCCTCCCAGTCGCATACCACCGGGTAGGTCACGTCGTACCCGTCGATCAGATCCAGTACGAACTCGGCCTCCTCCAGCCCCTCCCGGGTGTTGAGGGCCTGGGAGAAGAAGTACACCCCCACATCCAGCCCGGCGGCCAGGGCGCCCTCGATGTTTTTCCGGTAGTTGCCGTCCTCAAAGATGGTGCCGGACTGGAGCAGCCGCCCGCCGCAGCGGATGATGGCGAAGTCGATGCCGTCCGCCTTCACCGCCTCCCAGTCGATGGTCTCCTTGTGCCGTGACACGTCGATGCCCAGGGCATAATAGCCGCCGCTGTACTGCATCCGGCCCTTTTCGTCCAGGGAGAACTGGTCTCTGGTAAAGGGGGAGGCCTCCACCTCGTCCAGCAGATCCACCCACCAGCTGCCCACGCGCAGCATACCCTGCGTGTACTCCACATTCATCATCCGCCAGATGGTGGTGGTGATCTCCGCCCGGGTCATGGTGTTGTCCGGGAAGAAGTACCGCTGGCCGTTTTGTACCATGCCCTCCATGATCCCCTTCTCGTCCAGCTCCGTCACATAGCCGTTGTCGCAGTCCACATAGGGGGATTCGCCGGAGATGGAGGTCAGGTCCAGGGCCCGGGCCACCATCCGGGCCACCTGCGCCCGGGTGGGGCTCTTGTCCAGGTCGGCCGCCCGGAAGGAGTCCACCAGCCGGTTGGAGACGGCGGGCTGGATGTACACGTCGGCCCAGTGGCCGCTGTTCTTCGACTCGTCGGCCTTTACGCCGATGGCGCCCAGGATCATCTTGATGGCCTGCCCCCAGGTGACCTTCGCGTCGGGGGAGAAGACGCCGTCCCTCACGCCCCGGACGACGCCCTCCTGGTACAGGTCGCGCACATAGGGATAACACCACATATCTGTGGGCACGTCGGTAAAGGGGGAGACGGCCGGGGCCTCGGCGGCGCAGGCGGGGACGCAGCAGACCGCCAGAACGGAGGCCAGCAGCAGAGCGGCGATGTGTTTTTTCATGGGATGCTCCTTTCAGGAAAAGTCATGACCCTATTTTACATAAAGCGACGACTTATGACAACCCCTTTCCGCGATGATACAGAAATTTTACAATTCGAGCACCCCCTTGTCATTTTCCAGGATATCGTGTAAAATGGTAATCCCATCACATTGACAAGAGGAGGGAGTCCCCGTGGCGGCGCTGCTCCTGCCCAACGAGATACTGTCCATGTCGGCCCAGGCCGCCCGGCGCCTGGTGGAGT
The DNA here is from genome assembly GCA_947629975.1 of uncultured Oscillospiraceae bacterium. GTDB lineage: Bacteria > Bacillota > Clostridia > Oscillospirales > Oscillospiraceae > Enterenecus. Next base: position 3,584 of record CANRFU010000058.1, on the reverse strand, counting down.
CGGGCGACGGGGACTGCGCCCTGCTGTACCTGGCCCTGCTGGAATGCGGGGGGGATGAGACCAGGGCCGGGGCCTCCCTCCGCTGGGAGGGGGATAGGCTGGCCCGGACGCTGGAGCGCCTGGCCGCCCTGGGCCTGGCCCGGAGCGGGGGAGGCGGCCCGGCCCCCAGCCCCCCCCGGCCGGAGGACGCCCCGCCGCCGGAGTACGCCCGGGGCGAGGTGGCCGCCGCCCTGGAGCGGGAGAAGGACTTCAAGGACCTGTACCATGAGATGGAGCGGGAACTGGGCCGGGTGCTCACCGACAGCGATCTGAAGTGCCTCTACACCCTGTATGACTATCTGGCGCTGCCCGCCGATGTGATCCTCACCATGACCCACTATGTGGGCAATCAGGAGCGGAGGCAGCGCGGCAGCCCCGGCTATATGCCCCGGATGCCCCGCATCCAGCGGGAGGGCTTCAAATGGAAGCGGCTGGGGCTGGACACCCCGGAGCGGGCGGAACAGTATCTGCAGAGTCAGGAGCGGGTGGACCGGCGGGAGTGGGCCGTCCTGTCGGCGGTGGGCGTGACGGAGCGCCGCCCCGCCGTGGAGAGGGAGCGGGAGTTCATCGCCCGGTGGGTGGAGGCCGGCGACAGCGACGAGCTGATCCGACTGGCCTACGAGCGCACCGTGTACCAGAAGGGGGCCATGAACTGGCCCTATATGAACAAGATCCTGGAGCGCTGGCGGCAGGCCGGCTGGCGCACCCCGGAACAGGTGAAGGCGGGGGACAGGCCCCCGAAGCGGCAGGGGGGCAGGCCCGCCGCCCAGCCGCCCGCCGGCTATCAGCCCAGCGACGAGAGCATCGACGAAAACACCGAGTGGCTCAAACAGTTTTTGGAGAGCCAGAAGAAAGGGGACTGACCGCCCATGTATGAGCCCAGCGTGACCCAGCGGGCCGTGGCAAGGCTGAACCGGCGGAGGGAGGCGCGGGAGCGCCGCCGCTTTGCCCTGGAGCGGGAGCTGTATGTCCGCAGCCCCCGGCTGAAGGAGCTGGACCTGGCCCTGCGGGGGACCATGGCGGAGATGGCCCTGCTGGCCACCGGCGGCAAGCCCGTGGACCCCAACGGCCCGGAGATCGCCGCCATCCGGGAGAAGAACCAGGCCCTCCAGGGAGAGCGGACCGCCCTGCTACGGGAACTGGGGGTGGACCCGGAGGACCTGGAGGACACCCCGGCCTGCCCGCTCTGCGGGGATGCCGGCTGGAAGGACATGAAGATGTGCTCCTGCCTGAAAAACCTGTGCGCCGAGGAACAGATGAAGTCCCTCACCGCCCTGCTGGGCCTGACGGACGAGCAGTCCTTCGGAAAGCTGCGGCTGGACGTCTACAGCGACAAGCCCTGGAACGGGAAGATGTCCCCCAGGGCGCAGATGGGCCAGGTGGTCAACGTCTGCGCCGGCTTTGCCAGGCAGTTCCCCAACTACCCGCTGAAAAACCTGCTGCTGTCCGGCGGCACCGGCCTGGGCAAGACCTTCCTGTCCGGCTGCATCGCCCGGGAGGTGTCGGACCGGGGATACTCGGTGGTGTACGACACCGCCATCAACCTGTTCGCCGCCTTTGAGACCCGAAGATTCACCCGGGACGCCGACGAGGAGCGGCAGGCCAGAGACGGCGCCCGCCGCTATCTGGGCTGCGACCTGCTGATCCTGGACGACCTGGGCAGCGAGTTCACCACCCCCCTGGCCCAGGCCTCCCTGTACGAGGTGGTGAACAGCCGCCTCCAGGCGGACAGGCGCACCATCATCTCCACCAACCTGTCCAGAGAACAAATCGCGGAGCGGTATACCCCCCAGCTGGCGTCCAGACTGACCGGGATGTACCGGATGCTGGTCTTTTACGGGGACGATCTCCGCCTCCGGCCCGGTATGTAGACAGAAAGCCCCCCGCCGTTCCACCGGCGGGGGGCTTTTCGTCACAGCTCCTTCTTTTTGTAGATGGCGCAGGAGATGAAATAAGACGGGATCAAAAGCAGGAAGCACCCCGCCACGAACAGGAAGGGAATGGCCACCAGCATCCCCATCATGTCCCGGTCCTCCAGCCAGTCCAGGGTGCTCATCAGCCATTCCCCGCCCCCCAGGGGCACCAGCCACAGGACGGCCAGCCCGATGAGCCCCAAAAACGCGGCATAGAAGATGATCCTGGCCCGCTCCGCCCCGAACCTGTAGATCAGGGGCAGGATGATGGCGTTGAGCACCGCCCCCATCCCCAGGCAGAGGCAGCCGGCCAGCAGGCAGGACAGGGCCTCCTCCCGGTCCCCCGTGAGCCAGAGGGCCCCGGCGGTGGCCAGCTCCAGCACGGCCACCGCCCCCTGCATGATGAGCAGGGTGCAGTACCGGGCGGCTACGGTTTTGTTCCGGCTCAGGGGCAGGGCGGCCCCATAGGGTTCCCACTTGGCGGTGTAGTCCATATTGAAGCAGGTGAAGGGCAGCATGGCCGCCATCATCGAGAAGAACGCGGTGGTGAAAGACGGGCTCCACACGCCGAACACCGTCAGCGCCACATAGATGACCAGGACGATGAGATAGCTCTTCAGCACCTTGCGAAGGCCCAGAAAGTCCTTCAGGATCAGACCTGTCATAGCCGCTCCCCCTTTTCCATGAACACCATGATCTCGTCCAGGCTGACGGGCTCCACCGTCAGGCTCGGGTACTTGCGGGCGAAGGCCGCCCGGTCCCTCACCAGACCCTCGGTGGTATACTGGCTCCGCCGCACCGCCACCAGGTCGCCCCTGTCGATGGCCGCCAGGTCCTCCCTTGTGCAGGCCAGCCGGCCGTAGGTCTCCAGCAGCCGGTCCTTCTCCCCGGACAGGGCGATCTTCCCGTGGTGGAGGTAGGCGATATAGTCCGCCACCTTCTCCAGATCGGTGGTGATGTGGCTGGAGATGAGGATGCCGTGGTCCTCGTCGGATACGAAGCCCAGGAACTCGTCCAGGATCTCGTCCCGCACCACCGGGTCCAGCCCCGCCGTGGCCTCGTCCAGCAGCAGGAGCCGGGGCCGGTGGGCCAGGGCGGAGGCCAGGGACAGCTTCATCCGCATCCCCCTTGAGAACTCCTTGATGAGCTTTTTCTCCGGCAGGCCGAACTTGTCCAGGTACTCCCGGAACAGTCCGCCGTCCCAGGTCCTGTAGACCCGCCGCAGCACGGAATCCACGTCTTTCGGGCGGAGCTGCTCATAGAAGAAGCAGTCGTCCATCACCACCCCCACGTCGGCCTTGGCCTCCTCCCAGGGCTTGTCAAGGAGAAACACTTCTCCCCTGCCTGGGACGGTCACCCCCAGCATACACCGCATGAGGGTGGTCTTGCCCGCCCCGTTCTCCCCGATGAGGCCCAGGATGGCCCCGCCGGGCAGGGTCAGGTCGATGGGCCCCAGGGTGAAGTCCTTGTACTCCTTCACCAGGCCCCTGATCTCAATACTGTTCGTCATAACGCGCTCCTTTACTCCTCATTGTAGAGAGTCGTCAGCATCTCGGTCAGCTCGTCCAGCCCCACGGCCCCCGCCTTGGCGGCCTCCACCGCCTGGGACAGGCGCTCCTCGATGTGGCAGAG
>CANRFU010000057.1 GCA_947629975.1 uncultured Oscillospiraceae bacterium | reverse complement strand
GGCACCGTGGCCACCGGCCGTGTGGAGCGCGGCGTGCTGAAGGCCGGCGAGACCGTCGAGATCGTGGGCCTGACCGAGGAGAAGCGCACCACCGTCGTCACCTCCATGGAGATGTTCCGCAAGACCCTGGACTTCATCGAGGCCGGCGACAACGCGGGCTGCCTGCTCCGCGGCATCAACAAGACCGACATCGAGCGCGGCCAGGTCCTGGCCAAGCCCAACTCCATCCACCCCCACACCAAGTTCGTGGGCCAGGTGTACGTGCTGAAGAAGGAAGAGGGCGGCCGTCACACCCCGTTCTTCAACAACTATCGTCCCCAGTTCTATTTCCGCACCACCGACGTGACCGGCGTCATCACCCTGCCCGAGGGCACCGAGATGTGCATGCCCGGCGATAACGTGGACATGAAGGTCGAGCTGATCACCCCCATCGCCATCGAGAAGGGCCTCCGCTTCGCTATCCGCGAGGGCGGCCGTACCGTTGGCTCTGGTGTTGTTATCGAGGTTGACGAGTAATTTAGCTCAAACGCTGAAAAGCCAGCCGCCGTATGGCGGCTGGCTTTTTCGCGCGCAAGGGGGGACAGCCGCCCTCGTCGCCGCAAGCTCCGTATCCCTCGCTTCCGCCTGCGGCGAAAGCTCGCTCATTCCGCTGCGGCTCCTCTCCCCACAAAACCGCAGGGCGGTTTTGCGGGGCCCCGGAGCTGGGCGACAAAAGGGCCCCGGGGCGGCTGCCCCGGGGCCTTGTGGTGCGGATTGATGATTACTTCTTGATGTTGAAGAAGGCCTTCTTGCCCAGGTACTGAGCGGCGTCGCCCAGCTCCTCCTCGATGCGGAGCAGCTGGTTGTACTTGGCCACGCGGTCGGTGCGGCTGGGGGCGCCGGTCTTGATCTGGCCGGCGTTGACGCCCACCACGATGTCGGCGATGGTCACGTCCTCGGTCTCGCCGGAGCGGTGAGAGACCACGGCGGTGTAACCGGCCCGGTTGGCCTTCTCGATGGTGTCCAGGGTCTCGGTGAGGGTGCCGATCTGGTTGACCTTGATGAGCACGGAGTTGGCCACGCCCAGCTCCAGGCCCTTGGCCACGCGGGCGGAGTTGGTGACGAACAGGTCGTCGCCCACCAGCTGGACGCGGTCGCCCAGGGCCTTGGTGAGCATGCCCCAGCCCTCCCAGTCGTCCTCGCCCATGCAGTCCTCCATGGAGATGATGGGATAGTTGTCGGCGAACTTCTTCCACATGTTGACCATCTGCTGGCGGGTCATGGTCTTGCCGGCCTTGGGCAGGGTGTAGGTGCCGTCTTCGTGGTTGTACCAGTCGGACACGGCGGCGTCCATGGCGATCATGAAGTCCTCGCCGGGCTTGTAGCCAGCCTTCTCGATGGCGGCCACGATGCACTTGAAGGCGTCCTCGTCCTTCTTCAGGTTGGGGGCGTAGCCGCCCTCGTCGCCCACGCCGGCGGCGGGGGTGCCGTTGTCCTTCAGCACGCTCTTCAGGGTGTGGAACACCTCGGCGCACATACGCAGGGCTTCCTTCCAGCTGGAGGCGCCCACGGGCATGATCATGAACTCCTGGATGTCCACGTTGTTGGTGGCGTGCGCGCCGCCGTTCAGGATGTTCATCATGGGCACGGGCAGGGTCTTGGCGTTGACGCCGCCGATATAGTTGTAGAGGCTCATGCCGCAGGAGGCGGCGGCTGCCTTGGCCACGGCCAGGGAGGCGCCCAGGATGGCGTTGGCGCCCAGGCGGGACTTGTTGGGGGTGCCGTCCAGCTCGATGAGCAGCTTGTCGATGGCGGGCTGCTCCAGGGCGTTCATGCCCACCAGAGCCTCGGCGATCTCGGTGTTCACGTTGGCGACCGCCTTCTCCACGCCCTTGCCCTGATAGCGGCTCTTGTCGCTGTCGCGGAGCTCGCAGGCCTCGTACACGCCGGTGGAGGCGCCGGAGGGGACCGCGGCGCGGCCCACGGTGCCGTCGTCCAGGACGACTTCGACTTCCACGGTGGGATTGCCGCGGGAGTCCAGAATTTCACGGCCGATGACGTCAACGATTTCCAGCATTTGCTTCATGATGATGTTCTCCTCTCAAATAATGATTTGGGGTTTGTTATCTCAGTGTACGATCAGGGACTGGCCCGTCATCTCGGCGGGCTGCTCCAGACCCATCAGGTCCAGCATGGTGGGGCACAGGTCGGCCAGGCGGCCGTCCCGCAGCTTCACCTGGCCGGCGCCCACCACGCAGCAGGGCACCAGGTTGGTGGTGTGGGCGGTGAAGGGGGAGCCGTCGGGCTCCACCATATGCTCGGCGTTGCCGTGGTCGGCGGTGATGATGACCTTGCCGCCCAGCTTCAGGGTGGCGGCCACCACCTGGCCCACGCCGTCGTCCACCGCCTCGACGGCCTTGACGGCGGCGTCGAACACGCCGGTGTGGCCCACCATGTCGCAGTTGGCGAAGTTCAGGATGACCACGTCGTAGTTCCCGCTTTCGATGCGGCGTACGCACTCGGCGGTGACCAGGGGCTCGGACATCTCCGGCTGGAGGTCGTAGGTGGCCACCTTGGGGGAGGGGATCAGGCACCGGTCCTCGCCGGGGAACACCTGCTCCACGCCGCCGTTGAAGAAGAAGGTGACGTGGGCGTACTTCTCGGTTTCCGCGATACGCAGCTGGGTCATCCCCAGCCTGGAGATATACTCCCCGAAGATGTTGTGCAGCGTCTCCTTGGGGTAGGCGATGACCACGTTGGGCATGGACGCGTCGTAGGAGGTGGTGCAGACGTAGTGGAGGGGGAAGAAGCCCTTCTTGCGCTCAAACCCCTTGAAGTCGGGGTCCACCAGGGAGCGGGTGATCTCCCGGGCCCGGTCGGGCCGGAAGTTCATGAACAGGATGGCGTCCCCCGCGCCGATCTGGGCGTCCTTGCAGGTGACCACGGGCACCATGAACTCGTCGGTGACGCCGGCGTCGTAGGACTTCTGCACCGCGTCCACCGGGTCGGGATTGAACTCCGCGCTCTCCCCGTAGACCATGGCGGCGTAGGCCTTCTCCAGCCGGTCCCAGTTGGTGTCCCGGTCCATGGCGTAATACCGGCCCTCCACGGTGGCGATCTTCGCCCCGTACTCGTCACAGGTCGCCTTCATCTGGGCCACATAGCCCTTGCCGGAGGTGGGGGGCACGTCGCGGCCGTCCAGGAAGCAGTGGACATAGATCTTCTCCGCGCCCAGGTCGTGGGCCAGCTTGACGGCGGCCTGGATGTGGGTGATGTGGGAGTGGACCCCGCCGTCGGACATGAGGCCGTAGATATGGACTGCCCGACCGGCGGCCTTTGCCGCGTTGATGGCGTCCACGTAGGCTTTGTTCTCAAAGAACGTGCCCTCGTCGATGGCCTTGGAGATCTTGGGCAGGTCCTGGAACACCACCCGGCCGGCGCCGATGTTGGTGTGGCCCACCTCGCTGTTGCCCATCTGGCCGTCGGGAAGCCCCACGTCCAGCCCGGAGGCGGACAGCTTACACACCGGGTTCTCGGCGAAGATCTTGTCCAGATTGGGCGTTTTGGCGGCGGCGATGGCGTTGTCCCCCGGCAGGGTGGAGGAGGACAGGCCGAAGCCGTCCATAATGATAAGGGTAGTAGGTGTTTTCATAGAAACCCCTTCGCTCTGTTACTGATTGGCCGCGTTGATGATGGCCACGAAATCGTCGGGCTTCAGGGAGGCGCCGCCGATGAGGCCGCCGTCGATGTCGGGCTGGGCCAGCAGCTCGGCGGCGTTCTTGGCGTTCATGGAGCCGCCGTACTGGATGGTGACGGCCCGGGCCACACGGGCGCCGAACTGCTTGCGGATGATGGCGCGGATGTGAGTGCACACCTCGCCGGCCTGCTCGGCGGTGGCGGTCTTGCCGGTGCCAATGGCCCAGATGGGCTCGTAGGCGATGACGATGCGGCGCACCTGGTTCTCGTTCAGGCCGGACAGGGCCGTCTTCACCTGGTAGGAGATCAGCTCCTCGGTGACGCCCAGTTCCCGCTGCTCCAGGCTCTCGCCCACGCAGATGATGGGCTTCAGGCCGGCCTCCAGGGCGGCGTGGACCTTCTTGTTGACGGTAAAGTCGGTCTCGTTGTAGTACTGCCGGCGCTCGGAGTGGCCGATGATGACATACTTGGCGCCCACGTCCTTGAGCATCTCGGCGGTGACCTCGCCGGTGTAGGCGCCGGAGGCGGCGTAGTGGCAGGTCTCGCCGCCGATGGCCACGCGGGTGTCCTTAAAGGCCTTTACCGCGCCGGGGATGTTCACCCCGGGCACGCACAGCACGACCTCGCACCACTTGTGGCGGCCCAGGTTGGGCTTGATGGCCTCGGCGAAGGCCTTGGTCTCGGTGAGGGTCTTGTTCATCTTCCAGTTGCCGGCGATGATGGTCTTGCGGTACTTCAGATTCATGGTAGTCGAGCTCCTTCTGTTCGTATATATTTCAGTTGGCCTCAGGCGTCCAGCAGACAAGCGACCCCCGGCAGCTCCTTGCCCTCCATGAACTCCAGGGAGGCGCCGCCGCCGGTGGAGATATGGGTCATCTTGTCGGCGTAGCCCAGCTGCTGCACCGCGGCCGCGCTGTCGCCGCCGCCGATGATGGTGATGGCGCTGGTCTTGCTCAGGGCCTCGGCCACGGCCTTGGTGCCCACGGCGAACTTCTCAAACTCGAACACGCCCATGGGGCCGTTCCAGATGACGGTGCCGGCGTCGGCCACGGCCTTGCAGTACAGCTCCACGGTGGCGGGGCCGATGTCCAGGCCCTGCCAGCCGGCGGGGATCTCGCCGGACTTGACCACCTGGGTGTTGGCGTCGGGGGCGAAGGCGTCGGCAATGACGGTATCCACGGGCAGGAGCAGCTTCACGCCCTTCTCGGCGGCCTTCTTCACCATGTCGTTGGCGTAATCCTTCCAGTCGGCCTCCAGCAGGGAGTCGCCCACCTGGCCGCCCTGGGCGGCGGAGAAGGTGTAGGCCATGCCGCCGCCGATGATGACGGTGTCGGCGATCTCCAGCAGGTTGTTGATGACGCCGATCTTGGAGCTGACCTTGGAGCCGCCCAGGATGGCGACAAGAGGACGCTTGGGATCGGCCAGGGCGCCGCCGATGACCTCCAGCTCCTTCTGGATCAGGAAGCCGGAGACGGCGGGCAGATAGGCGGCCACGCCGGCGGTGGAGGCGTGGGCGCGGTGGACGGCGCCGAACGCGTCGGACACATACACGCCGTCGGAGCCGGCCAGATCGGCCATGGCCTTGGCGGTGGCGGGGTCGTTCTTGGTCTCGCCCTTCTCAAAGCGGGTGTTCTGGAGCAGCATGATCTCGCCCGGCTTCAGGGCGGCGGCCTTGGCCTGGGCGTCGGGGCCCACCACGTCGTCGGCCAGGATGACCGGCTTGCCCAGCAGCTCGCTGAGGCGGGCGGCCACAGGCTCCATGCGGAGGGCGTCCAGGGACTTCTGCCACTTCGCCTCGGTGAGGGTGGCGGGGTCCTTGCCCTTCTCGGTCTGCTTCTTTACCCATTTCTCAAAACTGGCCTCGGGCTTGCCCAGGTGGGAGCAGGAGATGACCGCCGCGCCCTGGTCCAGCAGGTACTGGATGGTGGGCAGAGCGGCCCGGATGCGCTTGTCGTCGGTGATGGCGCCGCTGCCGTCCTTGGCCAGGGGCACGTTGAAATCGCACCGCAGCAGGACCTTCTTGCCGGCCACATCGATGTCTTTCACGGTCTTTTTGTTGTAGTTCATGTTCAAGCTCCTTTCGTCGTCATATGATAGGGGCGGGTTCTCCGTCTGAATTAAGAGAGGGATCACAGGCCGGCCATTTCGCCCTCGCCGCTCAGATCCGGGAAGCCCTGCTGTTTGAGGGCCTCGTAGGCGAGGACCGCCACCGAATTGGCCAGGTTCAGGCTCCGGGCGCCGGGCCGCATGGGGATACGGATACACCGGTCATAGTGGGCCATGCGGAACGCCTCGGGCAGGCCGGCGGTCTCCTTGCCGAAGAACAGCCAGCAGCCGTCCCGGAAGGCGGCCCGGGAGTAGTCCCTGGGGGCCTTGGTGGTGGCGAGCCACAGGTCGTCCATCGCCTCCGGATGCTCCGCGAACAGCCCATCCAGACTGGGGTATACGCGCAGATCCACCATCGGCCAGTAGTCCAGCCCCGCCCGTTTCACCGCTTTCTCGCTGATGTCGAAGCCCAGAGGCTCCACCAGATGGAGGCGGCTGCGGGTGGCGGCGCAGGTCCGGGCGATGTTGCCGCAGTTCTGCGGGATCTCCGGTTCTACCAATACGATATTGACCATAACGCCCTCCCTTAATCACGGAACATTATAATGGCTTGCGGGCCAAATAGCAAGAGAAAAAGTGGCGAAACTGTCAAAAATTTAACCTTTTTTGCTGTCACTTTGCCGAAGTCGGGACGGGGTGGCAGTTTTTTCCCTTTTTTCGCCGGAGAGGTTGTCATTTTCGGGCCGGTGTGATACAATGTCCCGGTGGAGAGACCGGGCATCGTGGAAAAAATCCCCTCGGAGGGGAACTATTTCCGCTCTGCCGCGTCTAAGTCTTTGACGGCGGGAGGAAGCCGTCAAATCCCAACAAGAATAAGGAGAAGCTGAAATGAAAAAGGTAATCGCTTTTGCTCTTGCCCTGATGATGATCTTCGCCCTGTGCGCCTGCGGCCCCACGACCGGCCCCGGCCCCGCCCAGAACGCTGATCTGGATATGACGGCCTTCTACGAGGAAACCATCGGGAAGCACGAGTTCCCCGGCATGGTGCTGGCCGAGGGCGATATGCTGGAGATGTTCTATCCCGGCCTGTCTGACCTTGAGGGGGTGGCCGAGTTCCAGGTCTACACCCCCATGATGACCGGCGCCGCCGCTGAGCTGACCCTGGTGAAGCTGGCCGATCCCTCCGCCGCCGACGCCGTCAAGACCGTGTTCGACGCCCGGGTGGCCGCCTGCACCGAGGAGGGCATGAACTATCCCGAGACCATCGACGCCTGGGTGAACAACTGCCGCCAGGTGACCGCCGGCAATTACATGATGCTGGTGGTCCACACCGACTGCGACGCCATCCAGAGCGAATTTGAGGCCGCCGTTCAGGCGAAATGAGGGAGAACGAGATGAAAAAACGCAGTCTGGCCGCCCTTCTGGCCCTGGCGCTGGTCCTGTGTCTGTGCGCCTGCGCCCGCCCTGCGGCGGACCCCACCGATCCCCCCGGCGAGCCGACCCCCAGCCAGGAGCCCTCCGCCGGGCCCACCGAGGTTCCGCCCGAGGAGCCGTCCGCCGGGCCTACCGAGACCCCCAGCGAAGCGCCCTCCGAGGAGCCCTCCGAATCTGAGGAGCCCTCCCATCCCCCGATCATGTTCCCCACCGCCGATCCCCAGCAGTCGCAGGAGGTGGACGACACCGTCCTCCCGCCCTCCGGCGTGGGGGAGGAAGACCAGGATCTGCACCAGTTCATGGACACGGTCTTCCCCTCCGTCACCGAGTATGAGTTCCCGAGCATGATCCAGATGAGCGACGAGCAGCTGATCCACGAGTATCCCGGCCTGGGTGCCATCCCCGTCAGGCAGAGGCTGATCTACACCCCCGAGATGACCGGCGTGGCCTGTGAGTTCGCCTTTGTGGAAGTGGAGGACGAGGACGACGCCGACGCGGTGAACGCCATCTTCCAGGAGCGCATCGACAGCCAGATCGAGGGCGGGGCATTCTATCCCGCCGTGATCGAGCAGTGGGAGAACAACGCAAAGATCTATGTCAACGGCAGATACGTCATCCTCGCCGTCCATGAGATGTCCGGGTACATGATGGACGACTTCGACCTGGTCCTGGGCCTTGGCTGACCGCCCTGACCCGCTTGACGCACCCGGCGGGGGCCGCCGCGCTGACGGCCCCCGCCGTTTCTCTGTTCTCCTGATTTTGACGTGAGGTGAACGCCCATGGTATTCTCCACCCCCTATTTCCTGTTCCTCTACCTGTGCGTGGTGCTGCTGGTCTACTATATCACCCCGCTGAAGCTGCGCAACCTGGCGCTGCTCATCCTCAACCTGATCTTCTACGGCTGGGGGGAGCCGGTGTATATCCTCATCATGTTTGCCTCCATCGGCATCGACTACACCCACGGCATGCTGGTGACCCGGTGCAAGAATAAAGGGAACATCCGGGGGGCAAAGATGGCGGTGGCCTCGTCGGTCATCTTCAATCTGGCGCTGCTGTTCTTCTTCAAGTACTGGGACTTCATCGCCGGCAACGTGAACGCCCTGGCCGGATTCGAGCTGATGAAGGTGCTGGGCCACCCGCTGCCCATCGGCATCTCCTTCTACACCTTCCAGACCATGAGCTACACCATCGACGTGTACCGGGGGGACGCCCGCACCCAGAAGAACATCATCACCTTCGGCACCTTCGTCACCCTGTTCCCCCAGCTCATCGCCGGACCCATCATCAAGTACAAGGACCTGGACGAACAGCTGGAGAGCCGTACCCACACGGTGGACAAGTTCGCCTCCGGCGTGCAGCGGTTCACGGTGGGCCTGGCCAAAAAGGTGCTGCTAGCCAATGCCATCGGCCAGCTGTGGGACGTGTACAAGGCTACCCCCACCGCCCAGCTCACCACCCTGGGGGCGTGGCTGGGAGTGCTGGCCTTCTCCTTCCAGTTGTACTTCGACTTCTCCGGCTACTCGGACATGGCCATCGGCCTGGGCCGGATGCTGGGCTTTGAGTTCCTGGAGAACTTCAACTACCCGTACCTCTCCAAGTCGGCCACCGAGTTCTGGAGGCGGTGGCACATCTCCCTGGGCAGCTGGTTCCGGGAGTACCTGTACTTCCCCCTGGGGGGCAGCCGGGTGAAGCCCGCCCGCATGGTGTTCAACCTGCTCGTCGTCTGGGCCGCCACCGGCATCTGGCACGGCGCCAGCTGGAATTTCCTCCTCTGGGGCATGTTCTACTTCGTGCTGCTGGTCGTCGAAAAGCTGTTTTTGCTCAGGCGGCTGGAGAAGCTTCCCGGCTGGCTCGGCCACATCTACGGGCTGTTCCTCGTCCTCATCGGCTGGACCATCTTCGCCGTGGAGGACCTGGGCCAGCTGGGCGGCTACCTGAAGGCCATGTTCGGCTTCGGGGCCGGCCTTCTGGACGGGGCTTTCCTCTACAACTTCTTCAACTACCTGCCCATCCTGGTGATCGCCGGCGTGGCCTCCACCCCTCTGGCGGCAAACCTTTGGAAGAAGCTCCCGGAGAAGGTGTGGAAGGTAGCCCTCCCCGTGGTGATGCTGGCCGGCCTGGTGCTGGCTACCGCCTACCTGGTGGACGGCACCTACAACCCCTTCCTCTATTTCAGATTTTAAAGGAGGCGCGGACATGAGCAAAAAGTATTCGACTTTCATCACCGTCCTGTTCTGCGTCTTCATCTTCGGGTTCTGCGGCTGGCTCCTGTGGGACATGGCCCATCCCAGGGACTTCTCCGAGCAGGAGAACCGCTGGCTTGCCCAGATGCCGGAGCCCAAGATCGGCCGGCTGGAGTTTCCCGGGCTGATGAACGGCACCAACGGCGGCAACTTTTTCAGCGGCGAGTTTATGGAGGACTTCGAGGACTTCGTCGTGGACCAGTTCCCCCTGCGGGATCAGTGGATCCACCTGAAGGCCCAGTCGGAGCGGCTGCTGGGCAAAAAGGAGAACAACAAGGTCTATTTCAGCGGGGACGGCCAGACCCTGTTCGCCTTCTTCAACCCCCCCGCCGCCGACGATCTGCAAAAGCGGGTGGGCTACGTCAATTCCCTGGCGGGTAACGTGGAGGTCCCGGTGTACTTCTCCCTGGTGCCCGACAAGAGCTATGTGTGGGCAGATAAGCTGCCCGCCAACGCCCCCAACGTGGACGACGGCTCCATGAACGAGGCAGCGAAACAGCTGGCCGGGGAGAACGTGAACTTCATCGACCTGTACGGCGCGCTGAGCGGGGACGACGTCTTCTACCGCACCGACCATCACTGGACCACCATGGGGGCCTATCAGGGCTATGCCGCCCTGGCGGACGGCATGAACGGCTCCGTCACCGTGCTGGACTATGGGCCCACAAAGGTGTCCGACTCGTTCTATGGGACCACCTGGTCCTCCGCCGGGGCCGGATGGGTACGCCCGGACGAGATGTACACCTGGGTGCCCGAGGGGACTTTGAATGTGACGGGCTACCCGGAGGGGAAGCCGGTGGAGGGCACGCTGTACGATCTGTCCAAACTGGAGGTCAAAGACAAGTACTCCATGTTCCTGGGGGGCAACCAGCCCCTGTGCATCCTCCGCAATCCCGCCGTGGAGGGCGGGAAGAAGCTGCTGGTGGTCCGGGACTCCTATACCGACTCCCTGGCCCCCTTCCTGGGGCTGGACTACGGGGAGGTCCATCTGTGGGACCTGCGGTACAACAATATGTCCCTGAAGCAGTACGTGGCGGACAACGGCATCGACCAGGTGCTGGTGCTCTACTCCGCCTCCAACTTCTCCAGCGACGCCAACCTGTTCAAGCTGGGCATCTGACAAAGACGCAAAAAAGTTCCTGTTCTCAAACCGAGAACAGGAACTTTTTTGCGTTCAGTTCAATCCGCCGGCGGGGCTAGCAGCGGGGCGGCGGCCTGTCGTACCCGGCAGTGGGCGGCGGTCAGGGCGTTCCACAGGCCCCGGGACAGGGCCAGGCCGGCTTCGTCGCAGGTGAGTCCCACCCGGTTGAGCTGCCGGACGTCCAGCGCCCCCATGACCGCCCCGGCGGAGCCGTAATACTCCGCGTCAAACTGGGTGGTCCAGAGGACGTAACCCGCCTGGGTCAGAGCGGACCGGCCGTCCGCGTCCAGACCGTCCGCCTCCACGATGAGGGCGGGATATCTGGCAATGGCGGCCAGCAGGGCGGCGCCCTCCTCCGCCTGGGCGAGGCATTCCTCCGTCGTTCCGCCGGTCAGGGCCAGGCCCAGGGTGTGGCCCGCCGCCGCCAGGCGGCGCACCAGGCCGTCGTTGGCGGCCAGCTCCTCCGGAGCAAACAGGAACAGGACCCGCTGATTGACACTTTCCAGCAGACGGACGGCCTCCTCCGCCCGGTCCCCCCAGCGGTAGGCCAGGCAGACCTCCGCGCCCTCGCCGGGGAGCGGTTCCTCCGAGGGGGAGGGGGTAGGCGCCGGGGAGGAGGAGGGCGACGGGACGGGCTGGGAGGTGGCGGGCGGCCGCGGGGGCTGGGTGGGCTGTGGGGTGGGCGTGGCAGGGGGCCGGATGGACTCCATGTAGCGGTCATAGTTGTTGGCCAGCAGATTGTTTGCCGCATCCACATACTCCGCGTCGGTCAGGATCACCGCGCTGTTGGTCACCCGGACCAGGGTGCCGTATTGGGTGTAGGTGAGGGAGCAGTGGATGGTGCCAAAGTAATCGCACAGCCAGACGATGGGGAGGAACACCATGGCGTTGCGGGCCGCGGCGCGGACGCTCAGGGAGGCGCCGGAGGAATCGTAGGCGGTGTTGTTCTGCAGGTCGAAGGTGATGACCCGCTGCCCGTCGCCCACCGTCAGCGTCCGGCGGGAGGAGTTGTATTGGGCGCTGACCCCCAGATTGATGCCGGTAGTCCGGCCGGACAGCATGATATAGGGCACATACAGGGTCCCGCCCACCGTCATGGGCATGTTTCCGGCGGTCATCTCCAGCGGGGTGTCGTTCACCGCCATCTGATAGACGTTGGCGGCCGCGCCGTTGGCGGTGGCAATGAGTCCCATGAGGATCGCTGCGCACAGCGCGGCGGTCACGATGATGTTAAGCGCCCGTTTCATGGCGCGGCCTCCTCTCTGTTCTGATCGCTTTGGATCATGCGGGATGGTCTTCCAGCCAGTGGCGGATCAGGTCCAGGGCGTGGTTGGCGGCCATGGTGCGAACCCAGAACCGGCCCTCCACCGCCCGGGCCAGGTGGAGTTCCTTCACCTGGACGCCCTCCGGGGCGGCCAGGGCCGCGTAGACCAGCCCCACGGGATTGCCCCGGTCGTCGCTGTCGGGGCCGGCCACGCCGGTGACGGACACCGCCAGGTCGCAGCCCAGCACCCGCCGGGCGCCCTCCGCCATCTGCTCCGCCACCCCGGCGCACACCGCGCCCTGTTCGTCCAGCAGCGCCCGGGATACCCCCAGCACATTGGCCTTGACCTCGTTGGTGTAGCTGACGATGCCGCCCTTCAGGACGGCGGAGGAGCCGGGCAGATCGGTCATCCGCTTGGCGATGAGGCCGCCGGTGCAGCTCTCCGCCGTGCCCATGGTGAGGCCCCGGGCTTTCAGCCCCTCCAGCACCACCTGTTCCAGCCCGGACACGTCCGCGCCGTAGACCTTCCGGCCCAGCAGGGCGCGCACCTCCCGCTCCACCGGGGCGATGAGGGCGCCGGCCTCCTCCGCCGTGGCGGCCTTGGCGGTGATGCGCAGCTCCACCTCCCCCTCCTTTGCGTAGGGGGCCAGGGTGGGGTTGGTCAGCTCGTTCATCCGGTCCCGGAGAAGGGATTCCACCTCCGACTCGCCCATGCCGAACACCCGGAGGGTGCGGGAGCGGATGACTCCCTCGCTCAAACGGGCCAGCCAGGGCATGGCCCGCTCCCGGAACATGGGCAGGCACTCCCGGGGCGGGCCGGGCAGCATGACCACGAAGTTTCCGCCGCTCTCAAAGGCGCAGCCGGGGGCGGTGCCCCAGGCGTTGTCCAATACGGTGCAGCCCTCCGGCAGATACGCCTGCTGGAGGTTGTTCTCGGTCATCTGCCTGCCCATCCTGGCGAAATACGCCTGGATCTGGGCGGCGCACTCGGGGTGGAACACCAGCTTTTTGCCGAAGGCCTCCGCCAGGGTCTGCTTGGTGAGATCGTCGCAGGTGGGGCCGAGACCGCCGGTGGTGATGATCACGTCCGCCCGCTCCCGGGCGATGGCCGCCGCCGCTTTCAGCCGTTCCGGGTTGTCCCCCACCACCGAGTGGTAGCGGACGTTGAGTCCCAGGGCGGTGAGCTCCCGGCTCAGGTCCCGGGCGTCGGTGTTCAGGATGTTGCCCAGCAGCAGCTCGGTGCCCACGCACAGCAGTTCCACGGTGTGGCTCACGGAGGGTCCCCTCTTTCCAAAATGGTCGATGCCATTTTATCCTGAAACGGGTCCGCCGTCAACCGACGATCCGCAAAATGTTCTGTTCCCCGGCGTTCGGCAGCAGCCTTGCCAGGTGCTCCGCGATCCGCGCCCGGGACTCCGCCGGCTCCCGGGAATAGGCGGAGGTCACGTAGTCATAGCCGAACTGCTCCTCCGGGGTGGTGTACCGGGCTACGCCCCAGCCGTAGGGATCGCCGTGCCTGTCCCTCATGTACTCGAAGTCGTCGATGGTCACGTAGGTCTGCATCTGCAGCCGGGTGATGACCCCGTCGAAGCCCTTGCTGCCCCCCTTGCCGTATCCCGCCTCCCGCTTCAGCGCTTTGGACAGCAGGGAGCCATGCGCGGTCAGGACGTCGTAGACCGTCTTGTCCTGACGGCGGGCCAGACCGTCGTCGTACCGGGCGTCAAAGTCATAGCCGTCCCGGCGGCAGTTGACCAGGTCGGGCAGCCACTCCCGGCTGACGAACCCCGCCTTGTTGGCGAACAGCTTGCCGTAAACACACCTGCCGCTCCGGGCGGCGGGACCCTTCCACTCCCAGGGCCCCGGCTGCTCGGAAAACCACAGGGAGGGCGGACAGCGCTCCTCGATGGAGAAGCCGGGGATGCAGTTGGCGAAAAAGGGCAGGAACCCCCACTCCTCCGTCAGGGCGATCACGTCCTCCGGGCTGTACAGTTGACTGAGCGACATGGCCGCCCCCCTCCTTTGCCCCGATTTTGCGCAAACTGGCCGCGGCTGCAAACAACCGATTGACATCCGCGGAAGAATTGGTTAAAATAAGACGGTACTTGCCCCGCTGTTCAGCTTGCCCCGTATGCCCTCGTAGCTCAGCAGGATAGAGCGTCCGCCTCCTAAGCGGCAGTTCGTTCGAGTCCAAACGGGCTCAAAAATTGAATATTTTTTATATACGTCTCCGTAGCTCAGCAGGATAGAGCGTTCGCCTCCTAAGCACACGGAGAAGCAATCGCCTTTTTCCTGAAAAGCGGAAGGCATACAGTACAACTTAACTCATACGCGCCTGTAGCTCAGTAGGATAGAGCGACCGCCTCCTAAGCAGACGGAGAAGCAATCGCCTTTTTCCCCAAATGCGGATGGTCCGCAGTTCAACTTACCTCATGTGCCC
>CANRFU010000056.1 GCA_947629975.1 uncultured Oscillospiraceae bacterium | reverse complement strand
TCCTTCATATAACTATGCTCCCCCTATCTCGACAGTGTTTTCCTTTTCACTGTCTACTATAGGGGGAGCATATCAAATTCACTTCCGCCGAGCATTTTGAATCACTGAAGGGTGGAGCGACCAACGGGAGCGAAACCCAACCAAAAAGCGGCTTGCCTAAGCAAGCCGCTTTTTGGTTGGTGGACGATAGGGGGATCGAACCCCTGACCTCCAGATTGCGAACCTGGCGTTCTCCCAGCTGAACTAATCGCCCGGATTTGAGACTTTTTCATGCAAAAAAGTTATAAAACAAATCATTGGGATATTCGGTTTTGCGGGAAAGGATAGAAATGACAGGCGGCGGGATGGAGATCCATATGCCCGCGGACGCGGCGCCCATCCCGGCCGAGCCGCGGCCCGTATCAACTGACACCATGCCATTATACCAGAAAAACGGGATTTGTAAAGAGGGAACCGGGGAAAATTTTGCGAAAAGCCCTCCCGCGCCGCCGCGGGAGGGCTGACTGATGCGCTACCAGGGCCAAAAAAAGTTGAAGTCAGGATTGCGGGGCGGCGTCCAGGGGGACTCGGCGTCAGCCTCGGGCACATTGGCGTAGTCCCACTGATGTTCCTCCGCCATGAAGTCGCTGGTCACGTTGAAGTACCGCATATAGCCCATATCGTTGTAATAGGTCCAGTCCCAGGTGGCGTCCACGCAGTACCATTCCCCGTCCAGCCGCACCATATTCCAGGCGTGGTCCTCCTCGCTGTGGTAGGCGGCCCCCACCACCGTGATGCACTCTGCATCCGCCATGTCCATCAGCAGCTGGAATACCGACGCGAAGCCCAGGCACACCCCCTTGCCCTTGATCAGCCCGCCGTAGGGGGTAAAGGAGTCCCGGCTCACCGTGGCGGTGGGATCCTGGTGGTCGTAATCGTACTTCATGTGGGTGATGACCCACAGGTAGAGGGCGTATTCCTTCTCCAGATCGGTCATATCCGGCTCGATTTGGCTGTCGATGACCGCTTCTGCCGCATGATAGATGGCCTTGTCGTAGTCGGACAGGCCGGAGGGATCCCCCTTCTCCCAGGCGGCCAGGATGGCGGAGGTGTCGTATACCGTCATGTCGTCAATGTTGGGATCGGTGAAGGGGGTGCGGCCGGGATAGGTCACCGGTCCGGCGGGGGATGAGGCGGCCGGCGTGTCGGCGGGCGCCGGAGGGGCGGAGGGCTGCGAAGGGGTGGAGGACGGCTCCGCGGCAGTCGGCGGCGCGGGGACGGAGGCGCCGGTAAAGTCGAAAAACGCGTCCCTGGCCGCCTCCGGCTCCTCGCACAGCAGCAGGGCGGCGAAGCGTCTGCCGTCCCGCTCCCTGACGGCGGAGAGGGCGTGGGCGGCGATGTCTGCCTGGGCAGGGGAGTAGCCGGCAAAGTCCCCCTCCCGTTCGTGGATGTACCCCTCAAGGCCGGCGGCGGCGTCGCTGTCGGAGACGGCGTCCGTCAGTTCCAGCACCGCCACCTCAAAGACCTCGGCCCCGCCGGTGCGGTAGACGGCGCAGTCCTCCCAGGCGGGGATGCCGTAGTAGTTGGCGATGTACTCCTCCAGCGCGCCGGGTTCCAGCATATCGTTGAGTTTTTCCAGCCCGTCCGGGTCCCGGCCGGAGGCCGTCACGGCGGCCCGGGCCAGCCCGTCGGCGGTGAGGACAGGAGCGGGGAGGGCGGAGGGCGTCCCGCTCTCTGCCGGGGCGTCAGGCCCGCAGGCGCAGAGGGACAGGGCAAGAGCCAGCAGGAGCAGGATGGAGACGACACGTTTCATGCAGGGCACCTCATTTTCCCCCGTCGGTGGCGGTGGCCTCAGGGACGCTGTTGTAGTCCCACTGGTGGTTGGGTGTTTCCGTGGCGAAGTAGTCGCTGGTCAGGTTGAACCAGACCAGCCTGCCCTCCACGGGGTAGTAGCCGTAGTCCCAGGTGGGGTCCACGCAGTACCACTCCCCATCCAGCCGGACCATGTTCCAGGCATGCTCGTCCTGGCTGTCATTGGCGGCCCCCACCACGGTGATGCACTCCACGCCGGCCATGTCCATCAGCAGCTGGAAGGTGGAGGCGAAGCCCAGGCAGATGCCCTTGTGCTCCACCAGCCCTCCGTAGGGGCCGTAGGAATCCCGCCTGACCTCCGCCAGCGGGTCATAGTGGTCGTCGTCGTATTCCACGGTGGTGATGACCCACATATAGAGGGCCAATTCCTTCTCATAGTCGCTCATGCCGGCGGTGACCGTCTCCGCCAGCACCTTTTCCGCCGCGTCATAGATGGCCCGGTCGTAGTCGGAGAGGCCGGCGGGGTCCTTCTTCGCCCAGGCGGCAAGGATGGCGGAGGTGTCATACACCGTCATGTCCTCCTTTCCTGGGTCCGTGTAGGGGATGCGGCCGGTCTCCGGGTCGGGAGTGGGCTCCGGGGCCCCGTCCGGCTGATTCAGAACGGTGACGAAGCCGGAGCTGCTGGCGTTGGCGGGAGGGCTCTTGGTGATGTATTCCTTTCCATCGATCTTCTGTTTCGCCTCTTTTACACAGCCCACGTAATAGCAATAGGAAAAGAGAGTGGAGGGGAGGGAGTGTTCCTTGACGGTCCCCAAGGGCGCGCCGTTCTCGTCAAAGCTGATGAGTCCCAAAAGGGCGTATCCGGGGGCGGCCACCGACTGCTGCATGAGCTGGTATGTGCCGTTTTGTCCCTGGGCGGCGATGTAGCTGGCGTTGGCCTCCTTGGAGCGGGCGGTACCGTAGTCCCCCAGCGCGCGGGCGATGGCGTCGCAGTCGGCCCCCTCCGTCAGGCGGAAGGAGAACACCTCCAGGAACAGGGGGGCTCCGTCGGGGGTGCGGTACCAGGCCAGCTCGGTGACGGCCTCCTCCGGGACGCCCAGCTCCGCCAGCAGGGTGGAACGGTCCGCATCCGACAGGCCGGTATCCCGGCGCTCCAGATCGTCCGCGGTCAGCGCTTTGGTGGCCTTGATGTAGACCTGCGCCCCCTCGTCAGCGGGGACATCCGGGGCGGGAGTCTCTGCGGGCGCTTCTGAGGGCAGTTCGGAGGGTGCTGCGGAGGCTGTGGGTACGGGGGAGGGCGTCCCGCTCTCCGCCGGGGCGTCAGGCCCGCAGGCGCAGAGGGACAGGGACAAGGCCAACAGGAGCAGGATGGAGACGATACGCTTCATGGCGGTCACCTCGCACTCGGATTTGCAGATATTATAGCATGATCCGCCAGGACGTGTGAGAATAAAATGTGAACGATCCGCGATGAAGTGTAAACATTCCGCGGCAAAACACGGGAGAAGTCCATGCGGAGGGCGGGGCAAAAAAAGAGCGCCGGGCCTTCGCCCGGCGCTCTCGGTCAGTTCTTATCGACAAGATAGCTCTTCAACAGCACCTGCAACAGCTCGTCCCGGTCCAGACGGCGGATCAGGGTGCGGGCGTTGTTGTGATTGGTGATGTAGGTGGGATCCTCACTGAGAATATAGCCCACGATCTGGTTGATGGGGTTATATCCCTTTTCCCGAAGGGCGTTATAAACGGAGGTCAGGATGGACTTGATCTCCTGATCCTTGTCGAAGTTGACGCTGAATTTACGGGTGTAATCCATTTCGCTCACCGGGCGCACCTCCCAAATCAAAAAGATAAACTCATTGTAGCTCTCTGACAAAAAAATGTAAAGAGGGGCGGGAAAGATTTAATAAAAAAGTAATAAAACCCGCCCGGCGGCAGCCGGGCGGGCGATGGTTATGTATTCGGGGAAACTCAGCCGAGACGCTTGGCTCCTACAAGGTGCTTGCCGTGATAGCCGCCGAACAGGGTATCCAGCCGGACGCCGGAACTGGGGGTGGAGGCGTGGACGAACTGGTTGTTGCCGATATAGATACCCACGTGGGTGACGGGCTTGGTGCCGCCGGAGCTGTCATAGGCGCGGTCGAAGAAGAACAGCAGGTCGCCGGGCTGGAGGGTGGAGAGGTTGGCGCTGACGAACCGGCCGTTGTTGTAGTACTGGCTGGTAGCGGTGCGGCTCAGGCTCAGGCCCAGCTGCTTGTGATACACGTAGTACACGAGGCCGGAGCAGTCGAAGGAGTTGGGGCCGGTGGCGCCGTAGACATACCGCTTGCCCACCTGCTGCCGGGCGATGGCCGCGGCCTGAGCGCCTATGCCGCTGGCGGCGGTGGACACCACGGGGCTGAAGGAGATGTACTCGCTGGAGACGTAGCCCTCCTTGATCTTGTACCAGCCGTCCGCCTCGTCGGTGACGGAGACGGTGGCGCCCATATACAGGGTGCTCACCTTGTCGTAGCCGGTGCCGGGGCCGGAGCGGACGTTCAGCACGCTGGTGTTGACGTAGCCGGTCCTGGCCTCCTTGGGGGCCTCGCCCAGGGCGATGTAGCTGGCGGACACATAGCCGGTCACATTGCCGCTGGTGATCTTATACCAGCCGTCCAGCTTCTCCACGATGGTGACGGCGGCGCCCTGGCTCAGGGAGCCCACCTTGCCGTAGCCGGTACCGGGGCCGGAGCGGACGTTCAGGGGACCGTTGGACACATAGCCGGCCGTGTTCTCCTCGGGGGCCGGATCGGGAGCGGGTTCCGCGGGCGCGGCGTTCTGGGGAGGCTCGCCAATGCCGATATAGTCGGCGGACACATAGCCGGCCGTATCGCCGCTGGTGATCTTATACCAGCCGTCCAGCTTCTCCGCGATGGTGACGGAGACGCCCTTGTTCAGGGAGCCCACCTTGCCGTAGCCGGTGCCGGGGCCGGAGCGGACGTTCAGGGGGCCGTCGGTCACATAGCCGGCCGTCGCCGCGGGGGCGGCGTCGGGCGCGGGATCGGCGCCTTCGGCCGGGGCGGAACTGCCGTCGTCCGCGTCGCCGGACAGCGTGATGTTCAGCCACTCGCCGGACATATAGCCTTCCATGTTCTTATAGCTCACCTTATACCAGCCGTTGCCGGCATCCTCCAGCACATCCACCGTGGCCCTGTAGGGGGCGACGGCCAGGGTGCTGGAGGAGGTGCTGGGCTGGGCGCGCAGCCGCAGGGAACTGCCCGCGGTGACGGTGCCGGTGCCGATAGCGGCAAAGACCACGCCGGTGGTGAGCGCCATGACCAGCGCGATGGCGGTCAGCGATTGCAGGAGCTTGTGTTTCAGGTCCATTGGAATCAGCCTCCGTATACACGTATCATTGGTAAAGTCGTCCGGGATCACTTGCCTGCCAGCGCCCGCATGAGCCAGATGGAACCCATGTCGATGGCGGAGAACAGGTCGGGCAGGTCGCTTTTTTTGACCACCCGGTCCCGGCTTTTCAGATCGGGATCGGTGAGCTGGAGCTGCAGGTGTACCTTGTTGGCCACGTCCAGGCCGCCCTCTTTTTCGGTGCTCATCACCTGGATCATGACGATGTATTTGTCGGCCATGGAGCCGTAGTAAACCAGATTGCCCTTCCGGCGAAGGGGGTGGCCCTTGTAGATCAGGGCGCCGTTGTTGTCTGCCATGAGGTCCTCCTTAGAATCGGTTACTGTTTGTAACTACAATTTGTAACTGTTTGTAACCATTGTAATCCTTTCCTGTTCTGTTGTCAACAGCTTCTTCAAGAAAGTTTATGAAATTTTTATGAACTGCCCGGGGCCTCCGGCCGAAAGACCGTTGACAACGGAACCGGCGGTGTGATATAGTCAGGTAGCGAGCCGCGGAGGATCCTGCGGTTCTTTCTTTATCGGAAAGGGGGAAGCGCCGTGCCCATCAAAATACCGGCCAATCTGCCCGCCGCCAGGACCCTGGAGCGGGAGAACATCTTTGTCATGACCGAGGGCCGGGCGGTGTCCCAGGACATCCGCCCCCTGCGGCTGCTCATTCTGAACCTGATGCCCACCAAGATCACCACCGAGACCCAGCTGGCCCGCCTGCTGGGCAACACGCCCCTCCAGATCGAGATGGAGCTGCTGAAGGTGGAGGGCCGGGTGCCCAGGCATACCCCGGAGGAGCATATGCTCACCTTTTATAAGACCTTTGACCAGGTGAAGGATCAGTTTTTCGACGGCATGGTCATCACCGGCGCGCCGGTGGAGCACCTCCCCTTTGAGGAGGTGGAGTACTGGGGCGAGCTGTGTACCATCATGGAGTGGAGCAAGAGCCACGTCCACTCCACCTTCCACATCTGCTGGGGGGCGCAGGCGGGGCTTTACTACCACTACGGCATCCGGAAAGTCCCTCTGCCCGAGAAGCTGTTCGGCGTGTTCCGCCACCGGGTGACGCACAAGGGATCCATCCTGTTCCGGGGCTTTGACGACGTGTTCCTGGTGCCCCACTCCAGGCATACCACCATCCGCCGGGAGGACGTGGCCGCCGTGCCGGAGCTGAAGATTCTGGCCGAGAGCGACGAGGCGGGAGTTTACGCCGTGTCCACCAACGGCGGCCGGCAGATCTTCATCACCGGCCATTCGGAGTACGACGCGGAGACCCTGGCCCTGGAGTACCGCCGGGACAAGGACGCCGGGCTGCCCATCCGGGTCCCGGTGAACTACTTCCCCGGCGATGACGACACCAGGGACCCGCCCTGCACCTGGCGCTCCAGCGCCAATCTGCTCTACTCCAACTGGCTCAACTATTTCGTCTACCAGACCACCCCCTACGACGTGCGGACCATCCGCAACCTGGAGGTGCCGCCGGAGGACGGGACGCGGCCGTAAGTATTTCTATTGAGGTTTTCAGTATGGGAAAAGTCCTGTTTGTCGTTTTGCTCACCGCCGCCACGGGGGTGGGCGGGCTGGCCCTGGGGGGCTGCCTGGCCGCCCTGCTGAAGCGGCATTCCCACCGGGGGACGGCCCTGCTGCTGTCCTTCACCGGGGGGCTGATGCTGTGCGTCGTGTCCCTGGATATGGTGCCCGAGGCCGCCGAAGCGGCGAAGGGGATGCTCTGGCTGGTGCCGCTGTTTCTGGTGATCGGCTTCGCCGTCACCTGGCTGCTGAACTGCTGGATCGACAAGAGCGCCCACCACGAGGTGGAGGGCGACCCCCATCACTGCGCCTGCGGCCGCCATGATCTGCACACCGCCGGCATCGTGCTGGCGGCGGCGGTGGCCCTCCACAACGTGCCGGTGGGCATGGCGGTGGGGGCCACGGTGGCGGTAAAGGGGATCTGCTGGGCGGCGGCGCTGGCCGCGGTGACCATCGGGCTGCACAACCTGCCCGAGGGGATGTCCATCGCCGTGCCCCTGATCCACGACGGGTCCAGGACCGTCTCCGCCATCGCGGTGGCGGCCCTCAGCGGAGTGCCCACGGTGGTGGGCGCGCTGGCGGGGTACTTCGTGGGCGGCCGGACCTCCGCGGCGCTGGCCGGGGCCATGGCCCTGGCCGGAGGGGCCATGCTCTATGTGGTGTTTTTCGAACTGCTGCCCGAGGCCGCCGACCAGTGGAGATCCAAGTGGACCATCCTGACCACGGTGGTGGGCTTTGCCCTGGGGGTGGCCCTGGTGCTGGGCCTGGAGCATTGAGTGATTTCAAATCGCGCAAAAGAGATCCCTCCGTTCCCGGAACGGAGGGATCTCTTTTGATGTCACATGAGTTTTACGGTAAAGTATACCGCCTGGATGAACAGCCAGCCCGCCAAAACGAACAGCAGGTAGAAGGCCGCCGTGGCGCCCAGGATCAGGCCGAGAGCCATGGTCACCGCGGTGAGGGCGCAGGTCACGTAGATCATCGGATAGGAGGAACCCTCCGGCAGCAGGCGCAGGGAGCCGAGCCTGCCGCCGCCGTTTTTCAGCTTTACGGTCAGCAGCGCGGCCAGACCCAGCAGGAGGAAGCCGGCGCCGAAGACGATCCGGATCCGCGCCGGGTGCGCGCCGTAATACTCCCGGCAGAGCCACAGGGCGGCCAGGCCGCAGCCGGAGATCAGGGCGGTGAAGAAGAAGACGCGCTGATAGAGGAACCAGATCAGGATCAGCACCGCCGCCGCCGGGGGGATGACGATCAGGGCCCGGAGGCCGGTATCGAAAAAGTAGTACAGCAGGATGGAGATGACCCACAGCGCCGCCGCCACGCCGGCGACGATGGCGGGGATCAGGGGAGAGCGGCCCTGGCGCAGGCTGACCGCCAGCCACACGATCCCGCCGGCGGCAAGGACCGGGCCCAGGAACCGAAAGACGGAAAAGACCTTGTTCAGAGCCAGCGCCAGATCCACGCCGAAGGCCATATCGACGTACGCCTGCCGCAGCAGGAATACGAACAGCTCCGCCGCCACCGCCGCGGCCAGCCCGATGAGCATCCGATTGAACACCGCGTCCTCGTCTTTGCGGCGCTGCTGGCGCTTGCCTTTCTCCATCATATCCAAACACCGTTCCTTTAATCGTTCTCACACCGGCCGCCCGGAGGCGGACGGAGGCGGGGCGCACAGCGCCGCCGGAGGGAGTACCGGCCGCCTGTCCCGCGGCCCGGAATACAAAGCACGATATATTATAACAGACTTTTCCTCACAATGCAATCCCAAAAATCAGGGACCGAAGGGGATCACAGCTGAGCGTCGCAGAAGGCGCAGCATTTCACCCCGCCGTTGTATTTGACCAGGGGGGGCAGATAGCGCTCCGTCCGGGTGATGCAGTTGGGGTTATGGCAGAGGGGCTCCCTGCCGATCTCCACCGGGTCGGGGCGCTTCCGGGGCTGATTGGCCAGATCGGACAGCAGGGCCATCCGGGCGAACATCCCGAACCGGGCCTGCTGGAAGTAGACTGCCCTGGGATCGTCGTCCACATCCACGGCGATCTCGTCCACCCGGGGGAGGGGGTGCATCACCAGCAGGTTTTCCCTGGCCCGTGCCAGCTTGGAGCGGGTGAGGATGTAGATGCCTTTATTCCGCTCGTACTCCAGCGGGTCCACGAACCGCTCCCGCTGGATGCGGGTCATGTACAGCACGTCCAACTGGGGGATGACCGGCTCCAGGCCGGTGACCTCCACAAAAGGCATACCGTTCTCCCGCATGAACTGCCGCAGGTAGTCCGGGATGGCCAGGTCCCTGGGGGCGATGAGGAAGAAGCGGATGTCCCGGAACTTTGCCAGCGCCTTGATGAGGGAGTGGACGGTGCGGCCGTATTTCAGATCGCCGCAGAGGCCGACGGACAGGCCGTCCACCGATCCCCTCAGCCGGGTGATGGTGGTGAGGTCTGCGGTGGTCTGGGTGGGGTGCATATGGCCGCCGTCCCCGGCGTTGACCACCGGTACGTCGGAATAGAGGGAGGCGGCCCGGGCCGCGCCCTCCCAGGGGGTGCGCATGACGATCACGTCGGCGTAGCCCGACACCATTTTGATGGTGTCCTTCAGGGTCTCGCCCTTGGCCACCGAGGAGGACCGGGGGTCGGCGAAGCCGAACACCGAGCCGCCTAGGCGCAGCATGGCGGTCTGGAAGGAGAAGTTGGTGCGGGTGGAGGGCTCGTAGAACAGGGAGGCCATCACCCTGCCCCGGCATGTGTCGATGAATTTCTCCGGCGCGTCGATGATCCTGTCCGCCCGGGCGTAGAGCTCGTCCCACTCCTGCCGGGTCAGGTCTCCAAAGTCGATCAGATGGCGCATAAGCCCTTTCCCCCCCAATATAATCGACCTATTCTAACACACTTTTCCCGGCAGGACAACAGCGAAATTTGCACAAGACGGAGGGGGAAAGCGGGTTCTAAAATTTGTCTGGCATGAAATCTCCCCGTTCTCTCATCCTACATTTATGATAAAGATGAAAATCGGAGGGATGGTTTTGCGCTGGCTGTGGTACTTCATCTTATACAGCGCCCTGGGCTTTCTGCTGGAGATCACCTTTGCCCGCCTGATCGGCCACCCCAAGCGGGACAGGAAGTGCTTCCTGCTGCTGCCCCTCTGCCCGGTGTACGGCCTGGGGGCGCTGCTGATCCTGCGGGCCGCGCGGCCGGAAGGCGGGCCGCTGTGGGTGTTTTTCGCGGGCGGACTGGCGGCCACGGCGGCGGAGTTCCTCATGGGCCTGTTCTACCGGTACGCGGTGGGAGTGGAGTTCTGGGACTACTCTGATTTCCCAGGAAATCTGGCGGGGCTGGTGTGCCCCCAGTTCGCCGCCGTGTGGGGACTGCTGGCCCTGGCCCTGGTGTACCGGGTCCACCCGGTGATGGACGCCATGGCGTCGGCTATCCCGGATTGGCTGGGGCCGCCGGCGGTCATCCTGCTGCTCTGCGACGCCCTGGTGTCCTCCGCCGCCCTCCGGCGGAGCGGCACCACCGAGGTCCTGAGATGGTACGCCCCGTAAAAAAGCGCCTCTCCGCAGCCGGAAAGGCGCTTTCGCCGTCACAGGCCGAGGTGGTTCAGAAGCTCGTTCCACCACTCGATGACCTTGAATTTCAGCACATAGCCCCCGTCCCGCCCGGTGATGAGGGATACCTGATCGTCGGACAGGCCGCCCTCCAGGGCGGTCTCGGCGGCCTCCTCAGTGACGGAGCCCAGGCACAGGGGCGGGAACACCACGCACCACCAGTTGCGGCCGGCCCCCTCCCCGATGACCACCCGCAGGGCCCGGTAGCGCCCCGCCGGCAGGGAGAACCCGTCGTACACCTTGGTGGGGAACCAGGCGTCCTCCACGCTCACCGTCACCGGGCCGCCGCAGCCCTCGGCGGCCAGGGTGTCCGCCGCCGTTCGGGCCAGCTCGTCCAGGTGGGGGGTCAGCGCGGCCTCGGCCTCCGCCTGGCTGACGGCCCCCTCCAGCCACGGGGCCGCCTGGGCCAGCACCGCGTCCCGCACGGAGAGTTTCAGGGCCTGGTCCTCCTCCGTGTCCGAGTTGGCGACGACGTGGAGCCGCAGCACCCGCGACGCCAGGGCGCTCTCGCTGGCGGAGGCCCAGCAGCCCGCCGTCAGCGCCAGGGCAAAGGCGATGAGCAGAGCGGATTCCCACAGGTGGAGCCGGTCCGAGGTCCTGAACATGAAAAACACCGTCCTTATGTAACGTTCAGTTACATTGTGGACGGTGTTTTCGGATTTTATACCTCAATTCAGCGTCTCGCAGAGAAAAACCTGCTGATAATCCTCTCTCAGCCGCTCCAGGGCGGCCCGGGCGGCGCGTTCGTCGTCGAACAGGCCGAAGACGGTGGGCCCGCTGCCCGACATGGAGGCCCCCAGGGCCCCGCAGTCGATGAGGGCGGCCTTGACGGCGTCGATCTCGCTCTTGCGGCGGGGCTCCAGCACGTCCTCGAACACGTTGTAGAGGCGGCGGGCTACCCCCGCCAGGTCCCCCGCCTCCAGGGCCGCCAGCACGCCGGGAGTGTCCGGCCGGCAGACGATCTTCTTCACGTTCACCCGGGAAAACAGCTGGGGGGTGGAGATGGGAAAGGAGGGCTTGCAGAGGACCACATGGCACTTTGACAGGGGGGGCAGGGGAGTGAGGACTTCCCCACGGCCCTTCGCCAGGGCGGTGCCCCCCAGCACGCAGTAGGGCACGTCGGAGCCTACCTTCTCCCCGATGGCGGCCAGCTCGCCTGCGGACAGCCCCGCCCCGGTCAGCTCGTTCATGGCCCGGAGGACGGCGGCGGCGTCGGCGCTGCCGCCCGCCAGCCCCGCGCACACAGGGATGTGCTTTTTGATTGTTATGTCAACCTGCGGGCCACGGTCCGTGACCTCCCGAAAGGCGGCTGCCGCCATCTGGGCCAGATTGCGCCCGTCGGCGGGGAGATAGCGCAGATCGGTGGACACAGTCCCCTCCGGACCCTCCGCCGGGCAGACGGTGAGGGCGTCGGCCAGGGTCACCGTCTGCATGACCATTTGGAGATCATGGTAGCCGTCCTCCCGCTTGCGGAGGATGTCCAGGGTCAGATTGATCTTGGCATAGGCGGAGAGTTCCATGGTGCCTCCTTTGTCAGTCGAGGGCGGCGCGGGCGGCGGCGGCCATCCGGGGCCGGTCCAGGGGCCGGTCCAGGAAGATCTCCAGGGCCAGCACCGCCTGCCAGACCAGCATCCCCAGGCCGTTGGCGGCGGGATGCCCCCGGAGCCGGGCCTGTTTCAGCAGCTCCGTCTCCGCCGGGTGGTAGATGAGGTCAAACACGCCCGTGCCTTCGGGCAGGGCGTCCAGGAAGTCAAAGCTGTCGAACTGGGAGGGGGTGTCCGCCATCCCCAGGCTGGTGCAGTTCACCACGAGGCCGCTCTGTCCCGCCAGGCGGGCCAGCGTGTCCCCATCGAAGGGGGCGGGGGAGAGGCGGCCGTTCCCGCCGCAGAGGGCCTCCGCCCGCTGGAGATTGCGGTTGGCCACGAACACCCGCTCCGCGCCGCCGGCGGTCAGCGCCGGGACCACCGCCCTGGCCGCCCCGCCGGCCCCCAGGACCAGCACGGCCCTGCCGTTGGTGTCCATCCCGGCCTCTTTGAGGGCCTCCAGACAGCCGGGGCCGTCGGTGTTGAAGCCCACCCATTTCCCATTCCGGCGGGCCACGGTGTTGACGGCCCCGCACCGGGCGGCGCTTTCATCGAGCCCGTCCAGCAGGGGGAGCAGGTCCTCCTTGTGGGGCATGGTGGCGTTGAAGCCGGTGACGCCGTTCTCCGCCGCCCAGGCCAGATAGGCGGGCAGCTCCCCCTTCTTCACCACATGGACGGTGTAGGGGATGTCCAGCCCCAGCGCCCGCAGCATGGCCCCGTGGAGCAGGGGGGACTTGGAGTGGAGCACCGGGTCGCCGATGACCTGTAAGGCGCTCATTGGCCGCCCTCCAGGAAGTGGTCCATGGCCCGGAGATACCCGTCGAACCCCAACCCGTATATCTGCCCCACGCAGGCGGGGGCGGTGACCGAGACGGCCCGGAAGGGCTCCCGTTGGTCGATATGGCTGATGTGGACCTCATAGGCGGGCACGTCCACCGCCTTCAGGGCGTCCAGAATGGCGTAGCTGTAATGGGTGTAGGCCCCGGGGTTGATGACGATGGCGTCGTATACCCCGTCGGCGGCGTGGATGGCGTCGATGATGGCCCCCTCGTGGTTGGACTGGAAGCAGTCGGCGGCGGAATCGTGGGCGGCGGCGTAGTCTTTGATGAGGGCGCACAGGGCGTCGTAGCTCTGATCCCCGTAGATGCCCGGCTCCCGCTTGCCCAGCAGGTTCAGGTTGGGCCCGTTGATGATGAGGAATTTCATCCCTGACACTCCTTTATGTACAGCTCCGCGATGATGGCCGCCGCCTCCTCCACCGTGTCGGTGTGGGAGATGGTGTGGTCGGCGTACTTCTGATAGAGGGGCAGCCGCTGGCGGTACAGCGTCCAGATCCGCTCCGAGTGGGACCCGATGAGGGGCCGCCCCGAGTGGTCCTCCCCCAGGATGGCGGCGGGGTCCCGGTCCCGGAAAAAGACGACGCCGGTGGCCCCTAGGGCCTCCATGTTCTCCGCCCGGAGGACGATGCCGCCCCCGGTGGCGATGATGACACCCTCCATCCCGGCGGCCTGGTGCGCGGCGGCGGTCTCCAGGACCCGGAAGGCGTCCTCCCCGTCAGAGGCGAAGATGTCCGGGATGGAGCGGCCCGCGGCCTCCTCCACCAGGGCGTCGGTGTCCACGGCGGGCATATCCAGCAGGGCGGACAGGGCCTCGCTGATCTTGGTCTTGCCGGAGCCCGGCATGCCGATGAGAACGAGATTTTTGCGGGGCATGGGATCCCCTCCCTCAGTTCAGGTTGGATTTAAAGTTGCCCAGCACCCGGAAGTCCCCGGTGGTCTGGGCCAGCTCCAGCAGGGCGTCGGCGGCCTCGGGGTCGTCCAGCGCGCCGGTGAACTCCAGGAAGAACATGTACTCCCAGTTCCGCTCGGGCAGGGGCCGGGACTCCAGCTTCACCATGTTCAGACCGTGGACGGCGAAGGTGGACAGGATCTCGTGGAGGGACCCGGCCTCGTGGGGGATGACGAACACGGTGCTGATCTTGTCCGCGCCGGCTCGCAGCTCCATCCGGGGGGAGACCACTACAAAGCGGGTGGTGTTCTGGGTGTTGTGGTTGATGGCGTGGGCCAAAATCTCCAGCCCGTAGATGGCGGCGGCCCGCTCCGAGCAGATGGCCGCCTTGGTGAGATCGCCGCTGGAGGCCACCATTTGGGCGGAGCCGGCGGTGTCCGCCTGGGGGACCTGCTTCCAGTCCGGGTGGGCGTTTAAGTACCGCTCACACTGGAACAGCCCCTGCTCGTGGGAGTAGACGTGGGTGATGTTTTCCAGAGTGGCCCCGGGCAGGGCCATGAGGCAGTGCTCCACCTTCACGGTGGTCTCCCCCACGATGAAGCACTCGTACTGGGTGAGCAGGTCGTAGATCTGCCGGATGGCCCCGGTGGAGGAGTTCTCGATGGGCAGCACGGCGTAGTCGGCCCGG
>CANRFU010000055.1 GCA_947629975.1 uncultured Oscillospiraceae bacterium | reverse complement strand
GCCCTTCTTGCCGTCCAGCATGATGCTGTTGACGAGCTTAGTGACTAAGACGGAATTATACAGCGGGTCGGGCAAAATTTCCCGCTTGGGTACGTTTCCTCTTCTGGGCACTTCGCTTCCCTCCTTCTAACAATAATAGAATTCATAGGTACTCAAAATCTGAACTGCGTCTCACTGTGCCATACCGCGTTGCGAGAACCTTCGCCGCGGGTCACATACCGAAGTATGCTCCCCTTGCTCAGAACCTCGCGCCTTGTCTGGCGCGGTGATACTTGCCCAGATCCCGTACAATGCCTGTCCGAGGTTTGCCCATACATAAAACACGATATATGAGGTAAACGCTCGGCAAGGCGGGGTGCCTTGCGCGTCAGCGCAAAACTCGTTTGGATGGGCGGCAATTACTTCTTCTTGCCGGCCTTGGGCCGCTTGGCGCCGTACTTGGAACGGGCCTGCATACGGCCGTTGACGCCCTGGGTGTCCAGAGTGCCGCGGATGATGTGGTAACGCACGCCGGGCAGGTCCCTCACACGGCCGCCGCGGATCATCACCACGGAGTGCTCCTGCAAGTTGTGGCCGACGCCGGGGATATAGGCGGTGACCTCGTAGCCGTTGGTCAGGCGCACACGGGCGATCTTCCGCAGAGCGGAGTTGGGCTTCTTGGGGGTGGTGGTACGCACCGCCGTGCAGACGCCGCGCTTCTGGGGAGAGGGCAGGTCGGTCTCCTTGTTCCGCAGGGTGTTCAGGCCGTGCTGCATGGCGGGAGACGTGGACTTGTAGGTGACCCGCTCGCGGCCCTTCCGCACCAGTTGGTTAAAAGTAGGCATGATTTTCCTCCTTTCCATGAAGATATATTTTAACGAGCAAACCGAAGTTTATTCGTCAAAACCAAAATTTTTCCGCCAGGTCACACGACGGCGGCCACGGCGGCGCCCACGGCGATGCCGCAGGCCCGGCCCAGGGCCTTCATGCCCTCCGCCCACTCCACGGGGATACCGGCCTCCCGGGCCAGCTCCTCCAGCGGGGCGGTGAGGTGGGGATCGGCATCCCGGGCCAGGAAGAGCCGCTTTGCTCTCCCGCCGGCCAGGGCCCGGCGGACCTGCTTGGCGCCCACCACTTTGGCGGCGTGTTCCAGCTCGGTCAACATCGGACCCACCTCCTTTTCGGGCAAATCGCGCACCAGCGCAAGTTAGGATTATAACATAGCGTGCCCCGCCAGTCAAGCACTTTTTGCCCGGATCTGCGCCGGATCCGCGGGGATTTCCCGCGGCGCGCAAAAAAAATCGGCCCGACGCCAAATTTTCTCTTGACGCGGCCGCTTCCCCATGGTATTATAAAGTGCTTTTTGCGTGCAACAAAGCGGAGAGGCTACCCCTCCAATTTAAGCACAGTATAGCAGACCACCGCCCGAAGCGCAAGAGGAAAAGGCGACTATCTGACAACAAAGCCGGGTGTTTCATCCGGCCCGAAATCTGACGACTGGAGCGTGATGAAATGGCGAGAGCGGTCAAAGACGTCATGTACGGCAAGACCCTGCGCAAGAGCTTCGCCCGCAGCGAGGAGATCCTGGAGATGCCCTACCTCCTGGAGATCCAGAAGAAGTCCTACAACTGGTTTTTGGAGACCGGTCTGCAGGAGGTGTTCAACGACGTTGACGCCATCACCGACTTCTCCAACAATCTGGAGCTGACTTTCATCAGCTTCTCCATGAACGATCCCCCCAAGTACACCATCGAGGAGTGCAAGGCCCAGGACATGACCTACGCCGCCCCCATGAAGGTGCAGGTGCGCCTGCGCAACAAGGAGACCGGCGAGATCAAGGAGCAGGAGATCTTCATGGGGGACTTCCCCATCATGACCGACGCGGGCACCTTCGTCATCAACGGCGCGGAGCGGGTCATCGTGTCCCAGATCGTCCGCTCCCCCGGCGTGTACTTCGCCCGCAACGCGGACAAGCAGGACAACATCACCTTCGCCTCCACCGTCATCCCCTACCGGGGCGCCTGGCTGGAGTATGAGACCGACCTGTCCGACGTGTTCTACGTCCGCATCGACAAAAACCGCAAGCTGCCCATCACCTGCCTCATCCGCGCCATCGGCCCCCAGACCGACGCCGAGATCATCGATATGTTCGGAGAGGATCCCCGTCTGCTGGCTACCCTGGAAAAGGACGCCTGCAAGACCCGGGAGGACTCCCTGCTGGAGATCTACCGGCGCCTGCGCCCCGGCGAGCCTCCCACGGTGGACTCCTCCGAGTCCCTGCTCAACGCCCTGTTCTTCGACCCCCGCCGGTATGACCTGTCCAGCGTGGGCCGCTACAAGTTCAACAAGAAGCTGGCCCTGTGGCCCCGGCTGTCCGGCCAGAAGCTGGCCCAGCCCGTGGCCGACCCCACCACCGGCGAGATCGTGGCCGAGGCGGGCGAGGTCCTCACCCGGGAGAGGGCCAAGGCGCTGGAACTGCTGGGCGTCAACGAGGCGGTCATCGAGGTGGAGGACCTCCACACCGGCGTCCACTACGTGAAGGTCTTTTCCAACCACATGGTGGATATGGCCCCCTTCGTGGATTTCGACCCCGCCGGGGCCGGCGTCACCGAGAAGGTGTCCGCCGCCGTCCTGAAAGACCTGCTGGCGAAGCGGGAGGCCGAGGGCCTGTCCGAGGAGGACTTCAAAGAGCTGATCCAGGACAATATCGATCTCCTCATCCCCAAGCACATCACCGTGGAGGACATCATGGCCTCCATCAACTATCTGAACTGCCTGGCCTTCGGCGTGGGCAGCGCCGACGACATCGACCATCTGGGCAACCGGCGCCTCCGCTGCGTGGGCGAGCTGCTCCAGAACCAGTTCCGCATCGGCTTCACCCGCATGGAGCGGGTCATCCGGGAGCGGATGACCATTCAGGACCTGGACATCGTCACCCCCCAGTCCCTCATCAACATCCGGCCGGTGACGGCGGCCATCAAGGAGTTCTTCGGCTCCTCCCCCCTGTCCCAGTTCATGGATCAGACCAACCCCCTGGCCGAGCTGACCCACAAGCGCCGTCTGTCCGCCCTGGGCCCCGGCGGCCTGAGCCGCGACCGGGCCTCCTTTGACGTGCGCGACGTCCACTACTCCCACTACGGGCGCCTCTGCCCCATCGAGACCCCCGAAGGTCCCAACATCGGCCTGATCTCCTACCTGGCCTCCTACGCCCGGGTGAACCGCTACGGCTTCATCGAAGCCCCCTACCGCAAGGTGGAGCATTTTCTGGACGAGAGCGGCAAAAAGGCCGCCCGGGT
This sequence comes from uncultured Oscillospiraceae bacterium, assembly GCA_947629975.1. Taxonomy (GTDB): domain Bacteria; phylum Bacillota; class Clostridia; order Oscillospirales; family Oscillospiraceae; genus Enterenecus. Next base: position 11,404 of record CANRFU010000055.1, on the reverse strand, counting down.
CACCGACCGGGTGGAGTATATGACCGCCGACGTGGAGGACGAGTTCAACGTGGCCCAGGCCACCGAGCCGGTGGATGAAACCGGCTGCCTGGTGAACGCCCGTGTCGCCTGCCGCCACCGCAATGAGATCATCGAGGTGGACCGGGACCGGGTGGACTACGTGGACGTATCCCCCAAGATGATGGTCTCGGTGGCCACCGCCCAGATCCCCTTCCTCCAGAACGACGACGCCAACCGCGCCCTGATGGGCGCCAACATGCAGCGCCAGGCCGTGCCCCTGCTCACCACCGAGGCCCCCATCGTGGCCACCGGCCAGGAGTACAAGAACTGCCAGGACTCCGAGGTGGCCATTCTGGCCGAGGGCGACGGCACCGTGACCAAGGTGGACGCCACCGCCATCACCGTGGACTACGACGGGCGCGGGGAAAAGGAATACAAGCTCACCAAGTTCCTCCGCTCCAACCACGGCACCTGCATCAACCAGCGGCCCATCGTGGCCGCCGGCGACAGGGTCCACGCCCGGGACACTCTGGCCGACGGGCCCTCCACCTCTCAGGGCGAGATCGCCCTGGGCAAAAACATCCTCATGGGCTTCATGACCTGGGAGGGCTACAACTACGAGGACGCCATCCTGCTCAACGAGCGGATGGTGAAGGAGGACGTGTTCACCTCCATCCACATCGAGGAGTACGAGACCGAGGCCCGTGACACCAAGCTGGGCCCCGAGGAGATCACCCGGGACATCACCAACGTGGGCGAGGACGTGCTGAAAGACCTGGACGAGCGGGGCATCATCCGCGTGGGCGCCGAGGTCCGGGCCGGCGACTACCTGGTGGGCAAGGTCACCCCCAAGGGCGAGACCGAGATGACCGCCGAAGAGCGGCTGCTGCGGGCCATCTTCGGCGAGAAGGCCCACGAGACCCGCGACACCTCTTTGAAAGTGCCCCACGGCGAGTACGGCATCGTGGTGGACGTGAAGGTGTTCACCCGGGAGGAGGGGGCCGAGCTGTCCCCCGGCGTCAACCAGGTGGTCCGGGTCTATATCGCCCAGAAGCGGAAGATCTCCGTGGGCGACAAGATGGCCGGCCGCCACGGCAACAAGGGCGTGGTCTCCCGCATCCTGCCCCAGGAGGATATGCCCTTCCTGCCCGACGGCACGCCGCTGGACATCGTGCTGAACCCCCTGGGCGTGCCCTCCCGTATGAACATCGGCCAGGTGCTGGAGGTCCATCTGGGCTACGCCGCCAAGGCCCTGGGCTGGAAGGTGGCCACCCCCATCTTCAACGGCGCCGATGAGAAGGACATCGCCGACACCCTCAAGCTGGCCGGCCTCAACGAGGACGGCAAGAGCTGGCTGTATGACGGCCGCACCGGCGAGCGGTTCGACAATCCCGTCACCGTGGGCTACGTCTACTTCCTCAAGCTCCACCATCTGGTGGACGACAAGATCCACGCCCGCTCCACCGGCCCCTACTCCCTGGTCACCCAGCAGCCCCTGGGCGGCAAGGCCCAGTTCGGCGGCCAGCGCTTCGGCGAGATGGAGGTGTGGGCCCTGGAGGCCTACGGCGCCGCCTACACCCTCCAGGAGATTCTGACCGTGAAGTCCGACGACGTCACCGGCCGCGTCAAGACCTACGAGTCCATCGTCAAGGGCTATAACGTGCCCAAGCCCGGCGTGCCCGAGTCCTTCAAGGTGCTGGTCAAGGAACTCCAGGCCCTGTGCCTGGACATCCAGGTGCTGGACGAAAACGGCAATCAGATCGAGCTGAAGGACGACGAGGACGACGACACCGGCTATCAGCCCGGCCGCTTCCGCGACGACGACTTCGACCGCTACCAGGATATGGGCAGCGAGAGCGAGTTTGCCGACGCGGGCTACACCCTGAAGGAGACCAGCGATGACGACGATCTCGCCGTCTCCGCCGACACCGCCGCCGAGGAAGAGCTCTACGGCGACGAGGACTGAGGAAAGGGAGGACGAAAACATGAGTTACGCTGAATTTAACGCCATCCGCATCGGCATCGCCTCTCCCGAACAGATCCGCGAGTGGTCCTACGGCGAGGTGAAAAAGCCGGAGACCATCAACTACCGCACCCTCAAGCCCGAGCGGGACGGCCTGTTCTGCGAGCGCATCTTCGGCCCCACCAAGGACTGGGAGTGCCACTGCGGCAAGTATAAGAAGATCCGCTTCAAGGGCAAGATCTGCGACCGCTGCGGCGTGGAGGTCACCCGGGCCAAGGTCCGCCGGGAGCGCATGGGCCACATCGAACTGGCCGCCCCGGTGAGCCATATCTGGTACTTCAAGGGCATCCCCTCCCGCATGGGCCTGCTGCTGGACATCAGCCCCCGCATCCTGGAAAAGGTGCTGTATTTCGCCGCCTATATCGTCACCGATCCCGGCCCCGAATACACCCATCTGACCAAGAACCAGATCCTCACCGACGCGGAGTACAAGAAGTTCCGCGAGTACTACGAGGACGACTTCGACGCCGGCATGGGCGCCGAGGCCGTGAAGAAGCTGCTGGCCGACCTGGACCTGGAGGAGCTGTCCGCCTCCCTCCGCGCCCAGATGAAGGACGCCAACGGCCAGAAGAAGGCCAAACTGGTCAAGCGGCTGGAGGTGGTGGACGCCTTCCGGCAGTCGGGCAACAAGCCCGAGTGGATGATCATCGACGTGCTGCCGGTGATCCCTCCCGAACTGCGCCCCATGGTCCAGCTGGACGGCGGCCGCTTCGCCACCAGCGACCTGAATGACCTGTACCGCCGGGTCATCAACCGCAACAACCGCCTGAAGCGCCTGATCCAGCTGAACGCCCCTGACATCATCGTCCGCAACGAGAAGCGGATGCTCCAGGAGGCGGTGGACGCCCTCATCGACAACGGCCGCCGGGGCCGCGCCGTCACCGGCGCCAACAACCGGGCGCTGAAGTCCCTGTCCGACCTGCTGAAGGGCAAGCAGGGCCGCTTCCGCCAGAACCTGCTGGGCAAGCGGGTGGACTACTCCGGCCGCTCCGTCATCGTCGTCGGCCCCGAGCTGAAGATCTACCAGTGCGGCGTGCCCAAGGAGATGGCCATCGAGCTGTTCCGGCCCTTCGTCATGAAGAAGCTGGTGGAGAGCGGCGTCAACAACATCAAGGCCGCCAAGAAGGAGGTGGACAAGGGCACCCCCGCCGTGTGGGACGCCCTGGAGGCCGTCATCAAGGAGCACCCGGTGATGCTCAACCGCGCGCCCACCCTGCACCGCCTGGGCATCCAGGCCTTTGAGCCGGTGCTGGTGGAGGGCCGGGCCATGAAGCTGCACCCCCTGGTGTGCACCGCCTTCAACGCCGACTTCGACGGCGATCAGATGGCCATCCACGTCCCCCTGTCCGCCGAGGCCCAGGCCGAGGCCCGCATCCTGATGCTGGCCGCCAACAACCTGCTGAGGCCCTCCGACGGCGGCCCCGTCACCGTCCCCACCCAGGACATGGTGCTGGGTTCCTACTACCTGACCTATGAACGGGACCCGGCCTACGATCCCGCCTGCGCCTACGACACCACGGAGGCCGCCGCCCAGGCCCTGGCCGACGGGGCCGTCCAGCCCAACGACCGGATCTGGGTCCGGGACGAGGAGAACGACCGCTGGTACCGCACCACCCCGGCTCTGTGCGCCGAGGCGGAGAACGGCAAGGCCCGGGAGATCTACAACGTCTTTGCCGGAGACGACGAGGCCCAGCTGGCCTACGCCGAGGGGGTCCTGGACCTCCATGAACCCATTCTGGTCCGCCGGGAGGCCGAGATCGACGGCGAGAAGCGCCACAAGCTGGTGCGGACCACCGTGGGCCGCCTGATCTTCAACGAGGGCATCCCCCAGGATCTGGGCTTTGTGGACCGCTCCGACCCCGAGCAGGTCTTCCAGCCGGAGATCAACTTCATCTGCGGCAAAAAGCAGCTGGGCCAGATCGTGGACCGCTGCATCAACAAGCACGGCTTTACCGTGTCCGCCGACGTGCTGGACACCATCAAGGCCCGGGGCTACAAGTTCTCCACCAAGGGCGCCCTCACCGTGGCCATCGCGGACATGACGGTGCCTGAGCAGAAGAAGGAGCTCATTGCCGCCACCGAGAAGGAAGTCGTCAAGATCGAGAACCAGTATAAGCGGGGCTTCCTCACCAACGACGAGCGCTACCGGCTCGTTGTGTCCGCCTGGGAGAAGACCACCAACGATGTGTCCGACGCCCTGCAGAAATCCATGGGCCGCTACAACCCCATCTTCATGATGGCCGACTCCGGCGCCCGTGGTTCCGCTTCTCAGATCCGCCAGCTGGCCGGTATGCGCGGCCTGATGGCCGACACCTCCGGCCGCACCATCGAGATCCCCATCAAGGCCAACTTCCGCGAGGGCCTCACCGTATTGGAGTACTTCATCTCCTCCAGAGGCGCCCGGAAGGGCATGGCCGACACCGCCCTGCGCACCGCCGACTCCGGCTATCTGACCCGCCGTCTGGTGGACGTGTCCCAGGAGGTCATCATCCGGGAGGACGACTGCGGCACCCACGACGGCATCACCGTGTCCGAGATCAGCGAGAACGGACAGGTCATCGAGCCTATGGTGGAGCGCCTCCGGGGCCGCTACCTGACCGAGGACTTCGCCGACCCCGCCACCGGCGAGGTGCTGGTGAGCCGGGACACCCTGGTCACCGGCGATCTGGCCAAGCTCATCGAGAAAAAGCTCCAGGAGCAGATCGATGCCGAGGGCAGCGACCGCAAGCCCTCCATCCGGGTGCGCTCCGTGCTCACCTGCGAGGCCCGCACCGGCGTGTGCGCCAAGTGCTACGGCATGAACCTGGCCTTCGGCGAGCCTGTGGGCCAGGGCGAGGCGGTGGGCATCATCGCCGCCCAGTCCATCGGCGAGCCGGGTACCCAGCTGACCATGCGTACCTTCCACACCGGCGGCGTGGCCGGCGGCGACATCACCCAGGGTCTTCCCCGCGTGGAGGAGCTGTTTGAGGCCCGCAAGCCCAAGAAGATGGCTCAGCTGGCCGAGATCAGCGGCGCCGTCACCGTGGAAGAGACCAAGCGGGCCACCCTGTGCAACGTCACCATCACCGCCGACGACGGCGAAGTGGTCACCTATGCCCTGCCCTACTCCGCCGGCATCAAGGTCCAGTCCGGCGACCATGTGGTCAAGGGCCAGCGCCTCACCGAAGGCGCTCTGTCCCCCCATGAGGTGCTGCGCATCCGGGGCGTGGACGCGGTCCACAACTACCTGATCCAGGAGGTCCAGAAGCCCTACCGTCAGCAGGGCGTGGACATCAACGACAAGCACATCGAGGTCATCGTGCGCCAGATGATGCGCAAGGTCCGGGTGGACGATCCCGGCGACTCCACCCTGCTGTCCGGCTCCACCATCGACATCGGCGAGTACCGGGACGCCTGCGACGCCGTCAAGGCCCGCATCGCCGCCGGGGAGACCCGGGAGGACGGCGAGCCCCTGGTCATGCCGGTGTGCACCCGTATCCTGCTGGGCATCACCAAGGCCTCTCTGGCCACCGAGTCCTTCCTGTCCGCCGCCTCCTTCCAGGAGACCACCAAGGTCCTCACCGAGGCCGCCATCAAGGGCAAGGTGGATCACCTGCAGGGCCTGAAGGAGAACGTGATCATCGGCAAGCTGATCCCCGCGGGTTCAGGCCTCGCCGCCTACCGCAAGTTCGATCAGATCGAGGATGAGGTCCACGAGGAGAACCGCTACCGCAACGTGGCCAACGTCTCCCTGGCGGACGACGACGAGGATGGAGACGCCCCCGCCCCCGATGAGGACGAGACCGACGCCGCCTCCGAGCCGGAGGATGAGATCCTGTCCGTCTCCATCGAGGACGAGGAGTGACCCGTCTGCCGGCCCGCTGCCTGAGCAAACCCTGAATCAAAACCACCGGTTGAACCGGTGGTTTGACCAGGCCCTATAAGGGCCTATCTCCTGTGGTAGCCCCCTAAAGGGGGCACTGAAAAAGGGCGTCAAGCACACTTTTTGCACTGCAAGTCCCCTGCTCGGGGACCAAATTCTCTGAATCTCAACTTTTTGTTGACCCCTGGCTTTTCAAGGACCCGCTGCACTTTTGTAGTGCGGCGGGCCCTTGGCTTTCGCTAAAGCATTTTTATCGACCCCCAGTTCAACTGGGGGTTTATTGACGCTAAAGCGCCAAACACAAATGCGGCCAGCGCCTTTCAGGCGCTGGCCGCATTTCAGCTTTGCGGAAAGATCATCCGAACACGCTCTTGTAGTAGTCCTGGGTGACGATGAGCTTGGCGTACTGGATCTTGCCGGCCACCAGGTTGTTCACCCGGCTGACGTAGTCATCCGCCACGGTGATCCCCTCGTTGGGGGTAAAGGTCCCTGTGGACGCCTCATAGGTGCCCGCGGCGGTGATCCAGCTGTTCCCCTGCCCCTTGTTGTTGGCGAACACCACCAGGGGCATACAGCTGGAGTACTGGTCCGGCTCATAGTTGGTAGCGAAGATATCCCGGCCGGAGAACAGGCGGGAGTCGTACTCCAGGCTGAACAGGTTGGAGATGGTGGGCAGGATATCGCAGGAATAGCAGGGGGTGTCCACGATCACCGGCTCGGTGATCGCCGCCGACCACATGATAAGGGCGTTCTTATAGCGGGAGGTGACCAGTTCGGTGTCCTCAACGCCCCGCAGCTCGTTGTAATAGTCCTCGGGCTGATTCTGGGTCAGGGCGTAGGGATAGTGGTCCGCCCCTAAAACGATCAAGGTATCGTCGGCGATGCCGGCGGCCTCCAGCTTGTCCACCAGGTACTCCATGGCGTACTCCAGCTCCAGGTTGCAGGCGATATAGGCCTGCACCGGCTCGGAGGCGTTGGGATAGGCGGCCTGGGCCGTCTCCCTGTTCTTTTTGGCCATGGCCTGTCCGCCGAAGTTATACAGGGCGTGGCCGCTCACCGTCATATAGTAGGCGTGGAACGGCCGGCCGTTGTTGACGTAATCGTCGATATAGCTGTCCACGGTGGCCTGCATCATCTCCAGGTCGGAGTTGGGCCAGGAAGAGTTGGGCAGCTCCAGCCCGTTTCCAATGCCGTGGTAGTCATAGCCGAAGGTGGACAGGTATTTGTCGCGGTCGTAGTAGGTGTAGGTGTGGTCATGCCAGGCGGGGACGCTGTACCCCAGCTTGGCGAACTGATGGGCGAGGGTCAGGGGCATGGAGTGGCCGACGATCCCGTTGGTCACGATGCCCTCGGGCACCCAGTTGGGGATGATACCGGTGGTATTGGCGAACTCGCCGCCGCAGGTGGACATGGTCCAGTCGGGCTGATAGTAGTTGTTGAACACAAAGCCCTCGTGGGTGAGCCGGTACAGGGTGGGTGTGAGCTCCTCGCTGATGCAGTAGGGTGAGAATGCCTCGGCGGTGAGGAAGATGAGGTTCTTGCCCTTGAACATGCCGGTATACTGGTTCTGCTGGGAGGGGGTGAGGCTGCCGAAATACTCGTGCATCTGCTGCACCGTTCCGCTGGAGGCGGCGGCCAGGGCCTCAAAGTCGATGTCCAGCACGTTATAGCCGTACTCCACCGGGGCGGAGGGCGTCTCGCTGGCGGCGGGGTCCTGGCTGACGGCGGGGGTCTGGCTGGCGGCGGGATCGGCGCTGGGCCCGGGATCGGCCGAGGGAGCCGTGGAGAAGGCGGGGGGCGCGCTCTCCTTATAACTGCCCAGATCGGCCTCGGGGATGCCGAACACAGAGTACTCCAGCTCCAGGCGGATGGTGGTCAGCACGCCGAAGTTGGGGATGCCGTTGTTGGCGGTGAAGTCGTAGGTGTAGTAGTTCCTGGCCCCGCCCAGGGTGGACAGCAGGAAGCCCACCAGCTGGCAGGCCACCAGCATGACGGCCAGCATGATCCGCACGGCGCCCTCCTGTCCCTCTTCCCGGAAGACGGAGGGGCCCAGCCAGACATAAAGCCCCAGGGGAACCAGGGAGAGGAGAATAAAGGGCAGAATACTTACGAACACGCTGAACACGGTGGACAGGAAGCTGCCCATCACGTTCCCCGCCATGCCGCCGATGGTGGTGGGGCCGAAGTATACCCCGAACATGGAGCGGCAGCCCCGTTCGATGCACACCAGCACCGTCCCCGCCAGCAGGAGCACGCCGCCCGCGACCAGGGAGGCCCGCCTGGCGGGGATCAGGTCCAGCACCAGGAAGATCAGCAGGCCGGCGGCGGCGGAAAACAGCAGGATGCGGAGCAGGGCCAGGGTGAAAAAGGGGCTGTCCCCGTCGAACAGGCGGAGCAGCAGCTCATGGTACAGGATGGCGGCGGGGAAAAACAGGATGGACAGCACAGGGGAGTCGAAAGACCGGCGGTCCCGGCTGGAGCGGCGGCGGACTCGAGTGGGATGATAGCGGTGATATTCCAAGGCGGATCCCTCCAAATGCGGCAGTTTGATTTACATAATGTATTATGTTACCACATTGGAGAGAAAAAAGCAACGGCAATCGGCCAAATCCCGCGGATGACGGGAAAATAGCGCTCAAAGCCCCCTCTGGACGGTGACTCCGGTATAGTAGTGGCTCACGATGTCCCGCCAGGACGCCCCGCCCTTCGCCATGGCGTTGGCCCCGTACTGGCTGAGGCCCACCCCGTGGCCGTAGCCGGTGACCGAAAAGGTGAAGATGCCGTCCGCAAAGGCCACGTCAAAGGCAGCGGAGCGCAGGGAGAACAGGGAGCGGGCGGCGCCGCCGGTCATGGACACGCCCCCCAGGGAGAGCGCCGCCACCCGGCCGGAGGCGGTACGGGTCAGGCCGGTGAACCAGCCCGACGGGTCCCCGGACAGATCGCAGCCCAGCCCGGCCTCCTCCGCCAGGGCCCTCACCTCGTCACCGGTCAGGGTCACGGTGGAGCGGTAGTTGGGCACCTCGTCCCCCTCGGGGCTGTCCACCGACACCAGATAGGGCAGCGCCCGCCCCCACACGGCGGCGGCATCCTCGGTGGCGCCGGCGGCGGAGGAGAAGAACACGGCCTGGATGGGCGCGCCGCCGTAGGTCAGGATCTGCCCGTCGGTGTCCGCCACGGCGGCGGACAGTTTGGCGGTGTACTGGGCGGCCAAATCCCCCCAGCGGGCGGCGGCCTCCGCCGGGTCGATATAGGCCTGACAGCAGCCGGAGTCGGCGCACACATCGGCCCCGTCGGCGCTGTGGCTGCCCGCCGCCACCTTCCACATGGCGTAGGTCCGGGCGCACACCGCCTGGGCCTTCAGCGCCTCCGGCTCAAAGGCGGCGGGCATCTCGGCGGCCGTCACCCGAAAGAGATAGTCCGCCATGGTCATGGTCTCCACCGTGCCGTCCTTTTGCAGGACGCGGAGGGTCTGGCCGCCATCCCATTCCCCGGGCGGGGCGGGAGAGGGCGACGGCGCTGCGGCCGGCGTGGGGCTGGCGGGGAGGACGGCCACGCCGCCGCTCCCGCCGCCCAGGGCGGTCAGCGGCAGCAGCAGCAGGAACAGGCCCAGGACAAGTCCCGTCAGAAAGGGCCGGCGGAGGTCCGGCCGCATCCTCAGCTTTTGCAAGTTTTTCTCCCCTTCTTTCAAAATTCGTGTAATATACCCCAAAAAGGCGGGGATACGCCCAAATTCTTGCTTCAAATTTGCATTGACGGCATTTCGGATATGCGCTATAATATTTTTTACACTACATCGACAGGAAACCATCCACCTACGGCGGAAAAGGAGATGAATCATGGATTACGATATCATCAATTCTATGATCGACGCGCGGCGGAAGGCCGTAGAGCAGTATAGGTCCTCCCTGGACTTTATTGAAGGACTATGCGGAGAGTTCGAGAAATATGCTCAGATCGAGCCCCGGTATTATGAGAAGTACAGCGTGAAGCGGGGTCTCCGCAATTCCGACGGCACCGGCGTCATGGCGGGCGTCACCAAGATCGGCAACGTGAAGGGCTACATCATGGAGGACGGCGAGCGGGTCCCCGTTCCCGGCCAGCTGTTCTACCGCGGCATCGACGTGCAGGATCTGATCCAAGGGTTTACCTCGGAGAACCGGTTCGGCTTTGAGGAGACCGCCTACCTGCTCATGTTCGGCGCTCTGCCCACCAAAGCCCAGCTGGATCAGTTCAGCAACATCATGGACTACTTCCACCAGCTGCCCCCCAACTTCACCGAGGACATGATCCTGAAGGCCCCCAGCCACGACGTGATGAACAAACTGGCCCGCTCCGTGCTGGCCCTGTACTCCTACGACCCCGACCCGGACAACAACACCCTGCCCGTGGAGATGCTCCAGGCCCTGAAGCTCATCGCCCGGTTCCCGGTGATCGTGGCCCACGCCTTCGCGGCCAAGCGGCATTACTACGACGGGGAGTCCCTCTACCTCCACCGACCCCAGGAGGGCCTCAGCGTGGCCCAGAATTTCCTCTACTCCGTCCGGCATGACAACCAGTATACCGACGAGGAGGCCAAGCTGCTGGACCTGTGCCTGGTGCTCCACGCCGAGCACGGCGGCGGCAACAACTCCGCCTTCGCCTGCCGGGTGCTGTCCTCCTCCGGCACCGACATCTACTCCGCCATCGCCGCGGCGGTGGGCTCCCTGAAGGGTCCCAAACACGGCGGCGCCAACATGCGGGTCATGGACATGTTTACCAACCACATTGAGCCCGGCGTGAAGGACTGGAAGGACGACGAGGAGATCGAGGCGTTTTTGACCAGGATCCTGCGCAAAGAGGCCGGCGACGGCTCCGGCCTGATCTACGGCATGGGCCACGCGGTGTACACCATCTCCGATCCCCGGGCCGTGATCCTGAAGAAGTTTGCCCGGAAGATGGCCGAAGAGAAGGGCTATCTGGCCGAATTTGAGCTGTTCGAGTCGGTGGAGCGGCTGACCCCCGGCGTGTTCCACCAGGTCACCGGCCTGGAAAAGCCCATGTGCGCCAACGTGGATATGTACTCCGGCCTGGTGTACAAGATGATGGGGATCCCTCCGGAGCTGTACACCCCCCTGTTCGCCATCGCCCGCATCGTGGGCTGGTGCGCCCACCGGGTGGAGGAGATTTACAACCCCAACGGCCGCATCATCCGTCCCGCCTACAAGGCGGTGATCCACCGGCAGCCCTTCGTCCCCATGGCCGAGCGGCGGGAATAAAACGGCAAAAAGCGTCCCGGCGGCGGTCCGCCGGGACGCTTTTGTGCGGATAGGGAGTCAGTCCGCGAACAGCGGGGTGGAGAGATACCGGTCCCCGGTATCGGGAAGCAGGACCACGATGGTCTTGCCCTTGTTTTCCGGGCGCTTTGCCACCTGGACGGCGGCCCACACCGCCGCGCCGGAGGAGATGCCCACCAGGACCCCCTCGCTGCGGCCCACCCGTTTGCCGGCGGCGAAGGCGTCCTCGTTCTCCACGGGGATGAT
>CANRFU010000054.1 GCA_947629975.1 uncultured Oscillospiraceae bacterium | reverse complement strand
CTTTCATCACCTGAATCAATTGTACCATGTACACGCGAAAAAGTCTGCCCATGGGCAGACTTTTTCGACAGACTGAAGCGGCTTGCTTTGGCAAGCCGCTTTGGTCCCGCGCGGCATATGCCGCCCGCGGCGGGCCGCCGCCGCTCCCCTCTCTCTCACAGGGGCAGCAGCACCCGGTATATCAGCATGAAGTGGGCGGCGGAGCCTAACACGATGAACACGTGGAAGATCTCGTGGCAGCCGAACCGAGGGTTGTCCCGGCCGGGCCATTTGAGGGCATAGGACAGCCCTCCCACCGTGTACAGCACCCCGCCCAGGGCCAGCCAGAACATCCCCCGCCAGCCGATGGCGTTCCACAGGGGCCGGATGGCGATCACCGACATCCATCCCATGGCCAGGTAGACCCCGGCGGTGAGCTGCCGGGGGCAGTCGATCCAGACAAAGGTCATCACCAGCCCGGCGATGGTCAGCGCCCACACCACCCCGAAGACCGACCAGCCCCAGGGGCCCCGCAGGGCGGTGAGGCAGATGGGGGTATAGGTCCCGGCGATGAGGAAGTAGATGGAGGCGTGATCGAACTTCCGCAGGGCGATCCTGCCCCCCACCGGGGCGTTCACGCAGTGGTACAGGGTGGAGGCCAGATACAGGCAGATCATGGACGCGCCGTAGATGGCGAAGGACACGATCTTCCAGGGGCCTCCCCCCGTCAGCGCCGTTTTGACGATGAGGACCGCCGTCCCCGCCAGGGCCAGCGCCGCCCCCACCCCGTGGGTAATGGCCGACCAGGGCCTCAGCCCGTCATAGGGGTCCCGCCCCTTTTCGGTGGGCCGCGCCCTCCGCACGGGGACGTCCTGATACGCGGTCAAATCCACAGCCCGCTCCATATCCGCCGCTTCCTTTCCAAAAGATAAGGTGAAATTTTCCTTATCATCATAGTACGCCTTTTCATATGAGATGTCAAGTCTAAATCACGAGAAATAATTATTAAGATCAGATTCAGGTTTTCTGACAAAATCCGCCCCGTCGGGATTGCAACCGCCGGGAAAAAGGGATATAATAGTGTCTGCCATCAAACCGCCCCGGGGTCCGCCGTGAAAGGAGCCGCCTTATGTCCAACACATTGGGTCTGTACCTCCACATCCCCTTCTGCCGGAGCAAGTGCGACTACTGCGACTTCTACTCCGTTGCCCACCGGGGCGACCGCATGGACGACTACCAGAAGGCCCTGCTGAAGCACATCGCGGAGACCGCCCCCCTGGCCAACAAGCAGACCGTGAACAGCGTCTACATCGGCGGGGGCACCCCCACCTGGTACGGGGAAAAGCGCCTGCGGGAGCTGCTCTCCGCCGTGAAGAAGCGGTTCAACGTGTCCCGGGACGCGGAGATCACCCTGGAGGCCAACCCGGACAGCGCCGACTACAAGACCCTGGTGCGGCTGCGCCGTGCGGGGGTGAACCGGCTGTCCCTGGGGATGCAGTCCTCCAACGACGACGAGCTGGAGGCGGTGGGCCGCCCCCACAAGTTCTATCAGGTGAAAGAGGCGGTGGCCGCCGCCCGGAAGGCCAAGATCAAAAACCTGAACCTGGATCTGATCTACGGCCTGCCCGGGCAGACCATGGACAGCTGGAAGCAGAGCGTGGAGGACGCCCTGGCCTTGGGGCCGGAGCACCTGTCCTGCTACGGCCTCACCGTGGAGGAGGGCACCCCCCTGGCCCGTCATGTGGCCGGCGGCCTGGTCCTCCCCGACGACGACGAACTGGCCGACCGCTATCTGTGGACGGTGGCCCGGCTGGCGGAGGCGGGCTACGAGCAGTACGAGGTGTCCAATTTCGCGAAAAGCGGGTATCAGTCCAGGCACAACCTGAAATACTGGATGGGGGAGCCCTACGTGGGCCTGGGGGCCGCCGCCCACTCCGACTTCGGCGGCTGCCGCTACTCCTTCGTCCGGGACGTGGAGGGCTACATCCGGGGCGTCCTCCAGGGGGAGAGGCTGCTGGACGATATGGACCGCATCCCCCGGCGGGAGCGGGGCAGCGAGTACCTTATGCTCCGTATGCGCACCACCCACGGCATTGAGGAGTGGGAGTACCGCCGAGAATACTATATGAACTTCGACCCCATCGGCGCCAGGCTGGCGGAATACGAGCAGAAGGGCTGGGCCGCCCGCTCGGGCCGCCGGTGGCACTTCACCCCGGAGGGCTTCCTGCTGTCCAACCGGCTCATCGGCGAGCTTCTGGAACTCCAGGAGGCAAGCACCCTGGCCAACACGCTGGAAAAGCTCCGCGCCGGCCCTCCGCCCAGGGCTGACGGCTGAGCCCGGTTCTTTCCGGATCGCCCAGGCCCTTCCGTTTACAAACGGAGGGGCCTGTGTTATGATATCAGATGTGTCCCATTCCGTATCTTGTGCAGTTCACCCCGCGATATACAAAAGGAGGTCCCCATGAAACGATCCCTTCGACGGCTGGCAGCGGCCGCTTTGACCCTGACGATGATCCTGGCGGCGGCCCAGACGGCCTCCGCCTCCTGGGCGCTGGGCACCGAGCTGGTGGAGCGCCATACCACCCTGGCCCCCGGCGTCACCCTCACCACCCAGAGCCTGTGGTCCGCCTCCAAATCGGACCTGCGCTCCGAGCACTACGTGACCTGCTCCCCCGGCGGCCCCGCCGTCCCCATGGTGTACAGCGGTACATACGTCACCAGCACCTCCACCGTCTCCGCCGCCGCCAAGGTCCTGGAGGGCCGGGGATACCGGGTACTGGCCGGCATGAACGGCGGCTTTTTCAACAGCGACGGCACCGCCGTGGGCGTGCTGATGACCGACGGCGTGGTGCGCTCCCTGGACGTGGACAACCTCACCATGGTGGGCTTCACCGGGGACGGGCACGTCTTTATCGACGAAGCCGAGCCCGTCAAGACCGCCCGGTGGACGGCCTCCGCCGAACAGCCGGAACAGCCGGACGCCCCCCTCCTCACCGACTACTCCTTCCCCGTCACCGGCTTCAACGCATACCGCAGCCAGTACTATCTGAACGGGCTGTACCTGTATAACCGGGACTTCAACAGCCGGGTGAACAAGAGTTCGAACATGGACTGCGTGGCCGTCACCCTGGCCCCGGTCTCGGGCGGCGAGATGACCATGGACTGCTCCCTGACCTTCGCCGTGGAGGGCATGTGCGACACCGCCGCCGGCGACGAATTCAACGGCACGCTGGCCGAGGGCCAATACATGCTCTTCGCCAACGACTACAACAACGCCGATCTGCTCTCCGCCCTCCGCGCCCTCCGGCCCGGCGACCGGGTGACGGTGTCCGTCTCCGGGGCCAGTTCCCGCTGGGGCAGCGCCCGGTACGGCCTCTCCGGGCTGTACACCCTCCTGCGGGACGGGGAGATCGCCTCCGGTCTGCCCTCCGCCTCCAATCCCTACACCGCCATCGGCGTCAGGGAGGACGGCTCCTCGGTCTTCTACACCATCGACGGCCGGCAGAGCGGCTGGTCCGTGGGGGCGACCTACGCCCAGGTGGCGGAGCGGCTCCAGGAGCTGGGCTGCGTGTCCGCCGCCGCCCTGGACGGGGGCGGCTCCACCACCCTGGGGGCCACCCTGCCGGGCAGCTCCACCTTCACGGTGCTCAACCGGCCCTCCGGCGGCGGGGAGCGGCGGGTGAACAACTCCATCTTCCTGGCCGTCCCCGTGGGGACCTCCCTGATGACCCCCGGCTGCTATGTGAACAGCGAGACCCAGGTGGTCCTGGCCGGGGCGGATCTTCCCCTCTCCGCCGCCCCCTATGACGGCGCGGGGGATCCCTCCGACACCGCCCCCATCTGGTGGGCCGAGAGCGGCTCCGTCGCGGGGGAGGGCCTGTCCGCCGTCTACACCGCCCCCTCCACCGCCGGGGACTACGATATCTCCGCCGGAGGGGACCCCCTCACTGTCCATGTGACCGACGCCCTCTCCACCCTGCGGGTGCGGAAGGAGGGCTCCTCCGCCTCTCTGTCCTCCCTGACGCTGGAGCCGGGGCAGAAGGTGGATCTGACCGCCTCCGGCCTCTGGCGGAACCTGCCCGTGGCCATGGATGACGGGGACGTGACCTGGCGGGCCGACGCCGCCGTCGGGACCATCGACGGCCAGGGCCGCCTCACCGCCGGGGACCGCTACGCCGTGGGCTCCGTCACCGCCTCCGCCGGCGGCAGGACGGTCACCGTCAGGGTCACCGTCAACACCGGCCTTCCCTTTACCGATGTGCCCGGCAGCGCCTGGTACACCGACGCCGTCTCCTGGGCGGTGGAACATGACGTCGCCAAGGGGATCACGGAGAACTCCTTCGCCCCGGACAGCGGCTGCACCCGCGCCCAGATCGTCACCTTCCTCTGGCGGGCCTGGGATTCCCCGGAGCCCACCTCCGCCTCCTGCCCCTTCACCGACGTCCCGGCGGACGCCTACTATTATAAAGCCGCCCTGTGGGCGGCGGAGACTGGCGTCACCACCGGCACCACCGATACCACCTTCTCTCCCGACGCGCCCTGCACCCGCGGCCAGGCGGTCACCTTCCTGCACCGGGCGGCCGGCACCCCTCAGCTGTCCGGCGGGGACCGGTTTGCCGACGTGGTCCCCGGCAGCTACTATGAGGACGCCGTGGCCTGGGCGGTGGCGGACGGCGTCGCCAAGGGGGTCACGGAGGACTCCTTCGCCCCGGACAGCGGCTGCACCCGCGCCCAGATCGTCACCTTCCTCTGGCGGGCCCGGACGTAAAGAAAGGAAGTCAGGACCGTGGAAGAAAAAGAGAGAGAACTGCGGCCCCAGTCCGGCGGGCACGACGTGGACATGACCCGGGGCGGCGTGTTCAAACACATCCTGATGTTTTCCCTACCCCTGCTGGCGGGCAATCTGTTCCAGCAGATGTACAATATGGTGGACACCTGGGTGGTGGGCAATTTCGTCAGCGACGCGGCCTTCTCCGCCGTGGGCACCGTCACCCCCATCGTGAATATGCTCATCGGCTCCTTCATGGGGCTGTCCAGCGGCGCGGGGGTGGTCATCTCCCAGTACTACGGCGCCCGCCGGGACGACCGGGTCAGCGACGCGGTCCACACCTCCCTGGTGCTCACCGCCGTCCTGACGGTGGCCTTCACCGCCATCGGCCTGTTGATGACCCCATCCATGCTCCGCCTGATGAAGACCCCCGACGAGGTCTTCCCCGAGTCCCGCGCCTATCTGACCATCTACTTCGCCGGCATGATCGGGCTGATGTTCTACAACATGGGGGCCGCCATCCTCCGGGCGGTGGGGGACTCCAGGCGCCCGTTCTACTTTCTGGTGGTGGCGGCGGTGCTGAACACCGGGCTGGACCTGCTGTTCGTCATCAAATTCCACTGGGGGGTCAGGGGGGTGGCCTACGCCACCATCATCGCCCAGGGCGTGTCCGCCGTCCTCACCATGGCGGTCCTGTTCCGGGCAAGATCCTCCATCCGGGTATCCCTGTCAAAGCTGCGGATCCACCTGGACCTGCTGGGCCAGATCATCCGGGTGGGCATCCCGGCGGCCCTGCAGATGGCGGTCACCGCCTTTTCCAACGTGTTCGTCCAGTCCTACATCAACCAGTTCGGCAAGGAGTGCATGGGCGGCTGGACCGCCTACACCAAGATGGACCAGCTCATCTTCCTGCCCATGCAGTCCATCTCCCTGGCGGCCACCACCTTTGTGGGCCAGAACCTGGGCAGCGGCCAGCCCCACCGGGCCAAGCAGGGCGTCCGGGCCTCCCTGGCCATGGCCGCCGCGGTCACGGTGGCCGTCAGCGCCCTGGTGATCGCCGCCGCCCCCCAGCTGGTCACCTTCTTCATCGACCAGGACAAGTCCCCGGAGGTGGTGGAGTACGGCGCCCTGTTCCTCCGGCGGCTGACCCCCTTCTACGTGCTGTGCTGCGTCAACCAGATCTACGCCGGGGCCCTCCGGGGGGCCGGGGACAGCAAGGCCCCCATGTTCATCATGCTGGGGTCCTTCGTGGTGTTCCGGCAGCTCTACCTGTACCTGGTGTCCCATTTCGTCAGCAATACCATCCTGCCCCTGGCCATGGGCTACCCCGCCGGCTGGCTGGTGTGCAGCGTGCTCACCCTGATCTACTACCACATCCGGGGCCTGGGCCACCGGAGCCTCGCGGAAAGCCGCGAAAAAAACGCCTCCGCCGGATAATTCGGCCAAAACCGGGAACACTGTCCGCTGAGGTGAGTTTCCCATGAAAATGTCCAATCAGGAGTATAACCAATACGTCAGCGGCCGGGCCAGGCCGTCTCCCCTCTGGAAGGACCTGCTGTGGGCCTTCACGGTGGGAGGCGCCATCTGCGCCGGGGGCCAGGGCCTCATGACCCTGTACCAGAGCCTGGGCGCGGACAGGGACGCCGCCGGGACCTGGACGTCCATCACCCTGATCTTCCTGGCCTCCCTGCTCACCGGCCTCGGCGTGTTCGACGACATCGCCAAGCGGGCCGGCGCCGGGACGCTTGTCCCCATCACCGGCTTCTCCAACGCCATGGTCTCCCCCGCCCTGGAGTTCAGGAGCGAGGGATTCGTCACCGGCACCGGGGCCAAGCTGTTCACCGTGGCCGGCCCCGTGCTGGCCTACGGGATCAGCGCCAGCGTGGTCTACGGGATCGTTCTCTGGCTGGTGGGCCGGCTGTGACCGCCCGGCGCGAAAAAAATCCTGCCAAAAGCAAAAAAAGTCCTTGCATTTTGCCCCGAGCCGTGGTAAGATACGTTTTGCGTTTACAGGGGGTCACCATGCCCCAATGCATTGAAACCGACAGAAAGAGGTGAATCCCCGTGAAGGAAGGCATCCATCCCAAGTACCAGGCCACCACCATTACCTGCGCCTGCGGCAACGTCATCGAGACCGGCTCGACGAAAAAGGACATCAAGGTGGAAGTCTGCTCCAAGTGTCACCCCTTCTACACCGGTAAGCAGAAGGTCGTGGACACCGGCGGACGTGTCAGCCGCTTCAACAAGAAGTACGGTCTGGCGTAAGCTGTGCCATTTCAAAAGCCCATGTCTTCATGACATGGGCTTTTTGCGTCACTTCCGTAGGGGCGCACAGCGTGCGCCCGCCGTCTCCGCAACGGAAACCACGGGCGCACAATGTGCGCCCTACGGACATATACGATGTTTCACAGCGCCGAGTTCCTGGGCGACAGCTTCCTGCCCCACCAGGCGTACACCGACTGGCCCACCGCCCAGATGACGCAGACGGCCAGCACCGGCAGGAAGCCCGTGCTCAGGAACATCCCGGCCAGGGTGAACACCAGCCACAGGGCCAGGCAGACATTGTTCATCGCCCGGTAGGCCCGGAAGGCGCACTGGCCGATGACGGCCCGCTCCGCCTCGTCGCACTGGGAGAACCACTCCTTCTGGAACTTGGGGTCGTAAACCGACGCCTTTTTCTCCGGGTACAGCCGCTTGGTCATGTCCACATACCGCTGCTGGAACAGGATGGTGATCGCCAGCGCCGCCAGGAACAGGACCATGGTGCCGAAGAACCGCGCCGCGCTGCCGGTGCTGACGGCAAAGCCCACGCTGTAAAACGCGGCGAACAGGAACATGGTCAGGGTCGTCAGGATGCTGTTCACCCACATGGCAGCGGACAGCGTCCGGTCCGCCCGGTCGGAGACGGTCTCGTCCTCCCCGTCCCAGTCCGCCAGGACGGCCTTGACTTTCGCGGTGAACACCAACCCGCAGAGGAGCTGGGCGGCGGCGCAGGCCGCCAGCAGCCAGGGGGCGATCTCCACGGCGAAGACCGTCCCGGCCCTGGCCAGGGCGCCGGCGGCGTTCTCCTCCCCCACGGCCAGCAGGGCCATGATCCCCACAAAGCCGATCACGCAGCCGATGGCCAGGGAGATCAGCATGATGAGCAGAAATTTCGGCAGGGCCTTTTTGTTGGCCAGTTTGATCTCGTCACGGTTATCCATGTTCATCCTCCTCTAAAATGAAGATATCCTCCACCGTCACGCCGCAGATCTTCGCCAGCGTGAGGGCCAGCGTCACCGAGGGCGAGTAGTCCCCCCGCTCGATGAGGCTGATGGTCTGCCGGGACACCCCGGCCATGCGCCCCAGCTCCTGCTGGTTGACGCCCAGGGCCGCCCTTCGCTCTTTCAAACGGTTGCGCAGTCCCATATCGCGCCTCCTTTCTGACAAGGCGGGTTGTCGTAATGACCGCTTTCTTTGTCATTTTGACAACTTTCTTTGTCAATCATAAAATAGCATGGGGGAGGCATATTGTCAAGAGGGAATTTGCAATTTTTTTGCATCAAAATAAGGAGGCCACAACTATGTTCCAAAAAGTCGATCCCAAAACCCTGGACCTGAACCCCTTCGCCGCCATCGGCGAGCAGTGGATGCTCATCACCGCCGGCACCCCCGAACAGCTCAACACCATGACCGCCTCCTGGGGCGGGCTGGGGGTGCTGTGGGGCGCGCCCATGGCCATCGCCTATATCCGGCCCCAGCGGTACACCAAGAAATTTGTGGACGAAAACGAGTACTTCACCCTCTCCTTTTACGGCGAGCAGTACCGGAAGCAGTTGTCCCTCTGCGGCAGCAAGAGCGGTCGGGACGTGGACAAGGTGAAGGAGTGCGGGTTCACCCCCGCCTTCGCCGCCTGCGGCGCCCCCTACTTTGAGGAGGCCGACCTGGTGCTGGTCTGCCGCAAGCGGATGGTGGTCCCCATGGAGGAGGGGCGTATGCCCGCCGACGTGGTGGAGAAGTGGTACGACAAGGACTACCACGATATGTACTGGGGCGAGATCGTGGAGGCGCTGAAAAAGGTCTGACCCATACCAAATCACAAAGGAGCCAATATGTTCGACGAAACGCAACCCAAAACCATCAACCGGGCGGTGCTGGTGGGCCTCAGCTCCCCCGCCCTGACCCGGGAGGAGAACGCCGGGGAGGACACGCTGGAGGAGCTGTCCGCCCTGCTGGAGACGGCGGGCGGGACCTGCCTGGGCACGGTCTTACAGAACCGCCCCGCCCCCGACCCCCGCACCTTCATCGGCGAGGGCAAGCTGGCGGAGGTAAAGGAGCTGGCCCACAGCCTGGGGGCCGATATCGTCATCTTCGACAACCCCCTCTCCCCCTCCCAGCAGCGGGTCCTCGCCGAGGAGCTGGGGATGGCCGTCATCGACCGGGCGGCGCTGATCCTGGACATCTTCGCCAAGCGGGCCCGGACCAGCGAGGGCCGCTTGCAGGTGGAGCTGGCCCAGTACAAATACCTCCTGCCCCGGCTGACGGGCATGTGGAAGCACCTGGAGCGGCAGGAGGGCGCCATCGGCACCAGAGGCCCCGGTGAGACCCAGCTGGAGAGCGACCGGCGGGCCATCCACCGGAAGATCGACAAGCTGGAGGCCGGGCTGAAGGACGTGCGCCGGGCGCGGGCCACCCAGCGGGAGCGCCGGGAGAAGAACGAGGTCCCGGTGATCGCCATCGTGGGCTACACCAACGCGGGCAAGTCCACCCTGCTGAACGCCCTCACCGGCTCGGAAATCCCCGCCAACGACCGCCTGTTCGACACCCTGGACACCACCACCCGGGTATTGAATGTGTCCGACACCTGCACCGCCCTCATTTCAGACACGGTGGGCTTCATCTCCAAGCTGCCCCATCAGCTGGTGGACGCCTTCAAGGCCACCCTGGAGGAACTCACCTTCGCCGACCTGCTGCTCCACGTCATCGACGCCTCCGACCCCCGCTGGCGGGAGCAGGCCGAGGTGGTGGACCGTCTGGTGGTGGAGCTGGGGGCGGCCGAGACGCCGCGCCTGGAGGTCTTCAACAAGTGCGACAAGTTCGTGGGGGACATCCTGCCCCACGGGGACGGCATGGTGTCCATCTCCGCCCGCACCGGCGAGGGGCTGGACAGGCTGCTGGAGGCCATCGGGGAGCGGCTGGACCGCGCCCGCCGGGTGGTCCTCCGCCTGCCCTACGACAGGGCCGGGGCGCTGGACGCCCTCTACCGGGAGGCCAGGGTGGAGTCGGTGGAGTACGGCGAGGACATCCTGGTCACGGCGGTGTGCACCCCCAAGAC
The DNA here is from genome assembly GCA_947629975.1 of uncultured Oscillospiraceae bacterium. GTDB lineage: Bacteria > Bacillota > Clostridia > Oscillospirales > Oscillospiraceae > Enterenecus. The sequence continues at coordinate 4,698 of CANRFU010000054.1, read as the reverse complement.
CATCGGGCGGATGGGGGACTACCTCGCCCGCGAGTAAAAAACGGCGAAGCCGCCGGTCAGAGGACCGGCGGCTTTTTGCGTTTCACGATGTAGGGGCCGCCCCATGTGGCGGCCCGCCATGTCAGCGCGGGGCAATCAAACGGGCCGCCGAAGGCGGCGGCCCCTACGGTCTCCGCCGCAGATCAAACAGGATCATCCCAACGCACCCGGCGATCAAAATCGCCAGAATCAGGATAGCGCAGTTGCGGAAGAATTCCTCCGGCAGGATCAGAATGATCTGGTCGGTGTTGGGGTCGAACAGCCAGTTGGTTTTCCCGGGAAAAAAGAGGGAGTGAAAGATGACGAAGGCCCGGTCGAAGTCCAGAGCGGCCAGCCCCCCGATGAGGAGGAAGGCGCCGCCCAGTCCGGCCCCCGCCCAGAAGGAGGGGCCCCTCCCCAGCAGGGGCGCGGCACGCAGCCTGGCCGCCCGCTCGATCACCAGCAGGACAGCCAGCGCGATCACCGACGCCGCCAGCAGCCGCAGATCCAGCAGGAACAGCGCCCGCACGTCGGTGAAGTGATCCTTCCCGCTCTGGGACCATTTCAGATCGCCGGTGGAGAACTCCTCGGCTCCCAGGCAGTAGTCCAGCATCTCGTTGAACGCCGTTTTGATCTGCCCCTCGGTGAAGTCGGTGTCCTCCACGATGTGCAGGGGGCCGATATGGGCGTAGTAGAAGGGCCGGCACAGGATGGGCACGGCGATGGCGGCGGTGAGCAGCAGCAGCGCCAGGACGACGGCCAGCAGCACCGTCAGCAGCTTACTGGTTTTCATGGGACACCTCCTCCGGCAGGGCGGACAGGGCGATCAGGACCTGGGAGGGCAGATAGAACAGCCACATCCCGACGGAGACAAAGCGCAGGACCTCCGGCGGCAGCAGCCCGGAGTTGGTGAGGCCCACGCACACGTCGCAGCCTACGAACAGGGTCAGGCCCAGGGCGAACAGGGTCAGGTGCTTCCCCTTCACCGACCAGGCCAGCAGCGTATTGGAGAGCAGCTGGGAGAAGTACAGCCCCGCCAGCAGGTTCAGGGGCGACGCCAGGTTCAGGGCGTACAGCCCCGCCCCGGCCAGCAGGGCCAGGGCCGCCCGGAGGGGCCATCCGCTCCCCGCCCCCAGCCTCCGCAGGCGGAGGTAATACACCGTCTGCACGCACAGGAACACCGCCACCCCCACGGCGTACCGGTCGTTCCGCACCAGCAGAAACCAGTCGGCCAGGGCGGTGAGGGCCAGGGCCGGCAGGGCCAGCCGGTCCCCGCCCCGGAGGGCGGCATAGAGGGCAACGCATACGCATAAGAGGATACCGGCGTACTTCACCGGCACGGTGGAAGGGCCGGCCCCTGTGAGATCCATGGCGAGAAAGGCGGCGTACAGCGCCGTCTCGATTCCCACAAAGCCGGCGGCTATGGGCCGTTCCACGGCGGCGCCCCCTCTCCGGATCATGATAGCCGATTATAGCACCTCCCGGCGGAAAAGGGAATACGGTTCCGGCAATCTGTCACAATTTTCACAAAGTTGTCCTGTTTTCCCGCCGAAAAATAAGAAAAATTCCATAAACATATCGGAATTATATCTTGCTTTTGGCCCGGAAGATGGTATAATAAAGGGTACTGTAGCTCATAGCGGGCGCGGTTTTGAGAAAGGGCCCGGACGCGCCGGGTCCGAAAAGGAGGAAGATACGTGTTTAAGGGCAAACTGCACGGCGTCCACCCCCCGCACATGAAGAACACCGCGGGGAACCGGCCCACCCGGATGCCGCCGCCCCCGGTGATCACGGTGCCCATGTCCATGAACATCGGCGCGCCGGCGAAACCGGTGGTCAAGCCGGGGGACCAGGTCAAGGTGGGCCAGCTCATCGCCGAGGCGGGGGGCTTCATGTCGGCCCCCATCTATTCCGGCGTGTCCGGCAAGGTGAAAAAGCTGGACGAGATCCTCAGCTCCAACGGCCGGTTCGACACCGCCGTCGTCATTGAGAGCGACGGGCTCCAGGCCGAGTACGAGGGGCTGGAGAAGCCCGTCATCACCGACCAGAAGTCCTTTGTAGAGGCGGTGCGCGCCTGCGGGGTCATCGGCCTCGGCGGCGCGGGTTTCCCCACGTCGGTGAAGCTGAACGTGGACCCCGACCGGGTACACCACATCATCATAAACGGCGCGGAGTGCGAGCCCTACATCACCTCCGACACCCGCACCATGATCGACAACGCCAGCCGGATCATCAACGGCGCTCAGCTGCTCCAGAAGTACTACACCGCCGACAACATCATCATCGGGATCGAGGACAACAAGCCCGAGTGTATCACCGTCATGAGGGAGGCGGGCCGGGGCGTCCCCGGGTTCGAGGTGGCCGAGCTGCCCGCCCTGTACCCCCAGGGCGGCGAGAAGGTGCTGATCTACAACACCACCGGCGAGATCGTCCCCGAGGGCAAGCTGCCCATCGACGTGGGCTGTATCGTCATCAACTGCACCACCCTGGCGGTCATCGCCAAGTACATCGAGACAGGCATGCCCCTGGTGGAGAAGGTCATCACCGTGGACGGCTCCGCCGTGGCCAACCCCCAGAACCTGATCGTCCCGGTGGGCACCCCCATCAAGGACGTGCTGGACTACGTGGGTCTCAAGGCCGAGCCCCGCAAGGTCCTCTACGGCGGCCCCATGATGGGGATCTGCGTGCCCAGCCTGGACGCCCCCGTCATGAAGAACACCAACGCCATCCTGGCCTTTGCCGAGAAGGAGGCAGCCGACCCCACCCCCACCGCCTGCATCCGCTGCGGCCGGTGCGTGGCCCACTGCCCCTTCCACCTCATGCCCCTGGAGATCGAGCGGGCCTACAACGAGCGGGACGGCGCCGCCCTGAAGGCGCTGAAGGTCAATCTGTGCATGGAGTGCGGGTGCTGCTCCTACGGCTGCCCCGCCCGGCGGCCCCTGGTCCAGGTGAACAAGCTGGCCAAGGCCGTGCTGAACAAATACAACGCCGAGCTGAAAGCGGCCGAGGAGAAGAAAAAGGCCAAAGAGGCGGCGCAGAAGGAGGCGGGCGTCAATGGCTAACAAGGTAGTATCCGTCAACCCCCACGTCTACGCCCCTGAGACCACCACCACCATCATGCGGGACGTCGTCATCGCCCTGTGCCCCGCGGTGATCGCCTCGGCGCTGTTCTTCGGCTGGCGGTCCCTGCTGGTGGAGGCGGTGTGTATCGCCGTGGCCGTGCTGAGCGAGTGGGGCTTTGAGAAGATCACCCGCCGGCCCGTCACCATCGGCGATCTGTCCGCCGTGGTCACCGGGCTGCTGCTGGCCCTGAACCTGCCGGTGACCATCCCCCTGTGGCAGGCCGCCTTCGGCGCCTTCGTGGCCATCGTGATGGTCAAGCAGCTGTTCGGCGGGATCGGCATGAACTTCGCCAACCCGGCCATCACCGCCCGGATCATCATGCTCGTCGCCTTCGGCGCCAACATGACCCACTGGGTGCCCGCCGCTTTCTCCGACGCCACCTCCTCCGCCACCCCGCTGGCCGTCATCGCGGGGATCAACGGCGTGTCCGCCGGGACCTATACCGCCGCCGACCTGCCCCCCCTGCTGAACATGTTCCTGGGCGCCCGGGGCGGCTCCCTGGGCGAGACCTCCTGCCTGGCCCTGCTCATCGGCGGGATCTATCTGATGATCCGCAAGGTCATCACCTGGCACACCCCGGCAGCCTTCATCGGGACCGTGCTGGTGCTCACCGCCCTGCTGGGCCAGCAGCCCCTCTACCAAGTCATGGCGGGCGGCCTGTTCATCGGCGCGTTCTTCATGGCCACCGACTACACCACCTCTCCCCCCACCCCCGCCGGCAAGCTGATCTTCGGCGTGGGCTGCGGGCTCATCACCGTCTGTATCCGGGTCTGGGGCAACTACCCTGAGGGCGTGTCCTTCTCCATCCTGCTGATGAACATCCTCAATCCGTACATCTGCCAGTGGACCCGTACCAAACCGTTTGGAGGTGTGGCGGCATGACGAAGACCAAGTCCAGCGTGGTGAGCGACTTTGTGGCCCCCATCGGGGTGCTCACCGCCATCTGCCTGGTGATGACCCTGCTGCTGGCCGTCACCAACCACATCACCGCCCCCATCATCGCCGCCACCCAGGCCCGGATCGCCGAGGAGGCCCGGCTGGAGGTGCTGCCCGGGGCCGACTCCTTCCTGCAGATCGAGATCGCCGTCCCCGACGGCAACCAGGTCACCGAGGCCTATAAGGCCGCCAACGGCGCGGGCTATGTGTTCATGCTCACCGCCGAGGGCTACGGCGGCAAGGGCACCCTGGTCATGAGCGTGGGGATCGACGGCGAGGGGAAGATCGTGGAGACCAAGGTCATCAGCAACAAGGAGACCCCCGGCATGGGCTCCAAGGTCACCGGGGACGACTTCAAGGGCCAGTTCCCCGGCAAGACCGACGAGGACCTGGCGGGCGGCGCCATCGACACCATCACCGGCGCCACCAAGTCGTCCAACTTCTACATCCGCGCCGTCCGCGACGCGTTCGCGGTCTATGAACTGGTAAAGGAGGGCTGACCGGGATGAAGAACAAAAAACTCGCCATCCTCACCAACGGCATTATCAAGGAGAACCCCATCCTGGTGCTGATCCTGGGCACCTGCCCCTTCCTGGCGGTCACCACCCAGGCGTCCAACGC
>CANRFU010000053.1 GCA_947629975.1 uncultured Oscillospiraceae bacterium | reverse complement strand
ACGAGTTCAACCCCATGATGGGCCACCGCGGCTGCCGTCTGGCGGTCACCTATCCCGAGATCGCCGCCATGCAGACCCGCGCCGTCATCAAGGCCGCCCTGAACGTCCAGGACCGCCATCCCAACTGGACCGTGGTCCCCGAGATCATGATCCCCCTGGTGGGCGACGTGAAGGAGCTGGCCTACGTCAAGAGCATCGTGGACTCCACCGCCGACCGCCTCATCTATGCCGCCGGGTCCTCCATGCGGTATAAGGTCGGCACCATGATTGAGATCCCCCGGGCCGCCCTCACCGCCGACGAGATCGCCAAGCAGGCCGACTTCTTCTCCTTCGGCACCAACGATCTGACCCAGATGACCTTCGGCTTCTCCCGTGACGACGCCGGCAAGTTCCTGGGCGCCTACTACGACAAGAAGATCTACGAGAACGACCCCTTCGCCAAGCTGGACCAGAACGGCGTGGGCAAGCTCATCGCCATGGCTGCCAAGCTGGGCCGCTCCGCCAACCCCAATCTGCATCTGGGCATCTGCGGCGAGCACGGCGGCGATCCCACCTCCGTGGAGTTCTGCCACCGGGTGGGCCTGGACTATGTGTCCTGCTCCCCCTTCCGGGTGCCCATCGCCCGTCTGGCTGCCGCCCAGGCCGCCATCAAGGACCTGAAGGATTGATCCCTTCCATAGACAAAAACCAGGGTATGCCTTTTGGCATACCCTGGTTTTTTACGTGTCCATATCACGATTTGTCGCCAAATATCCGCTTTCCACCGACCGACACGGTGACGCCGGTCTTTTTCGCGGGCTCCATTTCCCTTCTCGCCCGCTCCAGCGCCTTCTGGTAGGGAGCGATCATCCCCTCGGTCATCCTGTCCCCTACTTTGGCTTTCAGCTTTGGGTTGGCCAGCATGCCGCCCACCAGGTACATCGCCAGCATCCGCCCTCGGTTCTTCTGGGGGAAGTCGTACTGCCCGTGGGCCTTGTAGAATTTGTGGTCCGCCCTCATCATGCCCTGCATGAGCCAGATCAGGTCCCGAAAGATCTTCATGCCGCCCACGCCGTAGAAGTTGGCGGGCTTCTCATAGCTGTGCTCGATGGCGTAGGCCAGCTTCGCGGCCATGGCGTCGATCTCCCCGTCTGGGTCCACCTCGTCGCAGGCGATGCCGGCCAGGTAATTGCCCCCCACCTGGGGCTCGGCCTCCAGGATCAGCCGCAGATTCTCCTCCCGGCTCAGGTCGCCGCACACCAGATAGCCCATGGGCATCCCCATGGTGACGGTGCGGTGGCCGTTGCAGAACTGCCGGTCGTCGTACAGCTTGAAGCGGTAGCCCTTGGAGTGGTCCCGGACGGTGAAGGCGGTGACGATGGCCTGGCCGGTCTGGATCTTCTCCCGCAGCAGCTGGGAGAAGCCGTCGTTGTAGACGCACTGGCCGTCCACGGCGCAGTTGAAGCAGCCCAGGCACCCGCCCTTGATGGGGAAGTCCAGGATGTTCACCACGGTGGTGTTCAGGGGCAGCACCGCCCGGAACCGGTCGATCATCGCTTTGAGCTGGGCGTCCTCCGGGCCGCAGTCGGTGACGACGATCACGTTTCCGCCCTTCTCCCCCGCCGATTCGGGCACGGTGACGGGGACGTGCTTCGCAGGAACGGGCGGAGGGACCGTCACCGGCTCGGAGAGGCCGCGCTCCATCTGCCAGACCAGATAGTCAAAGAAGTCCCGGGCCTCTTTCTGGCCCTTGTCGGTGGTCAGATCGTCCATGTCGGCGCTGAGGCCGTCGATGAACCTGAGCCCCATGTCCTGGCAGTTATCCCTGATGAACCGGTGGGCGGTGACGTCATAGAAGTGCTTGGAGGTGGTGATCTGGGTGGCGTATTTCCCGGCGATGGCCGCACCGCTGCCCTTCATCAGCTCCACGAACCGGTGGAGCTGGCTGGGCACCACAAAGGTGTACACCGGATAGGAGAACAGAAGCAGATCCGCCTTTTCCAGCGCCGCTTTGGCCTCGGAGAAGTCCCGCTCATAGAGCTTGATCTTCGCCCCCGCGTCCAGGATCTCAAAGGTGTGCTCCGGGTGGAGGATCTGGAGGTACAGCACCGTCTGGAGGGTGGCGCTGTTTTTGCCCTTGGGGCTGCCGTTGATGACCAGGATATCCATAAAGGTCCCACCTCAGTGATAGGTGAACCCCCGATTGGGGTCGGAGAACTCCTCCACACGGGTACGGTAGGCGTCCATGGCGGCCTCCTCAAATTCCAGATGGGGCTCCTCCACCCCCATGAGCCGCAGAAGCTCCTTGGCGAAGGGAGGGTTCACGATGGTCAGCGGCCCCACCAGATAAGTGGCCATCAGGTTGTTCCACCGCAGGCCCTCGGCCTTCACACCGGGGTTGAGGCCCGCGCCGCGGGTGGTGGTGAACAGGCCCTCCCCGTTGTCGCCGTAGGAGTGGCTGAACTGGCTCTTGAAGCCCACAATGTCCATCTCGCCGTACTTGCCCAGGTAGAGGGAGTTATACCGGGCCATCATGCGGCGCTCGGCGTGGATGGGGAACAGGCCCAGCATGGGGATCCTGTTTCCGTCCTCCTCCTGGATATACTCTCCGAACAGTTCCAGGGCGTTTCCGGTGAGGAGGGTGAGACCCCCCGCCCGGGTGCGCTGTTTCAGGCCGTCCAGCCAGGGGGCGAAGGCGTCTCTGGCCAGCTCCTGTCCCCGCTCGGTGGTGGTGCCCATGAAGACCAGGGGGATCTTCTCGGAGAGGAACCGGGGTTTCTCCTTCAGCCCGGTGTTGACCAGTTCGGCGCCGCAGCTCCGGGCCAGATACTCGGCGTTCATCAGATCGCCGTAGAGATTGCAGATCTCGGGATAGATGACCTCGATCTTCATTTTCCCGCCTCCTCCGCCAGTTTCACGACCTTCTCCCGGACGCGGAAGCCCATGTCCAGGGAGCGGTTGTCCGCGCCGTAGAGGATATAGACGCTGCTGCCTGGCCGGAGGTATAGCTTGTCCGCCGCGTCCATCTCCTTCCTGGCCCAGCTGATGCGCTCCTCCGGCACGCCGGCCAGCCGCAGGCGCAGGTTGTAGTCCTTGCCCCGGGGGCCGGTGGTGACGATGTGGGTGATCTGCTCGTTGTTCAAAAACTCAAAGTCGCAGTCGTAGAGCCAGCAGACGTTTTCCGACCACTCCACCTCGTCGCTGAGGTTGTTCATCATCAGCAGGATCTCCTTCTCGCCGGGGCGGGAGGCCACGTAGTCGAAGGCCCGGGAACAGGCCAGGGCGTTGCGGTCCTTGGCCATCTGCATAACCACCTCCACCTGGCCCACCTTTTCAGCCTGGAAGCGGCTGCTCACGATGTCAATCTTTTCCGCGAGGCCGGCGATAGTCTGATGGTCCATGCCCATCTCCCGCAGCACCGCCACGGCGGTGAGCAGATTGTAGATGTTGAAGATACTGTCGGACAGCAGCCGGTAGGTCTGGCTACCGGACTTGTCCGCCACCGTTATGGTCATGTTGGCCAGGTCCACGTCCTTCCCCTCGTAGTCGTAATCCGGGGAGCGGAACCCGCAGTCCGCACACCTGGCCCGGCCGATGTGATGGTAGCGGCGGTACTCATATTCCAGCTTGCCGGCGCATTTGGGGCAGATGCGAAGGTCGTTGAGCCGGTTGATGCAGTCCGTCACATCGGTGGGCAGGCGGTCCAGGCCGAAGTAGACCCGGGGGTTATCGGGGGCCACCGAGGAGGAGATGAGGTCGTCGGCGTTGAGGACCAGTCTGCTCTCGGCGGGCAGGTTGGCGGTGAGGAAGGAGGCGATGAACTCCGGGTGCCCGTTGCGCATGATGGAGTCCCGGAACAGGTTGGTGACGGCGATCAGCTGCGGCTTGACATAGGGGTAGACCCGGCCGGCGGAGCGCTCGTCCACCTCCAGGGCGGCCACGTCGAATCTGGTGCGGTTGAAAATGGTGGCCCCGGACAGCAGGCAGGTGGACACGCCGGCGTTGGTGTTGGCGCCGGCCCGGTTGCTCAGCACCCGCTGGCCGGAGGCCTCCAGCATATCGCAGATCAGATTGGTCACGCTGGTCTTCCCGTCGGTGCCGGTGACAGCCACGATGCGGGCGGGCTTGGCGATATACCGCAGAAACTCCGGGCAGAGCTTCAGGGCCAGCTCGCCGGGGAAGTTGGTGCCCTTGTGCCCGGTGATCTTCAGCAGGGGCTGGGACAGCTTTGCCGCCCACAGAGCCAGAATAAAGCGCAGTTTCATCTTGCCACCTCTTGTGTATCATCGGGAGGATCTCCCGTTTCTCCTGGTGCGCCGGACGGGGAAATCGTTTCGCGGTCCGTTCAGCAGAGGTTATCATAGCACAATCGCGCGGGGAATACAACCCTGAATTGGCAAAACGGGGCGGTTTCCGGACCGCCCCGCCCCGCTCTCACCCCTTGTCATATTCCTCCCGCAGCTTCTCCAAGGCCTTCTTTTCGATGCGGGACACATAGCTCCGGCTGATGCCGCACAGGGAGGCGATCTCCCGCTGGGTCAGAGGCTGCCGGCCGTCCAGCCCGTAGCGCAGCCGGATGATATGGGCCTCCCGCCCGGTGAGGCAGGTCTTCACGCACCGGCGGATCCTGGCGCAGGCGTCCCGCAGGTCCAGATCCTCCAGCATGGTGTCGTCCACCTTCACCACGTCCATCAGGGACAGCGAGCCGTTCTCCCCCTCCCCGTCCAGGGTGTCGGACAGGGACACCTCCCCCTGGAGCTTCCTCTGGGAGCGGAAATACATCAGGATCTCGTTTTCGATGCACCGGCTGGCGTAGGTGGCCAGCTTCACGTTTTTGTCCGGCCGGAAGGTGGACACCCCCTTGATGAGGCCGATGGTGCCGATGGAGATCAGGTCGTCCTGGTCGCTGGCGGCGGTGTAGTACTTCTTCACGATGTGGGCCACCAGCCGCAGATTGTGCTCGATGAGGGTGTCCCTGGCGTCGGCGTCCCCCTCCGCCATCCGCCGCAGGCAGTCCTGCTCCTCCTCCTTTGTGAGCGCCCGTGGAAAGGAGCCGGTGCTGTTTGCCAGCCGCAGGGTGAAGAACAGTCCGTTCAGGGTCAGTAAAAGCCATGCCGTCCACATGGATGAACCACCTCCGTGGGATCATATGCGGCGGCGGATTGTCCTTATTTTCCTGAGACAGCGGGCAAAAACGCGAATTTTTCACGCAAAAGGGCGGCGGCCACATGGCCGCCGCCCTTCTGTCCGATCCGTTATTCCACCGTCACCGATTTGGCCAGGTTCCGGGGCTTATCCACGTCGCAGCCTCGCATGAGGGCCACATAGTAGGCGAACAGCTGCAGGGGCGCCACCCCCAGGGAGGGCAGCAGCAGCTCGTCGGTGTCCGGGATGGTGATGAGGCAGTTGGCGTTCCTGGCCATATCCTCCTCCCGCTTTTCGGTGGTAAGGGCCAGCACATCGGCCCCCCGGCTCTTCACCTCCACCACGTTGCTCATGGCCTTCTCGAACAGGCGGTCGTAGGTGGCCACCGCCACCACCAGGGTCCCGTCCTCGATCAGGGAGATGGTGCCGTGCTTCAGTTCCCCGGAGGCGTAGGCCTCGGAGTGGATGTAACTGATCTCCTTCAGCTTCAGGGACCCCTCCAGCCCGAGGGCGTAGTCCACGTTGCGGCCGATGAAGAAGATGGAGTTGTGGTTGAAGTACTGGGAGGCGTAGTACTGGATGTTCTCGTGTTTCTCCAGCACCGCGTCCATCTGGGAGGGCAGCATGAGCAGGGCCTGAATGGCCGCGCGGCAGCGCTCCTCCGTGATGGAGCCCCGCTTCCGGGCGAAGTACAGCCCCAATAGGTCCACCACCGCCAGCTGGGTGGAGTAGGCCTTGGTGGTGGCCACGGCAATCTCCGGCCCCGCCCAGGTGTAGAGGACCACGTCGGACTCCCGGGCGATGGACGAGCCCACCACATTGACGATGGACAGGATCTTGGTCCCCAGTCCCTTGGCCTCCCGGAGGGCGGCCATGGTATCCAGCGTCTCGCCGGACTGGCTGATGACCACCACCAGGGTGTTCTCATCCAGGATGGGGTCCATGTACCGGAACTCGGAGGCCAGCGTCACCTCCACGGGGATGCGGAGCAGGCGCTCCAGGTTATACTTGCCCACCATGCCCACATGGTAGGAGGAGCCGCAGGCCACGATAAAGATCTTGCGGAGGGCCTTGATATACTCGTCGCTCAGGGAGAAGTCCTCCAGCACCACCTCTCCGTCCCGGATCCGGGGGAAGATGGCCCGGCGGAGGGCCTCCGGCTGCTCCATGATCTCCTTGAGCATGAAGTGCTCGTAGCCGCCCTTCTCCGCCGCGTCGATCTCCCAATCCACATGGGAGATCTCCTTGCGCACCGGCCGGAGCAGGTGGTTATAGCATTTGACGCCATCCCGGGTCAGCTCCGCGATCTCCCCGTCCTCCATGTAGATGACGTCCCGGGTGTGCTTGATGATGGCGGTCACGTCGGAGGCCAGGAAGTTGAAGCCCTTCCCCAGCCCCAGGATCAGCGGGCTGTCCTTCCGCACGGCGATGAGCCGCTCCGGCTCGTCGGCGCAGATGATGCCCAGGGCGTAGGCCCCCTCGATGCGGTGGAGCACCCTGCCCACCGCCTGGAGCAGGTCGCCCTTGTAGAAGTACTCGATCAGGTGGGCAACCACCTCGGTGTCGGTCTCGGAGGTGAAGTCCACCCCTCTGCCGGACAGGAACTCCTTCAGTTCGGCGTAGTTCTCGATGATGCCGTTATGTACCACCGCGATGCGGCCGCTGCGGCTCACCTGGGGGTGGGAGTTCACGTCCGACGGGGCGCCGTGGGTAGCCCAGCGGGTGTGGCCCACGCCGATGGTCCCGTGGATGGCCGCCCCGCCCTGGATCATATCGGACAGCACCCGCAGCCGGCCCTTGGCCTTGGCCACCTGGAGCCGGTCCCCGTCAAAAATGGCCACTCCGGCGGAGTCGTAGCCCCGGTACTCCAGCCGGGCCAGGCCGTCCAGCAGGATGGGGGCGGCCTCCTCCCCCCCTACGTATCCAACGATGCCGCACATAGCGTATCCCTCCCAGGCAGGTCACTCTGTTTCGTTTTGAGCCTGGGCCGCGCCGCCCAGGCCGCTCTCGTAGTATTTTTGATAGATGTGCGCATCCACCTTCTGGACGAACTCCTTGGCGGCGTTGTAGCCCATCTTGCGGTTGCGGTTGTTCATGGCCGCCACCTCCACGATGGCCGCCAGGTTCCGCCCCGGCTTCACCGGGATGGTGATGGTGCGCAGTTCCACCCCCATCAGGTCGGTGAACAGCTCGTCGGCGCCCAGCCGGTCATAGATCTTGCCCTCCTGCCAATCCTCCAGGTTGATGAGCAGATCGATGGGCGTGTCGAACTTGATGGCCGACATGCCGAACAGCCGCTCCACGTCCACCACGCCGATGCCGCGCAGTTCCATATAGTGGCGGATCAGGGACGGGGAGGTGCCGATGAGTCCGCCGTTGGGGGTGCGGCGGATCTCCACCGCGTCGTCGGCGATGAGCCGGTGGCCCCGCTTGATGAGCTCAATGGCGATCTCGCTCTTGCCCACGCCGGACTCCCCCGCCAGCAGCACGCCCTCGCCGTAGACCTCCACCAGGACCCCGGGCCGGGTGATGGTGGGAGAGAGCGCCATGCGCAGATAGGCGATGAGCATACTCATGATGTTGGCGGTGTTCTCGCCGGTGCGGAGGATGACCTGGCCGTGCTTTTTTGCCATCTCCATGCACTCCGGGTAGGGCTCCAGCCCCCGGGCGAAGATGACCGCCGGCGGGTTGTACCCGAAGAGCATATCGAACCGGCGCTCCCGCTCCTCCGCCGTCAGCCCGTTCAGATAGGAGGTCTCCACCAGGCCGATGAGCTGGATGCGCTCTTTGTCGAAGTAGTCGAAATATCCGGTCAACTGCAAACCGGGCCGGTCCACGTGTTCGATGGTGATCTTCCGCTCCCGGTATCCCTCCGGGCCGTACAGCACCTCCAGCCGGAACTGGTCAATGATCGTGCCCAGCTTGATGCTCTTGCGCGCCGCCATAGGCTCACGCTCCTTTCGCAGTTTACGAACAGAGGTATTATATCATACCCGCGCCCAGAAAAAAATAGCTGATTCCGCAAATTCACACTTGATTTTCCATTTGCTTTCTGCTAAGATATCATAGTTAGCGCGGTTATCGTTGCAATTCTAACCAGCGAGGAGGTTTGTCAATATGGCTAAGTGCGAGTTCTGCGGCAAGGGCGTGAACTTCGGCATCCAGGTGTCCCACTCCCACCGGCGCTCCAACCGCCCCTGGAAGCCCAACGTCAAGCGCGTCAAGGCTGTTGTGGACGGCGCCCCCAAGCACGTCTATGTGTGCACCCGCTGCCTCCGTTCCGGCAAGGTCGCCCGCGCGGTGTGATTTGAGCTCAAGCCAACAAGACGCCCCGTACCGCCTGGTACGGGGCGTTTTTATCACACCCGGACGCTGAAATGGCCTCGTTCGTCATCCATATCGTGGAGAGAGTAGCCGGATGTCTCCAAAAACCGCCCCCGCCACTCCAAAAGCAGATCGCGCAGGCGGTACATTTTCCGCCCCTCTGGATCGCCGCAGCATGCCGCCAGTTCCGCCGGCTGTGGCATGGCGGCGTAAAAGTGGTCGTCCATCTCCTCCAGCATAGAGGCGACCGCTCCGGCGGGCATCGCCTCCAGTTCATCTATGTTTTCCGGCGTCAGAGAAAGCGTAAGCGTCCGGGTCATGGGTACAGGCCAAATCCCATCCCGGATCCATTCCGCCTCAGTCTGATATCGCACGTTAGGAGAAAAGCAGGCCCGTACTTCCCGTGAAAGGCTCTCAAATTCCGCTCTGGTGAGCCGCTGGTCCTCAATGGTCCGTCCACGGCCCTTGCCGTTGGGCAGGAAGGCAAAATACCTCCCTACCTGGTACTCTTTCAGCAGCCCCAGCAAGGCGTCCGCCTGTGCCATGTTCTCCCGCAGAATGGGCAGACTCACCTCCGCCTGTACTCCAACCAAGCCCGCCGCGTCCAGCAGGGCCAGCAGCAGGTCAAAGTCCCCTGTCCGGCCCGCGAAGCGGTCGTGATACTCCCGCAAACCGTAAAACGTCAGATCTACCCGTCTGATCCCCAGCGAAGCGATATCCCTGATATACCCCTCAGCTTCTTCCCGGTCGCGGAGCGCCAGACCGTTGATCTGCAAAAACTCCCCGGAGGGCGATCCGACAGACCGGCAGAACCGGATGTAATCCGGCAGGCGGGGACCGTCCATGCAATAGCCAATGTGATAAAAAACACCTAAATCAGGGCGTTCCAATTTTAACTCGGAAAACAAACGCTCTGTAAAGCGTTTTCCCCTGTCATAATCCACACCAAAAGTCCTTCCATTCCAGTTCAACAGGCAATAGCGGCAATGGGCATGACAGGGGACGCACAGGTTCTCTACGCCGATGGCTGTGGTTTTCATAAGCACCTCCCATAAAAAAGCCGGCGGCCGCCGGCTTTTTTCGATCTGTTCAGATCCAGCTCTCCTCTTCCTCCAGCTCGCCTCGCTTCTCCCGGCTCATGAGCTGGGACAACACCTGGCGGGGGTCCGCCCCGTCGTACAGCACCGCGCAGGCCCCGGCGGTGATGGGCATCTCCACCCCGGCCTTTTCGGCCAGCTCCCTGGCGCTGGCGGCGGCGTAATAGCCCTCCACCACCGCGCCGCCCATCTCGTCCATGGCCTGCCGGATGGTCTTTCCCTGGCCCAGCAGGATGCCCGCCCGGCGGTTTCTGGAGTGCATGGAGGTGCAGGTGACGATCAGGTCCCCCACCCCGGCGAGGCCGGCGAAGGTCTCCTTCCGGGCCCCCATGGCCACCCCCAGCCGGGCGATCTCGGTGAGGCCCCGGGTCATGAGCATGGCCTTGGTGTTGTCCCCCAGGCCCATGCCGTCGCAGCAGCCGGCGCACAGGGCGATGACGTTTTTCAGCGCCGCGCCGATCTCCACCCCGACGATGTCCGGAGTGGTGTAGATGCGGAACCGGCGGTTCATGAACAGATCCTGGACCAGCTCGGCGGCCTGGCGGCTCTCGGAGGCCACCACCACGGCGGTGGGCACTCCCCTGCCCACCTCCTCCGCGTGGGAGGGGCCGGACAGCACCACCAGCGGAGTCCTCTCCCCCAGCTCCTGGGCGGCGGCCTGGTGGAGCAGCATGGAGGTCCCCTTCTCGATGCCCTTGGACACCAGCACCACGGGGACGCCGGGGTCGATGACCTCCCGGATGGCCTTCGCGGTGGAGCGGACCGCGAAGGAGGGGGTGGCAAGCACCACCAGGTCCCTCCCCTTCACGCAGGCAAGGTCGGTGGTCAATTCCAGCTCGTCCGGCAGGGGGACGCCGGGGAGCATGGGGTTCTCCCGGTGGGCGGCGATGGCGTCGCTCTCCTCCCGGGTATAGCTCCAGAGGGCGGCCTGGTGGCCGTTCTCCATCAATACAAGCGCCAGTGCGGTGCCCCAGGCGCCGCTTCCGATGACAGCCGCTCTCATTGCTTTCCCTCCCTGCCGTCCGCGGCGGGTGTGTCCGCCGGCTTCTCCGAAGGGGACCCGCCGGGCTTGTCCGCCGGGTCCGTCCGGACGGATCCGGCCGGCTTTTTCTTATGCAGGGTGAACCTGGACTCGGTGCCCTTCACCAGCCGGGCGATGTTAGCCCGGTGCTTCCAGATCACCAGGCCCCCCAGGAACACGCCGAACAGGGTGATGAGGCCGTCCCGGTAGATCACGGCGGAGGTGACGGGAAAGGAGGCCGCCGCGGCCACAGAGCCCAGGGACACATACCGGGTCAAAATGACCAGGACCAGGAACAAGACCCAGGCCACGAGGCCGATGCGCCAGTCGATCATCCACACGATGGCGCCGCCGGACAGGATGCCCTTGCCCCCCCGGAACTGGAAGGTGCAGGGGTACATATGTCCCAGCAGGCAGAAGGTCCCCGCCCAGTACTTGGACAGCACCACAAGCTCCGGGGACAGCTTCCCGGCGATAAAGGCGGCGAACAGCAGGGCCAGCACCGCCTTGAGCACGTCGGACAGGATGACAGCCAGGGTCAGCGGGCCGCCGAAGATGCGGTAGAAGTTGGTGAGCCCGGCGTTGCCGCTGCCGTGGGCACGCACGTCGTCCCGGAGGATATACTTGGACACCACCACCGATCCGTTGAAGCAGCCCAGGCAGTAGGACACCACCGCGATCCCCAAAGCGGCGACGGACAGCCACAGGGGCGGAACGCCGGCGTTCGCGAAGATGTGGGTGAACATGGTCATTCCTCCTTGTCTCCCCGCTGACGGATGGTGATCCGCACCGGCGTACCGGTCAGATCGAAGGTATTCCGGATCTGGTTTTCCAGATAGCGCTGATAGGAGAAGTGGAACAGTTTTGCGTCGTTGCAGAAGAACACGAAGTGGGGCGGCTTGACGCCGATCTGGGTCATATAGTAGATCTTCAGCCGGCGGCCCTTGTCGGTGGGGGGCTGGACCCGGGCCTGGGCGTCGGCCAGCACCTGGTTGAGCATCCCGGTCGGGACGCGGAGGGCCGCCTTCTCCGCCACGGCGTCGATATAGTCGAACAGCTTATTGACCCTCTGGCCGGTCAAAGCGGAGAGGAACAGGATGGGGGCGTAGGTCATGTAGGACAGGTCCCGGCGGATCTCCTCCTCCATGCGCTGCATGGTCCTGCCGTCCTTCTCCACCAGGTCCCACTTGTTCACCACGATGACGCTGGCCTTGCCCGCGTCGTGGGCCATGCCGGCCACCTTGGTGTCCTGCTCGGTGACGCCGTCCCGGGCGTCGATCATGATGACGCACACGTCGCTGCGCTCGATGGCCATGGCCGCCCGGAGGACGGAGAACTTCTCCACCCGGTCGTCCACCTTGGCCTTTTTCCGCATACCGGCGGTGTCGATGATGAGGTATTTCCCCCGCTCGTTCTCGAAGTAGCTGTCCACCGCGTCCCGGGTGGTGCCGGCCACATCGGACACGATGACCCGCTCCTGGCCCAGGATCCGGTTCACCAGGGAGGATTTGCCCACGTTGGGCTTGCCGATGACGGCCACCCTGGTCACGTCATCCTCCTCCGGCTCGTCCTCCTCCGGGGGGAAGTACTGGAAGCAGGCGTCCAGCAGGTCGCCGGTGCCGTGGCCGTGGACGGCAGAGAGGGGCATGGGGTCCCCCAGGCCCAGGTTATAGAACTCATAGATGTCCGGGTCGGTGGGGCCGGTGGAGTCCATCTTGTTCACCGCCAGGATGACGGGCTTCCCCGCCCGCTGGAGCATCCCGGCCACCTCCTGGTCGGCGGCGGTCATGCCGGTGCGGATGTCGCACACGAAGACGATCACGTCGGCGGACTGGATGGCGATCTCCGCCTGCTCCCTCATAAAGGCCAGGATCTGGTCGTCGCTCCCCGGCTCGATGCCGCCGGTGTCCACGATCTGGAAGGTCCTCCCCCGCCACTCCGCCTCGGCGTACAGCCGGTCCCGGGTGACACCGGGGACGTCCTCCACGATGGACAGCCGCTTGCCGGCGAGCTTATTGAACAGCATGGATTTCCCCACGTTGGGGCGGCCCACGATGGCCACCAGGGGCTTCGCCATGGATGATCACTCCTTATATGGGTCCGGGCGGTACGCCCGCAAAAATCTGCATGGTAGTATACCACAGAATACCGGGAAAAGATAGGGGGTTTCTGAAAAAAGCAAAGAAAAAGCCGCCGCGGTATGCGGCAGCTTTTTGAAATTACTTCTTGCTGTCAGCGGCGGGAGCCAGCTCGCGGCCATTGTAGGTCATGCAGCTCCTGCAGATGCGGTGGGGCAGGCACACGGCGCCGCACTTGGGGCAGGTATTGACAGAGGGAGTCGCCAGCTTCCAGACGGAGCTGCGGCGCTTGTTCCGACGCTGCTTGGATACTTTACTCTTAGGGACGGCCATTTTGACACCTCCTTGTCGGTCTATGTCCAAAAGACATACTTTATACGTCGTCAGGTCCCTGTTCCAGAAGCTGAGCCAGCTTGGCCAGCCTGGGATCCACCTCTTTTTTGCAGCGGCACCGCTCCGTGTTCAGATCGGCCCCGCAGCCCGGGCAGATGCCCTTGCAGTCCTCGGAACAGAGGTTCTTCGTGTCCATCTCCAGCAGGAAGGTCTCCCGCATGAGGTCGTCCAGCTCCAGCGTCCCGTCCTTGTCCAGCAGGACGATGTCGTCGTTCTCCCCGTTCTCCAGCGAAAGGGCCAGCAGGGTCTCGTACTCCACCGTCTTCTCCCGTTCAAAGGGCCTGGCGCACCGGTCGCAGACCAGCGACAGGACCGTGTCCAGCCGCGCCTCCAGCACCATGGCCCCGGCCATGTTCCGCACCCTGCCCTCCACAGCGACAGGCTTTGCGATGGGCCGCCCCCCGTTCCACTCCACATCGGACAGATCCATGGTGAACGAAAACGGAAGTACCGCCCCGGGCTCGTGGGCGAATTGCTTGAGATCCAGCTTCATGACACACCTCGCATAATGGCACGGATGGTATTGTACCAAATCCGGTCCGGGTTGTCAAATCTTTTCTGCGGTTTTTTTCAAGTTTTTTCAGCGTTTTGAGTGGAACCGCCCCTCATGAGGAAACGCCGCCCGGTCCCGGACGGCGTTTCCCTGCTCTCAGGTGCCCAGCTTGATCCACAGGTCGTTGTAGAGGGCGCGGATCTCGGGGGGCAGGACCACATACATCTCGCAGCGGTCCAGCACCTCCTGGGGCGCGGCCATGATCTCATAGGTCTCCTGGTCCAGGGGCTCCTCGTACTCCTCCTCATAGTAAGCGGGGTACTCCTCCAGCGCCTCCGCGTTGGGGCTGGCGTACCAGATAAAGTCCATGTTGGCCAGGTTGCACTCCTTGGACGCGATAAAGTTGATCCACTTCATCGCGTTGTCGTAGTGGGGGGCGTCCTTCAGCACGCACATGGCGTCCACGAACCAGTTGGAGCCCTCCCTGGGGATGACGAACCGCAGGTCCACCCCCTCGGCCTGGTTCTCCACCATGGACAGGTAGTCGCCGGCGTAGTAGAAGGCGATGGCGGCGTTGCCGCCCTCCATGGTCTGGAAGATCTCGTCCATCACCTTTCCCTGGTACACTCCCCGCTGGTTGGCGTCGGCGATCAGGTCGAACGCCTCCCGGATCTGGTCCGGGTCGGTGGTGTTCATGGAGTAGCCCAGATATTTCAGGGCCACGCCGATGGCGTCCCGGGAGTTGTTGATGAGCAGCACCTGGCCGGCGTAGTCGTCGTCGAACAGGACGGACCAGCTGTCGATCTCCCCGTCCACCACAGCGGCGTTGTAGATGATGCCCACGGTGCCCCAGGTATAGGGCACGGTGTATTTGTTCTCCGGGTCGTAGGGCAGGTTGCGGAACCGCTCCCCGATCTGCTCAAAGTTGGGAATCTGGCTGTAATCCAGCTCCTCCAGCATTCCCTCCTCGATGAGCTGGGAGATCATATAGTCGGAGGGGACGATCACGTCGTAGTCGGCGCCGCCGCTCTTGAGCAGGGAGTACATGGCCTCGTTGGACTCGGCGGTCTGGTAGTTCACCCGGATGCCGTACTCCTCCTCGAACTGGGTGATGAGGTCCTCGTCGATATACTCGCCCCAGGAGCACACGTTGACCACCGGCTGGCTGGTGGTGAAGGCGGTGAGGAGCCCCACAGTGACCACAAAGACCACGCACAGGGCCGCCGCCGCGATCCGCCGGACCCATTTCCCCCTGGGGGTGGACAGCTTTTCCTTGATGGACTCAATAAAGGGATTCGGCTTTACAGGCTCGAAGGAAGCCCGCTTCTTCGCCATCTTCTCCTGCTGCATCTCCCGGATGTTGTTGATGATGAGGATCACCAGCACCGCCAGGAACATGAGGGTGGACACGGCGTTGACCACCGGGGTCACCCGCTTCTTGGTCATGCCGTAGATGGCCATGGCCAGGGTCTGGGTGGAGGAGCCGGCGGTGAAGTAGGAGAT
>CANRFU010000052.1 GCA_947629975.1 uncultured Oscillospiraceae bacterium | reverse complement strand
GGCATCATCGACGCCATCCTGGACGGCTCCATCCTCAAGGCCGAGACCAAGACCATCCCCTACTTCAACTTTGAGGTGCCCACCTCCCTGCCCGGCGTGGATCCCGCCATCCTGGATCCCCGGGACACCTATGCCGATCCCTCCGAGTGGGACGCCAAGGCCAAGGACCTGGCCGGCCGCTTCATCAAGAACTTCGTCAAGTACACCGGCAACGACGCCGGCAAGGCCCTGGTGGCCGCCGGTCCCAGGCTCTGATCCGGATCGTAAGTCCTGACACCGCAGGGCGGCGCCGCCCGCGCCGCCCTGCTTTTTTGAGAACATGGAGGTGTTTCGTTTGTCAACAAAGAAAGTCCAATTCACCGAGACCGTCCTGCGGGACGCCAACCAGTCCCTGATGGCCACCCGCCTCCCTTACTCCGACTACGAGGGCATCCTGTCCACCATGGACAAGGCCGGATACTACTCCGTGGAGTGCTGGGGCGGCGCCACCTTCGACTCCTGCCTGCGCTACCTGGGGGAGGACCCCTGGGAGCGGCTGCGCAATATCCGGAAAAACATGCCCAACACCCGGCTCCAGATGCTCCTCCGGGGCCAGAACCTGCTGGGCTATAAGCACTACCACGATGATGTGGTGGAGAAGTTCGTGGAACTGTCCATCAAAAACGGCATCGACATCATCCGCATCTTTGACGCCCTGAACGATTTCCGCAACATCAGGACCGCCCTGGAGGCCACCAAGAAGTACGCCAACGAGCGGACCGTCGCCTCCGGCTGCATCTCCTACACCCAGAGCCCGGTGCACACCGTGTCCAAGTACGTGGAGATGTGCAAGGAACTGAAGACCATGGGCTTCGACACCATCTGCCTAAAGGATATGGCCGGCACCATGAGCCCCCAGGAGGCCGAGGGCCTCATCAAGGGCATCAAGGACGCCATCGGCGATATGCCCATCATCCTCCACACCCACTGCACCACCGGCATGGCCTATATGACCCTGCTGGCCGCCATCCAGTCCGGGGTGGACGTGATCGACACCGCCACCTCCTGCTTCTCCAACGGCACCAGCCAGGCCGCCACCGAGACCCTGTACTACGCCCTGACCCAGCTGGGCATCGAGACCGGCCTGAACGAGGAGGTCATCAACAAGGTCAACGACTACTTCAAGCCCGTCAAGCAGAAGTATATCGACTCCGGCCTCATCAACCCCAAGAGCATGGGCACCGACTCCCAGGCCCTGGTCTACAAGGTCCCCGGCGGGATGCTGTCCAACATGATCGCCAACCTGAAGGACCTGAACGCCATGGACAAGTTCGACGCGGCCCTGCTGGAGATCCCCGCCGTCCGCAAGGACCTGGGCTATCCCCCGCTGGTCACCCCTCTGTCCCAGATGGTGGGCAACCAGGCGGTCACCAACGTGCTCATGGGCGAGCGGTACAAGCAGATCTCCAAGGAGATCAAGAACTACTTCAAGGGCGAGTACGGCATCGCCCCCGCCCCCGTCAGCAAAGAGCTGGAGGAAAAGATCCTGGGCGAGGGCGGCAAGCCCGTGGACTGCCGGATCGAGGACTCCAAGCGCACCGGCGAGGAGTTCAAGGCCGCCAGGGAGGCCCTGGGCGACCTGTGCCAGTCCGAGGAGGACGTCATGAGCTATATCTGCTTCCCCGACCAGGCGAAGAAGTTCTTCGAGGCGCGGAAGGCCAAAGAGGAGAACGTGGCCGTCTACACCATCGAAGAGGCATAAGGAGGGGTTCAAATGTATCCTATTTCCCTTATGTCCGCCGCCGGCCAGCAGCTGGCCGACTCCATGGGCGTCCCCGACGCGGCCATCGGCGCCGTGCTGGGCTACGGCGTGGTGTTTTTCGGACTTGTCCTGCTGATGTGCGTGGTCATCATTATGGGCAAGGTCATGACCGGCTCCCGGGCCAAAAAGGCCCCGGAGGCCGAAGCGGCCTCCCCGGCGCCCGCCGCCGGAGCGTCCCCCGCCGCTGAACTGCCCGCCGCCCCCGGCTCCGCCGGCGAGGTCAAGCTGTACGACGTGCCCGACAAGGACGCCGCCATGATCATGGCCATCGTCGCGGATAAAATGGGCAAGCCCCTGAACGAGCTGCGCTTCAAGTCCATCAAGGAGGTCAAGTAACATGAAATACAAAGTGACTCTGAACGGCCGTACCTACGAGGTGGAGGTCGAAGCCGGCAAGGCCATGCTGGTGGACGAGTACAAGGCCTATGCCCCGGCCCCTGCCGCCCCTGCGCCCGAGGCAGCCGCGCCCGGCGCAGCGTCTCCCGCTCCCGCCGCGGCCTCCGCTCCCGCCGCCCCCGCGGTCACAGCCGCCGGCGAACCCATCAACGCTCCCCTGCCCGGCACCGTGCTCCGGGTGGAGGTCAGCCAGGGCGACCGCGTCAAGGCCGGTCAGATCCTGGTGGTCCTGGAGGCCATGAAGATGGAGAACGAGGTCCTGGCCCCCCGGGACGGCACCGTCACCCAGGTGGTCGCCGCCAAGGGCGCCAGCGTGCAGACCGGCGACCCCCTGATCGTCCTGGCCTGACGGAGGGACGTCTATGGATATCTTAAGAACTCTTTCCAACCTGGTGGAGACCTCCGGTTTCGCCGGCTTCTTCGCCTCCGGCGGCTGGAAAAACCTGATTATGATCGCGGTGGCCTGCGTGCTGCTGTACCTGGGCATCGCCAAGAAGTTCGAGCCGCTGCTGCTGGTGGGCATCGCCTTCGGCGCGCTGCTTACCAACATCCCCGGCGCGGGGCTGTACCACATGGGCATGTGGGACGCCTACGTCCACGAGAGCCCCTATGACCCCGCCAACGACTACGCCCTCTACAACACCGCCCAGGAGCACGTCTACACCCAGGACGAGTATCTCTACTACGTGGCGGCCCGGGGCTGCGGCCATACCACCGAGCAGATCGAGGCCTATTTCGAGACCCAGGCTGAGACCGGCAGCGACATCGCCGCGGACTATGAGGCCCTGTTCAACTCCCCCGATATGGATATGGAGGCCGCCCTGGCCATCGACTCCGGCCTTGTGACCGAGCTGTCCTTCACCGACATCATCCATCTGGGCGGTCTGCTGGACATCCTGTATATCGGCGTCAAGGCCGGTATCTACCCCTGCCTGATCTTCATGGGCGTGGGCGCCATGACCGACTTCGGCCCGCTGATCGCCCGGCCCTCCTCCCTGCTCATGGGTGCCGCCGCCCAGCTGGGCGTGTTCCTGGCCTTCTTCGGTGCCATCTGCCTGGGCTTCCCCGGCAATGTGGCCGCCTCCATCGGCATCATCGGCGGCGCGGACGGGCCCACGGCCATCTATCTGACGACCCTGCTGGCCCCCGCGTTCCTGGGTCCCATCGCCATCGCGGCCTACAGCTATATGGCGCTGATCCCCATGATCCAGCCCCCGCTGATGAAGCTGCTCACCACCGAGAAGGAGCGCAAGGTGAAGATGGAGCAGGCCCGGGAGGTCTCCAAGACCGAGAAGATCATCTTCCCCATCGTGGTGGCGGGCTTCGTCATCCTGCTGGTGCCCTCCACCGCCCCGCTGATCGGCTCCCTCATGTTCGGCAACCTGCTGCGTGAGACCGGCGTCACCGAGCGCCTCAGCGACACCGCCCAGAACGGCCTGATGAACATCGTCACGCTGTTCCTCGGCATCAGCGTGGGCGCCACCACCGTGGCCTCCCGGTTCCTCACCGTGCAGACCCTGATGATCATCGCCCTGGGCCTCATCGCCTTCGGCTTCTCCACCGTGGGCGGCCTGCTGATGGGCAAGCTGATGTATGTCGTCACCGGCGGCAAGATCAACCCCCTCATCGGTTCCGCCGGCGTGTCTGCGGTGCCCATGGCCGCCCGTGTCTCCCAGATGGAGGGTCAGAAGGCCAACCCCGGCAACTTCCTGCTGATGCACGCCATGGGTCCCAACGTGGCCGGCGTCATCGGCTCGGCCATCGCGGCCGGCTTCCTGCTGGCCCTGTTCGGCGGCTGATCCCGCGCCTCGGGCTCCTCCCCCCGGGACCCCCGGTTTTCCGGGACCCAAGGCCAAATCTCAACAGGTCCCCGCTCAGGCGAGCGGGGACCTGCTTTTTGACCATTTATCCCGGATTCTGGACCATCTGTCAAATTCTGCTTGACTTCTTCGGGAAAACGGGCTATATTGCGAATTACACAGAAAACCTTCCAGCGATTTCAAAATTTCTTAAAACTTTTCCTCTTGCATTTTAATCGGAGCGGCCTATAATGCACCTTAGACAGCGCCGAGGCGCTGTCTCCGTCCGTGCGGACGGCCATCGTCTGTCTTACAATGGAGGACCGCTATGCATCACAGAGATCCCTCTGCCGCCGGCCTGCTGCCCCAGCTCCGCCACCTGGTCCTTGAGGAGTACCGGCATCTATTCCTGTTGCTTTACTGGCCCCTGTTCGGGCTTGCGTTCCACTTCTTTGAGAACATCTTTGCCCCCCACCGCTGGCATATCATGCACTGCGCCCTGGATGACGTGATCCCCTTCTGCGAATGGTTCGTCATCCCCTACGTGTTCTGGTTCGTCTATCTGATCTTCATGCACGCCTACGCCGGCCTGCGGGAGCCCGCCGTCTTCCGGCGGATGATGTACTTCATCATCTTTACCTACACCACCGCGCTGTTCCTGTTCCTGGTGTTCCCCACCGCCCAGCTCCTGCGTCCGGCGGTCTTCCCCAGGGACAACGTCTTCACCCGGTTCATGGCCATGTTCTACCGGCTGGATACCAGCACAAACGTGTGCCCCTCCCTCCACGTGGTGGGATCCATGGCAGTCACGTTCGCCGCCTGGGACTCCCCCCGGTTCCAGAGCCGGAAGTGGAAGGCCGCCTTCGGTGTGACCACTGCCCTTATCTGCGTGTCCACCGTGTTTCTGAAGCAGCACTCGGCGGTGGATGTGGTGGCGGGGCTGCTGCTGTCCGCCATCGGCTGGCACCTGGTGTACCGGGGCGGGCTGGAGCGGATCGCCGCCGTCTTCGCCCAGCAGCGGGACAATTTCCGGCGCACTTACGGATGAAAAAACGGAGCGCTCAACGCGCTCCGTTTTTTACGGCTTTTCTGAGGGGGTCAGTCGATGCCGCCCCGCTCCTTCAGCTTGCCGGCCTCCGCCTCCAGGGCGGCGGTCTGCTCCCCCACAGTGGTGAGCGCCTTCGCCTGGGCCAGCAGGGCGTCCACCCCCTGCCGGACGGCGCCGTACTGGGCCAGCACGCCGTTCAGCCAGCGGCGGGTGTCGTTCCGGATGTCCTCCGCCTGGCCGTTGGCCTCGTCCACGATGCCCTGCGCCTTCCGGTGGGCGTCCAGCTCCACGGTGGCCACCCGGTCCTTCAGCTGGTTGTAGTTGTCCGCCATGGGGGCCAGCTGGGCCACCTGCGCCTGGAGCCGCTCCAGCTCCTGCCTGGCCACCGCCAGCCTGGACTCGGTCTCGGTCTGCTCCCCCCGGAGCCTGGTCAATGTCTGCGTGGAGGTCTCCAGGTGCTCCCGCACCTTGGCCTCCTCCGCCGCGGCGGCGCTCCTGGCGCCCTCCAGGTCGGACAGAGCCGCCTCCAGCTCCCGCTGGCGGCGAAGGGCTGCCTCCAGGCGGGCCTGCAATTCGGCCACCTCCTTGCGGTGGGCGGCGCTGGACGATTCGATATATTGCTGCACATCCCGGCGGTTGAAGCCGCCCAGGGCGCTGCGGAACTGCTGGATGACAGGTTCCATGACAACTGTCCCCTTTCCCATTGCGATTCACAGGGTTTTTGACATTCTACCACAAATTTCAACCGGTTACAATCCCTTTCTTGCGGGTTATTTTTCCCGCCGGCAAAGAGGCGCGTTTCCGCCGGAAATTCACAGATTATTCTTCCATCCCGCCGCGAAATGTGATAGAATACCTTCCAAGATACCCCACGACTTTGAAAAGGACGTGATTCTTTGAAACTCTGCGACGCGATCGTGATCGGCGCGGGCTATGCCGGCGCCGTGGCCGCCCGGCGTCTGGCGGAGGACGGCGGCAGACGGGTGCTGGTGCTGGAGCGCCGTCCCCATGTGGGCGGCAACGCCTACGACTGCCCCGACGAGGCCGGGGTGCTCATCCACCTGTACGGCCCCCACATCTTCCACACCAACGACCGGCGTGTGTTCGACTACCTCTCCCGGTTCACCAAATGGCGGCGCTATCAGCACTGCGTCATCGCGAATCTGCCCCGGGACAACCCCGAGGTGGTCCCCGCCGGGAAGACGACGGACGGCCGGTTCTTCTTCCCCGTCCCCTTCAACCTGGACTCCATGAAGGCCGCCTTCGGAGAAAAAGAGGGCGCGCGGCTGGGGCAGAAGCTGCTGGACGCCTACCCCGCCCAGTCCCAGGTCACCATCCTGGAGCTGCGGCAGAACCCCGATCCGGAGATCGCCGCCATCGCGGACTATGTGTACGAGCATGTGTTCGTCCACTACACCATGAAGCAGTGGGGCCAGACCCCGGAGGAGATCGACCCCGCCACCACCGCGCGGGTGCCCGTGCGGCTGTCCGCCGACCCGCGCTACTTCCTGGACGCCTATCAGGGGATGCCGCTGGAGGGCTACACCCCCATGTTCGAGAAGATGCTGGACCACCCCAACATCACCGTGGAGCTGGGCCAGGACGCGCTGCGGCGGCTGGATCTGGCGGACGGGACCGTCCGGTTTGACGGCGAACTCTTCCAGGGCCCCGTCATCTACACCGGCCAGGCGGACGAGCTGTTCTCCTTCCGGTTCGGCCGCCTGCCCTACCGGACGCTGGACTTCGGCTTCGAGACGCTGGAGCGGGACTGCTTCCAGACCCACGGCACGGTGAACTACACCGTGGACGGGGACTTCACCCGCATCACCGAGTTCAAGCACCTGACCGGGCAGGTCCTCCCCGGGGTCACCACCATCATGAAGGAGTACTCCCGGGCCTACTCCGGGGCCGAGGGCGAGATCCCCTATTACGCCATCATCAACCCCGAAAACAACGCCCTCTACGCCAGATACAGGGCCGAGGCCGCGCAGTACCGCAACCTCTACCTGCTGGGCCGGCTGGCGGAGTACAAGTATTACAATATGGATGCGATCACCGCCAAGGCCCTGGAACTGACGGACCGGCTGCTGGAAAAGAAGTAAGAGAAAATCCCCCCGCCTCGCTGCGCTCGGCACCCCCTTTTGCGAAAGGGGGCTGGTACGTTTTTTGCGACTGCTACGTTAATCGCACCAAGGCTCCCTTCGCAAAGGGCCGACTCCCCCTGTCAGGGGGAGATACCCCGGAGGGGCAGAGGGGGTAGGGATGCTGTCAGCCCGCAGGGCTGACTGAGGGTTTTCCCTCTCAAAAAGGACATACTACCAAACAGGAGTGATATTTGTGGACAAGCTCATCACCTTCGCCGTGCCCTGCTACAATTCCGCCGCCTATATGGACAAGTGCATCACGACCCTGCTCACCGCCGGGCCGGAGGCGGAGATCATTCTGATCGACGATGGCTCCTTTAAGGACGACACCCCCGCCAAGTGCGACGACTGGGCCGCCCGCTACCCCGACACCATCCGGGCCATCCACCAGGAGAACGGCGGCCACGGCGAGGGGGTCAACCAGGGGATCCGCAACGCCAGGGGCCTCTACTACAAGGTGGTGGACTCCGACGACTGGCTGGACACCGACGCCCTGGCCAAAGTGATGGAAAAGCTGCGGGAGTTCGCCTCCATGCCCGCTCCGGTGGACATGGTCGTCTCCAACTACGTGTACGAGCACGCGGAGGACAACACCCAGAAGGTCATGGGGTACAAGAACGTGTTCCCCGGCGGGACCATCTTCACCTGGGACGACATCCGCCACTTCCGCACCTCCCAGTACCTGCTCATGCACTCGGTGATCTACCGCACTCAACTGCTGCGGGACTGCGGCATCGAGCTGCCCAAGCACACCTTCTATGTGGACAACATCTTCGTCTACCAGCCCCTGCCCTACGTCAAAACCATGTACTACCTGAACCTGGACCTGTACCGGTACTACATCGGCCGGGCGGACCAGAGCGTCAACGAGGCGGTGATGGCCGGCCGCATCGATCAGCAGGTCCGCATCACCAAGATCATGATCGACGCCCACGACGTGCTGTCCATCAAGAACAGCCAGCCCAAGCTGGGCCGGTACATGCTCAACTACCTGGGCATGATGATGACCATCTCCTCCATCTTCGCCGTCATCGCCGACACGCCCCAATCCCTGGGGATGCGCACCGAGCTGTGGGAGTATCTCCGCAAAAAGGACCCCGCCCTGTACCGCCGGCTCCGCTACCGGCTCACCAACCTGGGCACCAATATCCCCGGTTACCAGGGGCGCAGGCTGTCGGTGCGGATCTACCGGCTCGCCCAAAAGATCTACAAATTCAACTGACAGAAAGGAGACATGCCCTATGGCGGTCGAGACCATTACCAAGGAAAACTTTGAGGAACTGGTGCTGAAAAACGACAAGCCCGTGCTGGTGGACTTCTGGGCCTCCTGGTGCGGACCCTGCCGGATGGTGTCCCCCACGGTGGATCAGATCGCGGAGGAGCGGGACGACATCGTGGTGGGCAAGCTCAACGTGGACGACCAGGCCGAGCTCGCCATCCAGTACGGGGTCATGTCCATCCCCACCCTGATGGTGTTCAAAAACGGCGAGGTCCACAACAAGACAGTGGGGGTCACCCCGAAGGACGAGATCCTGGCCCTGCTGGACTGAGGACCCGGAACTGCGGGCCGTTTGCCCGTTTGGGCTGTCCCGCCGCGGGCACAGAGCCGAGAAGACGATTCCCCGGCGGGCTCCGCCGGGGAATTTTTCGGGAAAAACCGGAAAAATGTGGCCGCCGCCCCGCAAATCTCTTTACAATTTCTCCGGGGCGTGGTATACTGTTTGCTAAATTGGTCGGGCCGCGCCCAACGGCAAATTTTCAGGCCAAATCAGGAGGTTATTCCACCTTGGACGACCCATTGCCCAAAATATTGATCCTGGTCATACTTATCGCCATCAACGCCTTTTTCGCCGCGGCGGAGATCGCCGTCATCTCCCTTTCGGAGACCAAGCTGCGCAAGCAGGCCGAGGACGGCGACAAGACGGCGGATAAGCTGCTCAAACTCATGCAGGCCCCCGACAACTTCCTCTCCGCCATCCAGATCGCCATCACCCTGGCCGGATTCCTGTCCTCCGCCATCGCGGCGGACTCCTTCTCCGACCCGCTGGTGGACTGGCTGGTGAACGATCTCCACGTCACCGCCCTCCCCCCCGCCGCCCTCAACGGCATCATGGTGGTGCTCATCACCATCGTGCTGTCCTACTTCAGTCTGGTGCTGGGCGAACTGGTCCCCAAGCGCATCGCCATGAAAAAGACCGAGAAGGTGGCCCGGTTCGTGGTCGGCCCGGTGCGCGCCGTGGCCGCGGTGTTCCGCCCGGTGATCTGGCTGCTGTCCAAGTCCACCAACGGCGTGCTCCGGCTCATGGGCATCGACCCCGCCGCCGACCAGGAGGACGTCAGCGAGGACGAGATCATGATGATGGTGGACCTGGGCGAGGAGCGGGGCGCCATCGAGTCCACCGAAAAGGAACTGATCGAAAATATCTTCGAGCTGAACGACACCACCGCCGAGGACGTGATGATCCACCGCACCGACATGGTGTTCCTCCAAGCGGACGACTCCCCTGGCGAGATCCTGGATACCATCCGGGAGTCCGGCCTGACCCGCTTCCCGGTCTATGAGGAGGACGCCGACGACATCATCGGCATCCTGAACACCCGGGACTATCTGCTCAACCTCCAGGAGGAGCAGCCCAGGGCCCTGCGGGACCTGCTGCGGCCCGCCTATTTCGTGCCCGAATCCGTCCGCACCGACGCCCTGTTCCGGGACATGCAGAGCAAAAAGATCCACCTGGCCATCGTGGTGGACGAGTACGGCGGCACCTCGGGCCTCGTGACCATGGAGGACCTGCTGGAGGAGATCGTGGGCAACATCTACGACGAGTTCGACCCCCAGGAGGAGAAGGAGATCGAGCAGGTGGAGGACAACCTGTGGAAGATCGCCGGCGGCTGCCAGCTGGACCAGGTGGCCGAGGCCCTGGAGGTGGAGTTCCCCGAGGACGTGGAGTCCGACACCCTGGGCGGCCTGGTCTACTCCCAGCTCACCGCCATCCCCGAGGACGGCAGTCACCCTGAGGTGGACGTCTGCGGGCTCCACATCAAGGTGCTGGAGCTGACCGACCGGCGGGTGGAATGGGCGCTGGTGTCCAAACTGCCCCGGCCCGAACCCGAACCGGAGGAAAAATAGATGAAAAACAGGCGGCGGGGCCAACTGGCCCCGCCGCCTTGACTGTGCGCTGTTTTCGCCGTCACCGGTTGGTCTTGTATCCGAACAGGATGGGCTTGACCTCCGGAGTGAGTCCGGCGAAGGTGTACCCCTGCGCCCGCAGCTGCCGGATCATCTCGGGCAGGGCCTGGACGGTAGTGGTGCGGGCCTTGCTGTCGTGCATGAGGACCACGCCGTACTGATGGCCGCTGTACGCCATCACGTTGGAAATGATGGTCTCCACCGGCAGAGGCTTGGAGGTGGCGTCCTGGGCGGACATGTTCCAGTCATACGGCACGAAGCCCCGGCGGAGCATCTCCGCGATGATGTCCTGCTCCACCCCGTAATTATAGGCGTTGGTGCTGCCCCCGGGGAAGCGGTACATGGTGGGGGTGTAGCCCACCTGGTCCCGCATGATGGTGAACACCTTGTAGAAATCGTCCAGGAATGCCTCCACCGAGGCATAGCACGTCTTGTAGTTGTGGCTGTAAGAGTGCATGGCCAGGGTATGGCCCTGGGCCACGATCCGCTTGGCGCGTTCGATGTTGGTCTGGTTGCCGTCCAGATACGCCCCCACCTCAAAGAAGGTGGCCTTGATCCCCTCCCGCTCCAGGATGGGCAGGATCTCGTCGGTGCGGTCGGAGGGGCCGTCGTCAAAGGTCAGATAGATCACGTGGTCCGGGGTCTGGGAGGCGTCCAGCGGCTGCGGGGCGTAGAAATCGGGGTACAGATCCTCGTAGGCCGGATGGCCCGGGACAAAGGGGTCGTCCTCCTCCAGCTTGCGCTGAAGCTCTCCGATGGTCTCGTTGGCCTCCGCCAGCGAGTCGTTGGCCTCTGCCAGCGAGTCGCTGGTCTCCGTCAGCTGGCCCTCCAGCGTCTCAATGGTACGGGCAGCCTGGGCGCTGTCCGCCTCCGCCTGCTGCCGCAGGGCCTTCTCCCGGCTGTTCTGCCACGCCAAAAAGGCGGACAGCCCCGCCAGCCCCAGGGCAACTACAAACAAAACGACGGCCAATACCGTCTTCCCCGCGCCGCTCTTTTTTTCACGCGTCCCGGTCATTGCAACATCACTCCCGCTTGACGATCGAATCGTGTCGATATTTCCTGTTCAGTTTAGTCCCGGCCGCCGCCGCTGTCAAGTTAAAAAACGGTATCAAATTCCGCGCTCTTTTGTAACGTATGCCCAACCGGCGCCGCCTCGGTTTCAGTTGACATCTCCTTCCGAGTCCGGTATCATATGGGAGGAATTCCCCCGCTCTCCCGTCTGTTTTTCCCGAAAACGGGCATCCTGTCAGAAGGAAGCGCATATCATTGAACATTTTCGATATCATGGGTCCCATCATGGTGGGCCCCTCCTCCTCCCACACGGCGGGCGCGGTCCGCATGGGGCTGGTGGCCCGGCGTCTGCTGGGCGGCCGGCCCGCGAAAGCCGATATTGCCCTGCACGGCTCCTTTGCCGCCACCGGCGCGGGGCACGGGACCGACCGGGCCATCGTGGCCGGCCTGCTGGGGATGGAGCCGGACCACCCGGACATCCCCCGCTCCCTCCAGCTGGCCAAAGACGTGGGCATGGAGGTGACCATCCGCACGGTGGAACTTCGGAACGCCCATCCGAACACCGCCATCCTCACCCTGACCCATCCCGGCGGGAGGGTGCTGACGGTGTCCGCCTCCTCCCTGGGGGGCGGACGGATCCGGGTCAACTCCATCGACGGGCTGGAGGCCGCCTTCTCCGGCGAGCTGCCCACCCTCATCATCCGCAATGAGGACCGGCCCGGCATCCTGTCCGGGGTGACCACCGTGCTCTCCCGGCACGGCACCAACGTGGCTGCGGTACAGCTTTACCGGGACCGGCGGGGCGGTCTGGCGGTGATGGTCATCGAATGCGATCAGCCGGTCCCGAAGGAGCTGCTGGACGATATCTCCGCCCTGGACGGGATCGTGCGCTGCACCTATCTGAATATGGAGGAGGGGTGATTATGTCCTTTGCTTCTGTAAGCTCTTTGCTGGAGGCCGCCGCCTCCGCTCCCCTGTGGCGGGCGGTGCTGTCGGACGACTGCGCCGTCCGGGGCGTCTCGGAGGAGGAAAGCCTCGGAAAGATGAAAAAGCTGTGGGCGGCCATGCGCGCCTCTGTGACCGATTACGATCCCACCCGCCGCTCCCCCAGCGGCCTGTCCGGCGGCCAGGGCGCCCAAATGGCGGCGGCCTCCAACTCCCTGTGCGGGCCGTTCTTCCAGACTGTCATCGCCACGGCGCTGAAGGTGGGGGAACACAACGCCTGCATGGGCCGCATCGTGGCCGCCCCCACCGCCGGGGCCAGCGGGGTGATGCCGGCGGTGCTGCTGCCCCTCCAGTCCCGGGAACACCTCTCTGACGACAAGATGGTGGAGTGCCTCTACGTGGCCGCCGGCTTCGGGCAGGTCATCGCGGAGCGGGCCTCCATCTCCGGCGCGGAGGGGGGCTGCCAGGCGGAGGTGGGCTCCGCCTCGGGCATGGCCGCCGCCGCGCTGGTCCACCTGAGGGGCGGCGGCCCCCGGCAGATGGCGGCCGCCTGCGCCATGGCGCTCCAGAATACCCTGGGCCTGGTGTGCGACCCGGTGGCCGGCCTGGTGGAGGTGCCCTGCGTCAAGCGCAACGTGATGGGCGCGGTGAACGCCCTGGCCTGCGCGGACATGGCTCTGGCTGGGCTGGACTCCCCCATCCCCTGCGACCAGGTCATCGACGCCATGGGGGCGGTGGGCCGCTCCCTCCCCTCCGACCTGCGGGAGACGGGGAAAGGGGGCCTCGCCGCCACCCCCGCCGGGCGGAAGATCGCCGAGCAGCCCCTGGGCTGAGCCGGAACACGCGGGCCGCCCCGCCGTCGAAAGACGGCGGGGTGGCTTTTCTGTCACAGCTTTCTCAGATCCTGTATGACCCCGTTTATCATGGGCTGGGGCACCCAGCCGGAGAGGAAGTCGGCCAGCTGCGCCAGCGTCACCGTCCGGGCGGCCCCCTTCACCGGGTGTTTGGACAGCATGGGGATGCGCTTCTGGAACACCGCCCGGCTGCCGGTATTGTCCCACAGCTCTCCCAGGGTGATCTGGTTGTTTTTTAAGTCCATACGTATCGCCTCCGCCACATAATATGCGCGCAAACGTCCAAACTGACACTACCAAACATCAGGAGGCGGACAGGATGGACGAGCGGACGGGGGCGAAGCGGTCATGGCGGGAGCGTCCGGCGGTGTTCGCGGTATACGTCGTCCTGCGCTCGCTGGTGGCGGTCACGCTGGTGCTGCAATGCCTCCACCGCAGCTTTGAAAACGCCGCCCTCTGCCTTCTGACCCTGGCGCTGCTTCTGCTGCCCTCCGCCCTCGAGCGGCGGCTGCGTGTGGCCCTGCCCGACACCCTGGAGATCGTCGTCTGCCTGTTCATCTTCGCCTCGGAGATCCTGGGGGAGATCAACGCCTTCTACACCAGCATCCCCTGCTGGGACGATATGCTCCACGTCCTGAACGGCTTTCTGTGCGCCGCCATCGGCTTTGCCCTGGTGGACGTCCTCAACCGGGAGAAGTCCGTGTCCCTGAGCCTCTCCCCTTTTTTCATCGCGGCCACCGCGTTCTGCTTTTCCATGACGGTAGGGGTGCTGTGGGAATTTTTTGAGTTTGCCATGGATCAGTTCTTTTTCCTGGATATGCAGAAAGACACGATCGTGAGCGCCCTGGCCACGGTGGAGCTGGACCCCGCCCACGGCACCAGCCCCGTGGCGGTCCGGGGCATCGCCGACGTGATCCTGGTGCTGGAGGACGGCTCCCGGCGGGCGCTGGGGCTGGGCGGCTACCTGGACGTGGGGCTGGCGGACACCATGGGGGACCTGCTGGTGAATTTCATCGGGGCAGCGGTGTTCTCCGCGGCGGGGTACTTCTACGTGAAGGGCCGCGGCAGGGGCCTCTTTGTCCGCCGGTTCATCCCCAAGGTGCTGGGAGCGGACGACGGCCATCCCGGGGGAACGGCCCCCGCGGAGGCGGAGGATGCCCCGGAGGGCTCCGGCCCCGCATAGTTTTCCCCGCGCCGGGGCATACTGTCCCTGCTCGGAACGTTTGACCACAAGGAGGAAAACGCCATGTTTGAACAGACCAACCCCAGCATCAAGTGCTCGGTGAACAGCTGCGCCCACCACAAGGACCAGCGCTGCACCCTGAACGAGATCCAGGTGGGCTGCTGCCAGAACGAGGTGGGCCAGTGCAAGGAGACCGAATGCGCCTCCTTCCGGCTGGGCGACCACGGCACCAGCTGCGGCATCAAGTGAGCCGGACCCGGCGGACCGGGAGGGCGGAAGCTCTCCCGGTTTTTTTATTGATAAAAACCGCCAAAAATTCCGGCGGCAGGCCGGGTTCTTTGTCTGAGGGACAGAATTTCAAATTTTGAGGGTTTTTGCCGTTGACATTCCGGAAAAGAAGGGCTATGATGTTCACAATATCATTCAAACGCGATGACCAGGCGAGTAACCCCCTCGTGCAAGCCCAGAGAGAAGGCGGCGGGTGCGAGTCCTTCGTGAGCGAGGCGCGGCGAACGTCCCCTGTGAGCGGTCCGGCTGAACCCTTAGTAGGCCGGAACGGCTTCCCGCCGTTAACGGGCAGAGCGTCTCCCCCAAGGGCGGGAGGAACTTAGGTGGTACCGCGGAGCATGGCTTCGTCCTATGAACGGATGAACGCCATGTTTTTGTTATTCAAGTCCAGTGGTATAAAGTCAAGGGGCGATTGAAGGAAAAGTTGAAGAGAAAACAGGCAGAAAAGTGTAGAGCGTCA
>CANRFU010000051.1 GCA_947629975.1 uncultured Oscillospiraceae bacterium | reverse complement strand
AGGAGTTTTTTCACCTTTATCGGTATAACCTCTTTTCAACCCCGCCACTATGGCGGGGTTTTCTTTTGACAAAAAAGCGGGGCGTCCGGCATCCGGACGCCCCGCCGCTCCCTGTTCACAGTTCAAGCAGTTCCCGGGCCACCTGCGCGGCGATCCCGTCCTCCAGATGGGCGGAGGCAGCCCCCAGAAACAGATAATATTCCTCGTCCCCGTAGGTGATGTAGTCCAGCAAAACCCCCTGGCCGGTGTCGGGATCGTAGACGGGCGTGCCGCCCTCCCCCTCCAGCGGGACGATCTCGTCCCCCATCTCGGCCACGTCGATGGCGGGGATGATGAGGATGTCGGCCCGGGTGATGGAGACGGTGTCGAACATCACGTAGTCGAAGGAGTGGACCTGCACCATCTTGATCCCCTCCGGCAGGTCCTCCTCCAGATCCATGGCCAGATCCACGTCCCGGATCTCGGGCACGTGGCAGAAGATCATCACCTTTTTGTCATAAGAGGTGTCGGTGGCAAGGCCGAAGATCCAGCCCCACAGCAGCACCGACGCCAACGCCCACAGGATGAAACTGTGGAACTGGGAGAGGATGTTTTTCAGCACTTTCATTCCTCCACCTCCACCGCCGCCACATAGCCGTGGGCAACGTATACGGCGGCGGCCGGCAGGCCGGCCAGCCGTCCCGCCCGGTTCTCGTGGACCAGGACCCTCTGCGTGCCCGTCTCCGACGCCGCCTCCACCCGGCGCACGGCGATGCTGCCCCGGATCCGGAACCCCTCGTCGGTCACTGTGACGGGGCCTTCGATCCGCTCACGGGGTTCGGTGCGGAGCATATTGGCGTGGCCGATCTCCTTCTTCCCCGCGCTGACGGTGAAAATCCCGTCGTAGATGCAGACCCACCCCGCCGCGGTGCTGACGATGACGGCGGCCAGTTCCATCCGGGAGGCGTTCCGGGCGTTGGCCAGCGCCGCCAGGACGATACAGACGATAAGCGCCGCCGCCCCCAGGACGATGAGCGCCGTCCGGTGGCGCTTCACCCGGCGCTCCAGGCGCGCCATGTCCTCCTCGCTGTACAGTTCCACGATCTTCTGGGACATCCTTTACCACCTCGCGTCCCATCATAGCACAGTTTCCTGCGTTTTACAAGGGCGGCCGCGCCAAACGCTTTTTCGGCTTGACAACCGCCGGGACGCGGCGGCATAATGGTACCGATCCGGCTCTTACACTTTCCATGGAGGTCCTGAACATGAAAAAGCTTTCTGCGCTGATCCTCACCCTCCTGTTTTTGCTCTCCGCCTGCTCCGGTCCCTCCGCCGGCCCCAGCGCCACGCCCACTGAGGCCCCGTCCTCCGGCCCCTCCGAGGCGCCCTCCGAGGAACCCCCCGCCCCGGCCGGAGAGGCGGCCGTCACTGATGTGACCATCGAGGACGGTGATCTGATCGACGACAACTACCGGGTGTTCTATGAGATCTTCGTGGGCTCCTTCTCCGACTCCGACGGGGACGGGGTGGGCGATCTGCGGGGGATCATAAACCGCATGGACTACCTGAACGACGGCGACACCGGCGACGGACTCAGCCTGGGGATCGAGGGCATCTGGCTCTCCCCCATCCTCACCTCCAAGAGCTACCACAAATACGACGTGGACGATTACTATCAGGTTGACCCCGCCTTTGGCACCGAGGACGATCTGAAGGAGCTGCTGGATCTCTGCCATGAGCGGGGCGTAAAGGTCATCATGGACATGGTCATCAACCACTCGGGCAAGGGCAATCCCTGGTTCACCGCCTTCACCGCCGCCCACCAGAACGGCGACCCCTCCGACCCCTATTACGACTTCTACACCTGGTACGCCGCGCCGGACAATCCTCCCGCCGGCAGGACCTTCTACCCCATCCCCGGCACCGACCACTATTACGAGGGCAACTTCTCCAGCGACATGCCCGAACTCAACTACGACAACGAGGCCGTCCGCCAGGCGGTGGTGGACGTGGCCAAGTACTACCTGGACCTGGGGGTGGACGGGTTCCGGTTCGACGCGGCCAAGTACATCTATTTCGGCGACAATGAAAAGAGCGGCCAGTTCTGGGTGTGGTATATGGACCAGCTGAGAGCCATCAAGCCCGACATCTACACCGTGGCCGAGGTGTGGGACGCCGACAGCGTCACCTTCGACTACTTCCCCGCCCTCAACTGCTTCGACTTCACCGTCAGCCAGACCGAGGGCCGGATCGCCGCCACCGCCAAGGGCGGCAGCGTGGACGCCTACACCTCCTATGTGGACGGCTATCTGGACGAGATCCTCGCCCTCAATGAGGACGCCATGATGGTGCCCTTCATCGCCAACCACGACACCGACCGGGCGGCGGGCTACCTGACCGCCGCCAGCGGCCAGGCCCAGATGGCGGCCAACCTCTACCTTCTCTCCCCCGGCTCCCCCTTCCTCTACTACGGGGAGGAGATCGGCATGCGGGGCTCCCGGGGCGGCGCCAACACCGACGCCAACCGCCGGCTCAGGATGGAGTGGGGGGACGGCGACACCATCGCCGACCCTGAGGGCAGCACCTACGCCGCCGACAAGCGGGTCTCCGCCACCGTTCAGGAGCAGCTGAGCGACGCGGACAGCCTCTATAACTACTACAAGCGGGTCATCCTGGTCCGCAGGGCCAACCCCGCCATCGCCAGAGGGGACTACACCCCCCTGGATCTGGAGGGCTCCGAGGTGGGCGGTTTCGTGTCTGTCTACGGGGACGACACTGTGGCCGTCATCCACAACACCGGGACCGAGGCGGCCACCGTGGACCTGTCCGCCGCCGGCGCCTCCTTCACCAGGATCAATGACGCGGTGGGCCTGGGGACCGCCTCCCTGGAGGGGACCACCCTCACCCTGGACGGCCAGACCAGCGTGGTGCTGGGCCAGTGAAAAACATGAGCGGAACACAGGCATCCCTGAAAAAAACCTTCGACTCCCGGGCCTTCCGGGAGGAATACCACTGCGACGAGCCCCTGGGCGCCTTCCGGGAGGAGGGGCGGACGGTGTTCCGGCTCTGGGCCCCCACCGCCTCGGAGGTGGTCCTGCGCCTCTTTGCGCGGGGGGACGGCGGCGGTCCGCCGGAGCAGTTCCCCCTCTCCAGAGGGGAGCGGGGGCTATGGAGCCGTGAAATCCCCCGTGACCTGGACGGGGTGTACTACGACTATCTGGTGATGGTGGACGGTGAGACCCGCCCCACCGCCGACCCCTGTGCACGGGCCTGCGGCCTCAACGGGGAGCGGAGCATGGTCATCGACTTAGGGTCCACCGACCCGGAGGGCTGGGGGGAGGACAAGGCCCCTCCCCTGCCCCCGGAGGCCGTCATCTATGAGCTCCATGTAAAGGACTTCTCCTGGGATCCGGCCTCCGGCGTCAGGCCGGAGTGGCGGGGCAGGTTCAAGGCGCTTACCCAGGCGGGGACCACCCTGAACGGGGACGGCGTCCACCCCACCGGGCTGGACTACCTGAAGACCCTGGGGATCACCCACGTCCAGCTCATGCCGGTGTTCGACTACGGCTCGGTGGACGAGGGGGGCGATCCCGGGGAGTACAACTGGGGCTATGACCCGGTGAACTATAACGTGCCCGAGGGCTCCTACGCCACCGATCCCCGGGACGGCGCGGTGCGCGTCTGGGAGCTGAAAGAGGCCGTCCAGGCCCTCCACCGGGCGGGGCTGCGGGTCATCATGGACGTGGTGTACAACCACACCTACCGCCTGGACTCCTGGCTGTGGCGGACGGTGCCCTGGTACTATGCCCGCCAGCGGGGGGACGGCTCCCCCTCCGACGGCTCCGGCTGCGGCTGCGACCTGGCCTCCGAGCGGAGCATGTGCGGGAAGTACATCCTGGACTCCGTCCTCTATTGGGCGGAGGAATACCACATGGACGGCTTCCGCTTCGACCTGATGGGCCTGCTGGACGCGCCCCTGATGGACCGCATCCGGCGGGCGCTGGATAAGCGGTACGGCCCCGGCGAGAAGATCGTGCTGGGCGAGCCCTGGGGGGCGGAGCCCCCCGCCGTCCGCCCCGGCACCCGCCTTGCCAACAAGGGCAATCTGCGGCGGCTGGACGCCGGCGTGGCCGCCTTCTGCGACGACACCCGGGACGCGGTGAAGGGCAGCCTCTTTCAGGCAGAGGACGCCGGCTTCGTCAACGGCGGCGGGCTGGACGCGGAGAAGCTGGCCCGCTGCGTCACGGGCTGGGCCGGGGAGGGCCTCCCCGCCAAGGCCCCCTCCCAGACGGTGAACTACCTCTCCTGCCACGACGACTGGACCCTGTGGGATAAGCTCTCCGCGGTGAGCCCCGGACGGTCTGAGGCCGAACTGCTCCGGCAGAACCGGCTGGCGGCGGCCATCCTCTTCTCCTGCCAGGGCAGCCTGTTCTTCCTGGCCGGGGAGGAGTTCGCCCGCACCAAGAACGGCGTCAAGAACACCTACAACGCCTCCCCGGAGCTGAACCGGCTGGACTGGGGCCGTGCCTGGGCCAACGAGGGGCTGGCCGACTATTACCGGGGCCTCATCGCCCTGCGGAAGCAGCTCCCCGGCCTGTGTGACAAGTCCCCGGGCGCTGGGGCGCGGCTGCTGGCCGCCGACCAGTTCACGGCGGGCTGCGCCGGCATCCTGCTGGACAACGCCGGGGACAGTCCTTGGCGGCGGCTGTGCCTGATCTTCAACGGCGGGGAGGACACCGTGGACGCGGAGCTGCCGGATGGTCTCTGGGACGTGCTGGCCGACGGGGACTCCTCCTTCCGGTGGCAGGCCCCTTATCAACTCCAACACAGCGCCATGCTGGGCCCGGCGTCCGCCCTCATCCTGGGCCAGCGCTGATGAGGTGATACCATGCGATTTCTCTATGACAAGCAAGATATGCCCGCCCTGGACCGGGCGGAGGACAACTGCTGGCTGTTGACCAACGGTCTGGGGGGCTACGCCTCCACGTCGGCGGCCTTCTCCGTCTCCCGGTGCGACCAGGGTCTCCTAATTGCGGCGGACTCCCCCAGCCGGCGGTACGGCCTGGTCCACCGGCTGTCCGAGACGCTGGCCACGGCGGAGGGGACGGTGTTCCTCTCCTCCCAGCGCTTCGCGGGGGACCTCCCCCCGGAGGACGGCTGGCGGCGGCTGACCTCCTTCGCGTTCGACGGCGTGCCCGTCTGGGACTATGAAATCGGGGCGGTGACGGTCCGGCGGCGGATCGCCCTGGACCAGGGCGCCAACCGGGCGGCGGCAGTCTACACCGTGGAGAACCGATCCGAGGCGGACTGCACCCTCCGGGTGACGCCGTCCTTCCAGTTCACCCCCAAGGGCCGGCCGCCCCAGACGCCCCTCCCCCTCGCCTATGAGGACGGCGTGATCCGCTGTGAAGGGCTTTCACTTTATGTCAGCTGCAACGGGCGGCTTGACGCCATCCCCTGCCGGAGCGAGCGGCTGTTCTACCGGCACGACGCCGAAAACGGCCGGGAGGAGAGCGGCCTGGGCCTGCTCTGCTGCCAAGCGGAGTGGACGGTGCCCGCCGGGGGGACAAGGCGGCTTGAACTTGTCTTTTCCACCGAGCCCACGGAGCGGACCGGCGGAGACGTCCTCCGGGACTGCGAGGAGCGGCAGCGGGCCCTGCTGGACGCCGTCCCCCTCCGGGACCCCGTGGCCAGGGAGCTGGCCCGGGCCGCCGACGCCTACATCGCTTACCGGGCCTCTACGAACGGAAAGACCATCATCGCCGGCTACCCCTTCTTCGGGGACTGGGGCCGGGACACCATGATCTCCCTGCCGGGGTGCGTTCTGGCCGCCGGCCGGTATGAGGAGGCAAAGAGCATCCTCCGCACTTTCCTGGCCTATGAGAAGGACGGCCTGCTGCCCAACCTGTTCCCGGAGGGGGCGGAGGTCCCGGAGTACAACTCGGCGGACGCCCCCCTGCTGCTCATCAACGGGGTGTGGCTGTACTGGCAGAAGACCGGCGACGACGCCTTCGTCCGGGAGGCGTGGCCGGTGCTGGAGCGGATCGTCCGGGCCTATGCGCGCGGCACCCGGTACGCCATCGCCATGGACGATGACGGCCTCATCCGGGCCGGGTCCGGCCTGGACCAGGTGACCTGGATGGACGTGCGGGTGGACGGGTTCCTCCCCACCCCCCGCCACGGCAAGCCGGTGGAGATCAACGCCTACTGGTACAACGCCCTGTGCGTCCTGTCCCGGCTGGCCCCCCTGTCCGGGGCGCACAGCGGGGAATATGAAACGCTGGCGGAAAAAGTGAAGTCCTCCTTCAACGAGAAGTTCTGGATGGAGGACAGAGGGTATTTGCGGGACGTGCTCTCCGGCACGAAGGCCGACACCCAGCTGCGGTGCAATCAGATCTGGTCGGTGTCCATGCCCTTTGCCATGCTGCCCCCCGACCGGGAGCGGCGGGTGGTGGAGGCGGTGGAGGCCGAACTCTACACCGCCCACGGCCTGCGGACCCTCTCCCCCGATGATCCCGACTTCCACCCCACCTACGGTGGCCCCCTCCGGGACCGGGACCTGGCCTATCACCAGGGCACCGTATGGCCCTTCCCGCTGGGCGGGTACTACCTGGCGTGGCTGAAGATCCACGGGAACACCCCCGAGGCGGCGGAGCGGGTGCGGGAGCGGCTGTCCGCCATGCCCGCCCTGCTCCGGGAGGGCTGCGCCGGCCATCTGCCGGAGATCTACGACGGGCTGGAGCCCGGCCCCTCCAGGGGCTGCTTCGCCCAGGCGTGGAGCGTGGGGGAGCTGCTGCGGGTCTACGAGGCGCTGGAACAAATCGAACAGGGAGGCGGCCGTCATGCTTGACAAGACAAAACGCGGCTGGTGGAAATCCGCGGTATTCTATCAGATCTACCCCAAGAGCTTCCAGGACACCGACGGCGACGGGATCGGGGACATCCCCGGCATCATCTCCCGGCTGGACTACCTGGAAAAGCTGGGGATCGACGGCATCTGGCTCTCCCCGGTGTACGACTCGCCCCAGGCGGACAACGGCTACGACATCTCGGACTACGAGGCAATCTGGCCCCCCTTCGGCTCCATGGCCGACATGGAGCGGCTCATCGCGGAGGCCAAAAAGCGGGGGATCTCCATCATCATGGACCTGGTGCTGAACCACAGCTCCGACGAGCACCTCTGGTTCAAACAGGCCCTCCGGGGCCGGAACGCCCCCTGCCACGACTACTATATCTGGCGGGACGGCGGGCCGGACACGCCCCCCAACGACCTGCGGGCCACCTTCGGCGGTCCGGCGTGGGAGTACGTCCCGGCGCTGGGCCAGTGGTATTTCCACCAGTTCGCCGTCAAGCAGCCCGATCTGAACTGGGCCAACCCCGAACTCCGCCGGGCGCTGTACCACATGATCCGCTTCTGGGTGGACAAGGGGGTGGAGGGCTTCCGGCTGGACGTGATCGACAACATCGGCAAGGAGCCGGACAACAGGATCACCGCCCGGGGGCCCAAGCTCCATGAATACATCCGGGAGCTGAGCCGGGAGGCCTTCCGGGAGGAGGGCCTCGTC
Organism: uncultured Oscillospiraceae bacterium; assembly: GCA_947629975.1. Lineage (GTDB taxonomy): Bacteria > Bacillota > Clostridia > Oscillospirales > Oscillospiraceae > Enterenecus. Next base: position 7,728 of record CANRFU010000051.1, on the reverse strand, counting down.
ACCGTGGGCGAGGCGTGGAGCGCCGATGTGGAGGAGGCCGGATCATACAGCGACCCCGATGGCCGTGAACTGAGCATGGTGTTCCAGTTCGAGCACAACTTTGTGGACTGTGCGCCCGGCGGGGACAAGTGGGACCTGGCCCCTCTGGACCTGCCGAAGCTGAAGCGGTGCGTGGAGCGCTGGCAGAAGGGCCTGTACGGCCGGGGCTGGAACAGCCTGTTCTGGGACAACCACGACCTGCCCCGGATCGTCTCCCGCTGGGGGGACGACAGCAGATACCGGGTGGAGTCCGCCAAAATGCTGGCCGCCGCCCTGCACGGTCTGCAGGGCACCCCCTACATCTACCAGGGGGAGGAGATCGGCATGACCAACATCCGCCTGCCCATCGGGGAATACGAGGACATCGAGACCCGGAACCTGTACCGGGAGCGGATGGCGCAGGGCCGCGCCGAGGCGGACGTAATGGCCTCCATCTACGCCCGCAGCCGGGACAACGCCCGGACCCCCATGCAGTGGGACGGCGGCCCCAACGCCGGCTTCACCGCCGGGACCCCCTGGTTCGCCGTCAACCCCAACTACACCGATATCAACGCGGAGGCCGCCCTGGACGACCCGGAGTCGATCTTCTACTTCTATCAGAGGCTCATCGCCCTGCGGAAGACCCACCCTGTGTTCCGGGACGGGGACTTCACCCTGCTGGATCCCGAAAACGAACAGGTCTTTGCCTACACCCGGGAGACGGGGGACGAGCGGCTGCTGGTGGTCTGCAATTTCACCGGGGAGACCGTGTCCTGGCGGATCCCCCCGGACTTTGAGGGCGGCCAGCCGCTGATCGCCAACTACCCCGCCCAGGCAAAGGGGACCCTCCGCCCCTATGAGTGCTTCATGCTCCGCCGGGGAGGGCGCAGATGAGATGAGATACGCCGACTGCATTTTCGACCTGTACGGCACCCTGGTGGACATCCGCACCGACGAGCGCAGCCCCGCCCTGTGGCGGGGGCTGGCCGCCTGGTACGGGGAGCGGGGCGCCCCCTACCGGCCGGAGGAGCTGGCGAGGGCCTATTTTGCCGCCATCTCTGACAGGGAAAAAGGCTTTACTGCCCTTCGGAGGGACGGCCATGAGGCCCATCCCGAGATCAGGCTGGAGGAGGTCTTTGGGGACCTGTTCCGGCAAAAGGGGGTGGACGCCGGTCCGGAGCCGGCCGTGGAGGCCGGGCGGGTGTTCCGGCGGCTCTCCACGGAGTACATCCGGCTGTACGACGGGGCGCGGGAACTGCTGGAGGCCCTCCGGGCCGGCGGCCGGCGGGTCTGGCTGCTGTCCAACGCCCAGGCCATCTTCACCAGGGACGAGCTGGACCGGCTGGACATCGCCCGGCTCTTCAACGGCGTCTATCTGTCCTCCGACTACGGGGTCAAAAAACCGGACCGCCGGTTCTTCGAGGCCCTTCTGAAGGGGGAGCGCATCGACCCGGCGGGGGCGGTAATGATCGGCAACGACGGGGCGTGCGATATCCTTGGGGCGAGGGCCGTGGGCCTCGCCACGGTATATCTCCGCTCCAACATCTCCCCCGACGAGCCCCTGCCGGAGGCGGATCATGTGCTGGAGAAGATGGATCTGGCCCGGGTGCGGGAGCTTCTGTGCTGAGCGCGTCAGGAAAAAGCGGCGGACGTTCCCGCCGCTGATACGTCAAAGGGCCGGGGAGCGCGTGCGCTCCCCGGCCCTTTCTCTCTGTCCGGCGTCACTTCGCGGTCCCGGCGAACTCCGCCAGCTCCACGGCCTTTCCGCCGTGGAGGCGGCTCTCCTCCGCCGCCAGCGCCATGATGTGGCTCTCCACCGAGGCGTCGATGGAGGTGAGGGCGTCGCCGCCCCCCTCCGCCACGATGCGGCACAGCTGCTCCATCATCCGGGAGTCGCCGCCGCCGTGGCCCGCGAACTTGTCCTTCTTCGGGTCGATGGTGATGACCTCCTCCGGCTGTCCGAACCGGCGCACCACGATCTTATGGTCCTCCATGCTGCCCTCGATCTCCCCCATGGTCCCCATGAGCCGGATGGTGCGGTAGCACCGCTCGGTGAAGGCGGACACGGAGAAGGAGGCGGTGACACCGTCCCCGAACTCCAGGCTGACCACCTGATGGTCGGCCACGTCGTTGTCGCAACGGTAGACGCAGCGCCCGTAGGGACCGGTGCGCATGGCCTCGTACAGCTTCTCCTCGGTGGGGTCCACGCACAGCACCGTCAGCGGCCAGCCCCGGACCCCCTGCCGGTATCCGGCTGGCTTGTGGGTGATGTAGATCTTCTCCGCGTCGTAGGGGCAGTCCGCCTTCACGGGGCAGTCCAGGCACCGCTCCGCGCTGCCCTCCGGGGCGTTCTCCTCCCTGAACCAGTCCAGGGAGCCGAAGCTGGACACCCGCAGGCAGGGCTTGTCCGCCAGCCAGCGGAGCAGATCCATGTCGTGGCAGGTCTTGGCCAGGATCAGGGGGCTGGTCTCGTCGGACCGCCGCCAGTTGCCCCGGACAAAGCTGTGGGCGAAGTGGTAGTACCCCACGTTCTCGGTGGCGGCGATGGACTCCAGCTTCCCGATGACGCCGCTGTCCAGCAGCTCCTTCAGCTTGCTGTAGAACTGGGTGTAGCGGAGCACATGGCACACCACCACCGTGCGGTTACACTCATGGGCCTTCTCCCGCAGGGCGACGCACTCCTCCAGACTGGGGGAGATGGGCTTCTCCACCAGCAGATGATACCCCTTCTCCAGGGCGGGCAGGGCCAGGCGCACGTGGTCCCGGTCCTGGGTGGTGATGATGAGCACGTCGGCCAGGCGTGGCTGGGCCAGCAGCTCCTCCGCCGTCTCGTAGCAGCGCTCACGGGGCACGTCCAGCCGCTGCCAGCCCAGGGCCCTTCGGTCGGGCCTTGGATCGGCCACGGCGGTGATCTCCAGCTCCTCCGGGAACAGCCGGTGGTAATTGCCGTAGGCCTCGGCGCCCCGGTTCCCCATGCCGCAGATGGCGGCGGTGATCTTTTTTGCCATGATGATCGCTCCTTCTCTATGCCGCGAAGCCGTTCACTGCGCCTTTTTCAGCTGGATCACGTCCCGGTTGAGCTTCTTTACCGCCGCTTCCAGGGCGGAGACGCGGGTATCCAGCAGGGGCAGGTCCTCCAGCGGCTCCAGCCTCTCCCGGAGCATCTCGTGTCCCTCCGCCAGCAGGTCGAACTTCTTATCGAACCGCTCGTCCATCAGGACGGCAACGCCCTGCATGATGTCACGCTTATTCTCGGTCAGCTTGACATCCATTCGGTCCTCCGACTCCTTGATCAACCGGGCAATGGCCTCCAGATCCCCTTTATCCAGCATGATAAGCCCCTCTTTCCGTTCAGAGCGTTCACAGCGGCCTTCTTCGCCGCTGTTTTTTGTTTAAATTATAGCTTTGAGGCGGGAACTTGTCAATCGGCACATTTACGCCGCACAAGCCTCTGTTCAAAATAATGCTTGACAGTTCAATATTGATATGATATCATTTCGATATCACCAGAACAAACCATTTCAAGGAGGTCCTCCCTATGAAAACCAACATCGCGGAAAAAGAGCTCCATCCCAAATCCGGCGGGCTGGTCCTGCTGCTGCTGATCCTGGGCATCCTATGCGGCACGGCGCTTTTCGCGGCGGGCATCGCGATAACGGCCCAGGGCAGCGTCCCGGCCCCCGATTACCCGGGGGCGGGCGACGGACTCACGGTCAGCACCAACGGCGTCCATATCCTGGGCGTGCTCCTCATGCTGGTCGGCGGCATCGGCGGCTGGATCGTCTGCCCCATCCTGATGGCGGGGCTGAAGATCGTCAAGCCAAACGAGGCCCGGGTGTTCACCCTGTTCGGCAAGTACTACGGCACCGTAAAGGAGAGCGGTTTCTATTATGTAAACCCCTTCGTCTCCTCCTTCAGTCCCACCTACAACGCGGCCCTCAGCGCCGCTCAGGCCAAAACCAAGGAGATGCAGGCGGAGGGCAAGACGGCCACGGTCTCCGTGGGCGTGGGCAAGGGCATCAGCCTCAAGACCCAGACCCTGAACAACCAGAAGCAGAAGGTCAACGACGTGCTGGGCAACCCCATCATCATCGGCGCGGTGGTCATCTGGCACGTGGAGAACCCCACCCTGGCCGCCTTCGCGGTGGAGAACTACGTGGAGTTTTTGAACATCCAGACCGACTCCACCATCCGCAACATCGCCCGGCTGTACCCCTATGACGTGTTCGACGACGACGATGACGACGACGGCGTGAAGGAGAAGACCCTCCGCAGCTCCGCCATCGAGATCGCCGACTCCATGCGGGAGGAGCTGCAAAAGCGGGTCATCGGCGCCGGCCTCGCCATCGAGGAGGTGCGCATCACCCACCTAGCCTACGCCGAGGAGATCGCCGCCGCCATGCTCCAACGCCAGCAGGCGGTGGCCATCATCGCCGCCCGGCAGAAGATCGTGGACGGGGCCGTGGGCATGGTGAAAATGGCCATCGACCGGCTGGGCGAGGACGAGGTGGTGGTCCTGGACGAGGAACGCAAGGCCGCCATGGTCTCCAACCTGCTGGTGGTGCTGTGCGGCAATAAGGACGCCCAGCCCATCGTCAACTCCGGGAGCATCTACTGATGGGGCCTGATGAACGGGAGCAGGCCCTCCGGGCGCGGCTTGAGCGCATCGAGGCGCTGGAGCGGGAGCTGAAGGCCAAGGAGTCCGCCAAAAAGCAGGTGCCCCTGCGGCTGTCCGCCACCCTCTGGAGCGAGATCGCCGCCTGGGCGGAGGAGGACTTCCGCTCCATCAACGGCCAGATCGAGTTCATCCTCACCGAGGCGGTGCGGAAAAGGAAGGGAAAAAAGGAATAACTGGCGCAGAATAGACGGCGGGGCCACCCGCCGTCTTTTTGCGATTGATGATTCAAGCCAAACTTGATTTTTCTCCAATCCCCCTCCATTGAAATCAAGCGGCGGACGACCTATAATGAAAGCATAGCTTGTACAGGCGCACATCACACGGGAGGTCACGAATATGGAGATCAGTTTGATCGGCAGTCAGATACAGAAATTCCGAAAGCAGCGGGGCCTGACCCAGAAGGAGCTGGGGGAGGCCGTGGGAGTCAGCACCCAGGCGGTGTCCCAGTGGGAGAACGGCGGCGCGCCCGACGTGGCCCTGCTGCCCGCCATCGCGGACCGGCTGGGGGTAACGGTGGACGCCCTCTTTGGCCGGGAGGGCGGACAGGTCCAGGATATGTCCGACACCTTCATCCAGTGGCTGCGGTCCCTGCCGGAAAAGGACCGGCTGAGCCGGATCACCCGGCTGCTGTGGGAGGCGGCCATCTACGGCGTCAGCGATCCCCTGTTTGACGCGCCGTGGATCGCCTACCCCGAGAAGGGGGAGATGGAGATACCGAACCTGTTCGGCCATGGCAGGGCGCTGCTGCGCACGATGGCGGGGACGGACAGCGGCTACCTTTTGGGCGTAGGAGCGGAGGACTACTCCTACTTTGGGGTGTTCCCGGAGCCGGAGGAGGGCTATGAAAAGTATTTCCTGACCGACGACGAATACCGGGCGCTGTTCGCCGCCCTGGCGCTGCCGGGGGCCATGGAGGCGCTGCGGTACCTCTGCCGGAGCCGGGAGGGCCTTTACGCCCCGGCGGTGGCGGCCCAGGGCGCGGGCATCCCGCTGCCGGAGGCGGAACAGGCTCTGGAGGCGCTGACCCAGGCCCACCTGCTGGTGAAGGAGCAGATCACCATGCCGGAGGGAACGGTGAGCGTATACGCCCTCCGCGACTTCAGCGGCATCGTGCCCCTTCTGACCTTTGCCCGCTGGGCGTGGCAGGGCCACGGGATGAATCTGGTTGGCAACCTGATCCGGGAGAAGTGCTTTGAAAAGGGGGCGGCGGGAGATGAAAAAGCCTGACCCCGCCCGGCCCTACATCCGGGCGTTTTACGAGCGCAACCGCCTCCGCTTTCTGGGAACGGCGGCGCTGTACATCCTGGAGATCCCGTCCATGCTCGTCGTGTCGTGGGTGCTGGGGGAGGTGATGGACGCCATCGCGGCGCTGGATACCGGCCGGCTCGTGCGGCTTCTGTGGGCGGCGGTGGGGATTGCGGTGTTCCTGGGCGCCGCGGAGGCGCTGTACTACCGGGCCCTCAGCGGCTGGCTGGGCAGGGCGCTGCGCCAGTATAAGTCCTACGCCTTCCGGCGGCTCTCCGAAAAGGGCATCACCGCCTTTACCAGGGAGAACACCGGACGGTATCTGTCCGTCCTCACCAGCGATGTGACGGTGATCAGCTCCGACTATCTGCAAAACCTGCTTGAGCTGATCGTGCTGCCCCTGAATTTTTTGGCCACCCTGGTGTTCCTGCTCACCTACAGCCCGGCGATGACGGGAGCCGCCGTGGTGCTCTGCGTACTGCCCTTCCTGGGGGTGGCCGTCTTCGGCCCGGAGCTGGCCCAGCGGGAAAAGGCCCTCAGCGACGCCAGCGAGGGTTTCGTGGGCAGGGTCAAGGATCTGCTCTCCGGTTTTGCCGTCATCAAGAGCTTCAAGGCAGAGCCGGAGGCGGAACACATCTTCGACGAGGAGAATCGCGCGCTGGAACTGGCCCGAAGCCGCCGGCTGCTCTGGCGGGGCACGATGCAGGGGATCGGCAGCAGCCTCTCCGTCGTCATGCAGTTCGGCATATTTTTTATCGGCGCCTATCTGGCGCTGCGGGGCGGCATCACGGCGGGGACGGTGCTGATCTTCACCAACCTCTCCCACTCCCTCCTCCAGCCGGTCCAGCAGATCCCCCAACTGCTGGCCCAGCGGAAAGCCGCCCGGGGCCTCATCGAAAAGCTGGCGAACATCGTGGAGGAGAACGCCGCCCGCTCGGGGGAGGCCGTGGAGCCGGTGCTGACGGACGCCATCGCCCTGGACCGGGTTTCCTTCGGCTACGAGCCGGACAAGCCAGTGCTGCGGGACGTGTCCCTCCGGCTGGAGGCGGGCAGGAAGTACGCGCTGGTGGGGGCCTCCGGCTCGGGAAAGTCCACCCTGCTGAACCTGCTCATGGGCGGGTGCGACGGGTACACGGGCAGCCTCACCGTGGACGGGAAGGAGCTGCGCTCCATCGACCCCGACAGCCTCTACGACCTGGAGAGCCTCATCGGACAGAACGTGTTCGTCTTTGACGACACCATCCGCCGGAACATCACCATGTTCCGGGACTTCCCGGCGGAGGCGGTGGACAGCGCCGCGGACCGGGCGGGGCTCTCCCCTCTCCTGGCGGAGCGGGGGCCGGACTACCGCTGCGGGGAGAACGGCGCGGGGCTGTCCGGCGGGGAGCGGCAGCGGGTGTCCATCGCCCGGGCCCTGCTCCGGGGCACCTCGGTGCTGCTGCTGGACGAGGCCACCGCCTCCCTGGACAACGAGACCGCCTTCGCCGTCACCCAGGCCATCCTGGACTTGCGGGGCCTCACCCGGCTCATCGTCACCCACCGGCTGGACCGGGCGCTGCTGGCGCAGTACGACGAGATCTTCGTCCTCCGGGACGGGCGGCTCATCGAACGGGGCGGGTTCGACGCCCTCATGGACGAAAAAGGGTACTTCTATTCGCTGTATACCATCAGCGGGACATAGAAAACGCGGGAGGCTGTTTAGCCTCCCGCGCTTTTTGTCAAAAGAAAACCCCGCCATAGTGGCGGGGTTGAAAAGAGGTTATACCGATAAAGGTGAAAAAACTCCT
>CANRFU010000050.1 GCA_947629975.1 uncultured Oscillospiraceae bacterium | reverse complement strand
CGCTGGGGGGCTTGTTTTGTTGCGCCTTTTTTCTGTTTACCTCTATGGTTTTCCGCTGGTCGTTGTTTTCACAGTAACCTCCGTGGGTCTGTTTGGGGCCATTATAGCAGTTCCCGGCGGATTTGTACAGCTTGGACGATTTACAACCGGCAAAAAAGCTGATATACTGATGCGCAAAGAGAGAGGGGGAGCGGCCATGCCCTATAACTTTTTCGCCTACGTCTTCCGTATGCGGTACATCGCCCGGTGGGCGCTGATGCGCAACACCCGCAGCGAGAACGTGGAGGAGCACTCCTACGAGGTGGCGGTGCTGGCCCACGCCCTGGCCGCCATCGGGAGAGAGGTCTGTCACAAGGACGTGGACCCGGACCGGGCCGCCTCCGCCGCCCTGTTCCACGACGCGCCCGAGATCATCACCGGGGATATGCCCACTCCCATCAAATACTACAATCCGGAACTCAAAAATGCCTACAAGGCGGTGGAGGCGGTGGCCCAGGACAAGCTGCTGTCCATGGTGCCCCCAGAGCTGGCCGCCGTCTACGAGCCCCTGCTCCGGGAGAGCGACGAGACCGTCCGCCCCTATGTGAAGGCGGCGGACAAGCTGGCCGCCTACCTCAAGTGCCTGGAGGAGCAGAAGGCGGGCAACACCGAGTTCAACCGGGCCGCCGACGAGACCATGGCCGCCCTGCGGGCCATGGGCATGGAGGAGGCGGATTGGTTCCTGGACAACCTGGCGGGGGCTTTCCAGCTCACCCTGGACGATTTGGGATAACATAAGGAGGACGACCCTATGAGAGCCATTGTCACCGTCATCGGCAAGGACCAGGTGGGCATCATCGCCGCCGTGTGCGCCCTGCTCAGCGAGAAAAACGTCAATGTGCTGGACATCAGCCAGACCGTGCTCCAGGAGTACTTCACCATGATCATGCTGGTGGACGTCTCCGCCGCCACCGTGCCCTTCGCCCGGCTCCGGGAGGAGCTGGCCGCCGCCGGACAGGAACGGGGGCTGGACATCCGCATCCAGCGGGAGGACATCTTCGACGCCATGCATCGCATCTGAGGGCCGAGCTATGCTGAACAACAAAGATATTCTCAGCACCATCCACATGATCGACCAGGAGCACCTGGACGTGCGCACCATCACCATGGGGGTATCCCTGCTGGACTGCTGCGACCCCGACCCCAAAGCCGCCTGCCGCAAGATCTACGATAAAATTACCACCTCTGCCCGGAACCTGGTGAGGGTGGGGGAGGACATCGAGGCGGAGTTCGGCATCCCCATCGTGAACAAGCGCATCTCGGTGACCCCTATGGCCCTGGTGGCCGGGGCGTCAAACTGCCCGGACTACGTCCCCTTCGCCAGGGCCATGGACGAGGCCGCCAAGGCGGTGGGGGTCAACTTCATCGGCGGATTCTCCGCCCTGGTCCAGAAGGGGATGACGGCGGCGGACAGAAAGCTCATCGCCTCCATCCCCGAGGCCCTGGCCGTCACCGACGTGGTGTGTTCCAGCGTCAACGTGGGCTCCACCAGGGCGGGCATCAACATGGACGCGGTGGGCCTCATGGGGGAGACCGTCAAGGCCGCGGCGGAGCGCACGGCGGACCGGGGCGGCTTCGGCTGCGCCAAGCTGGTGGTGTTCTGCAACGCGGTGGAGGACAACCCGTTCATGGCCGGGGCCTTCCACGGCGTGGGCGAGGCCGAGCGGGTCATCAACGTGGGGGTCTCCGGCCCCGGCGTGGTCCACCACGCCCTGAAAAAGGTGCGGGGCCAGCCCTTCGACGTGGTGGCCGAGACGGTGAAAAAGACCGCCTTTCAGGTGACTCGAATGGGCCAGCTGGTGGCCCGGGAGGCCAGCGCCCGGCTGGGGGTGCCCTTCGGCATCGTGGACCTGTCCCTGGCCCCCACCCCGGCCATCGGGGACAGCGTGGCCCGCATCCTGGAGGAGATGGGCCTGGAGACCTGCGGCACCCACGGCACCACGGCGGCCCTGGCCCTGCTCAACGACGCGGTGAAAAAGGGCGGCGTCATGGCCTCCTCCAGCGTGGGCGGCCTGTCTGGGGCCTTTATCCCGGTGAGCGAGGACGAGGGCATGATCGCCGCCGCCCGGTCCGGGGTGCTCACCTTGGACAAGCTGGAGGCCATGACCTGCGTGTGCTCCGTGGGGCTGGACATGATCGCCGTCCCCGGCGACACCCCCGCCTCCACCATCGCCGCCATCATCGCCGACGAGGCCGCCATCGGCATGATCAACCAGAAGACCACCGCCGTGCGCCTCATCCCCGCCCCCGGCAAGCAGGTGGGGGACACGGTGGAGTTCGGCGGCCTGCTGGGCTCCGCCCCCGTGATGCCCGTCCACCCCCAGAGCGCCGAGGCGTTCATCGCCCGGGGGGGCCGAATCCCCGCGCCCATGCACAGCCTGAAGAACTGAATAGAACGGATGTTTCACGTGAAACATCAAGAGAGGCCGCCCGGGCAGGGCGGCCTCTCTTTGCGTCATGTGGGTCCTCTGGGGTCGGGATCGGCCCAGAGGGTGGAAAAATACTCGTAGTAGGGAATCAGGAAGGAGAAGCCCTCGATGAGCCTGTCCGCCAGCTCCGGCTGATAGATGACCTCGGTCAGCTCCTCGCTGTGGCCCACGTCCAGGGACTTCTTGTTGTACCAGCTCAGCAGTTTGGGGTGGGGCGGGGTCTTCTTCCGGGCGTACTCGGGGCCGCCCAGAACAAATTCATCCTGCCTGTCCAGCTTGTTGGCAAGGCGCAGCATGGGTTTGCAGTCCCGGTCCAGCCTGGCCCGGAATTTCTCCATGACCACGGCTTCCGCCGCCCAGAAGCCCATGCCGTAACTCCACTGCTCCGGGGCCAGCTCGAACCAGAACACCGGGTGGGCGGGGTTGCTCTCGTTCTCCCAGCGGAACAGGGAGAACCACAGGTGATCCTTATAGGGCCCCCGGCCGAACAGCCGCCGGGCGTCCCGGTAGATGCGGGAGACCTTCAGGTTGAGGGGGACCCTGGGGAACCGCCCGGCCAGCGCCTCCTGGCATTGGGCGGCCAGTTCCCTCATGGGCTGCAGAAAGTACGTCTGATAGTCCGCTTTGTGGGCCTCGAACCAGCTCCGCTCGTTGTTGAAGCGGATGCCCCACATAAAGTCCACCGTCTCCTGGGTAAAACCTTGAAACATGGCTCACTCCCAGTTGACGCCCTCGGCGCCGTCCGCCTGCCCGGAAGCGGGGTCGGGAGCGGGTTCCGGCGTCTGCTCGGGCGTGGGGACAGGCTCCTGGGTGACGGGGGGTTCCGTCGCGGGGGGATCGGTGACGGGCGGCTCGGTGACAGGGGGATCAGTGACGGGCGGCTCGGTCACAGGCGGCGCGGTGACAGGGGGTTCCGTCATGGGGGGATCGGTGACGGGCGGCTCGGTAGCGGGCGGCTCGGTAGTGCCGGAGCCCCAGGGGCCGGAGTCGGCGGGGTTGTAGAGGATGACCTTGTCCCGCTTGTTGTATTTGCTGTGGTTCTCATAGGTGCGGGAGATGACGGCGCCGCTCTTGGAGTACAGCACCCGGTACACGTCCACCTCGTAGCCGGTGTATGGAGTCACATCCACCTTGGTGGTGCCCCGGGGGATGGAGGGGTCGGGCTTATAGACCGTGGTCCACTTGGTGGTGGAGGTGGTGTAGCGCTCGGTCTTCACATAGTGGCCGTCGGGGTTGGTGCCGTACAGCCGGACGGTGAGAGTGCCGCGGGCGCCGCCGGAGGTATAGGACACGATCTTGATGGGGTAGCCGGTGTTGTTGCGGAACTGGAAGTCCAGAGAGGGATAGTAGACGGTGGCGTCCAGCCCGTTGGGAATATAGCCGGTGGCAAAGGCGTGGGCCGACCGCCGGACGATCTCCAGATTGGAGTACACCGCGCAGTAGTAGAGGGAGGAGGACACCTGGCAGATGCCGCCGCCCACCATTTCCACGGTCAGGCCGCCCTGATAGCCGGTGGACTGCTGATAGCCGTTGGCCACGGAGGGGGAGCCGATGGTCTTCAGGTAGGAGAACGTGGCGCCGGGGGCGATGACCTTGCCGTTGCAGGATTTGGCGGCCACGCCCACGTTGTGGGAGCGGGTGGCCACGCCGTCCAGGTTGGTGGTGACGGTGGCCAGCAGGTCATTGTAATAGATGCCCTCGGCATAGGGGTTTTCATCGGAGCCGGGGCCTCCGTTCTGGATCTCGGGGGAGGTGTGCACCAGGGGAATGGTGCAGCTCTCGCCGGGGCCGATGGCGTCCAGCGCCTCCTGGGCGGCCTCGGTGTCGATGGAGATGCCGATGACGGCGGGCACCAGCTTCCCGTCCTCGTCCTTGGCGGGGGCCTGGGGTTCCACATAGATCAGATCGTTGAGGGCCTCGGCGGTGATCTCCTGACAGGGGACGGGGCGGGTCTCCACGGACAGCTGGGTCTTCCCGCCGGTGAGGGCGTCCAGCACGTCGCCCACCAGACCGTCGGTGACGGCCTCCTGGCCGTCGGTCCCTTTGACCACGGTGACGTTTTCCTCATCCAGCTGATAGCTGAACTCCACCGGGGCCACATAGACCTCTTTGCTGATCTTGTCAGCCAGTTCCTTGGCCTCTGCCGCGCCCTCCTCGGAGTAGTCGGAGGCGGACAGGGGCAGGGCGGTGGGTTCCTTGATGATGCCCAGCCACAGCGCGCCCAGCTTCCAGAAGGGCTGGGCCTCCTTGGCGGCCATGGCGCCGGCCGCCACCGACTCGGGGGAGCAGGCCAGCAGCTCGCCGCTGAGGGTGGCGGATTTGCCGTCCCCGTAGCTGACGGTGAGGGACTGGGCCTGGAGCCGCTGCGCCATGGTCTGGGCCATCTGGGCGGCGGCGTCCGCCTGATCCATGCCGCTCAGGTCGGCCACCAGGCCGCCCTTGTCGTCCACCGCCGTCACGCCGGGGAGGAGCTTGCCGTTGGTCTGCACCCACCGGCAGAAGCCGAAGTATCCCCCAATGACGGCGGCCAGCAGAGCCAGGATGACGATGGTTACGATCAGCGGGACCGGGACCTTCTTTTTGGCCTCGGTGGATTCGTTTGTGACCACGTTGGATTCATTCATAGCGCGCATCTACCTCCTGAACGGGGCATCCCCGGGAAAAGTCATTGGGAAAGACGGAAACGGATAGAATAAACCGAATGATATTTTACCACCTGTCCTGAAAATGAGCAAGGTAATTCCGAGAAAAAATGGTTACAATTTGGTGTCAAAAAAGTAAATTTTTTTGTGGGAAAAAGTGCGGGACCGCGGACTTTTGCCGCGGTCCCGTCCCTCAGACCCCTTTGTATTTTTTTCGCGTGGCGATGCCGCCGCGGATGTGGCGCTCGGCCTTGTTTTCCTCCAGGATCTCCTTCACCTGGTCGTAAAGGGAGTGATTGAAGGCGGGCAGACGCTCGCTCAGATCCTTATGTACCGTGGATTTGCTGATGCCGAATCTCCGGGCTGTGCTCCGGACTGTGGCCCGGTTCTCGATGATGTACAGCGCCAGATCCCGGGCGCGTTCTTCCATATTCCCTTTCACAGAAACACTCCCCGCTGTGGTCTGGTGATTTATATGCGCCGCGGCGGGGGATTATGAGACGGCGGCGGGACCCGGGATTTATGAAAAATTAAAAAGTTGGTTATTTACAGCTACCCCTCAAAAGTATATAATAAGGATGATATCGCCGCGTTTGAACGGAAAGGGGGGACAGCCATGGCGGAAGATCGCCGGTACGGCGCGGGAGGCGCCGGCCCGCAGGGAGACAGCAGCCGCAGCCGGGGCGGCTCCGGTTTCCGCTATGACTACGGCTACGGCGCGTCTCAGTCCCAGCCGCCCCATCCCCCTGCTCCCCGGAAGGACAACGGCGGCTGGGGGGATTGGATCGCCATGGCGATCCTGTTCCTGGTGCCCTCCCTGATCACGAAGATCGTCTCGGTGGTCTGGTTCGTGCGCAAGATGAACGCCATGAGCCAGGACCAGAAGAACACCTATCGGGACGACGTCCGCCGGGCCGCCGGCCAGGTGAAGGACGCCTTTGTGAACATGGGGAAGGACTTCGCGGGCATGGGAAGGGACGTGGCCCGGGAGGTCAGGACCACCCGGGAGAAGGCGGCGGGCCAGACGAAGAACGCGCAGACGTCCGCCCGGCAGGACCGGCGGAAGCAGGACGATTGGAACGTCCGCTCCAAGTGGAACGCCATGCTGGGCCGGGTCCAGGCGGAGGCCAGGGGCAGCACGGGGCTGATGATCGGCGGCGGGATCCTGTCCGGCATCTTCGGGCTGGGCACGGTGGCTATGCTGGGAGAGCTGGCGAGCGATCTGTTCAACGGCTATCTGTTCGGGAGTGACCTGTCCGCCTTCCTGATGACGGCCATCTTCCTGGCCGGCGGCGTGGGGATGCTGCTGGGCGGCATCGGCAAGCGCCGGAGGGCGGAGCGGTACGCCAGCTATCTGGGCTATATCGGCGCCAACCGGGAGGTCTCCCTGGCAAATATGGCGGCCAATTTCGGGGTGCCGGTGGAGAAGCTGTGCAAGGACCTCCGGCGGATGCTGGCCAAGGGCTACCTGCCCACCGGCTATATCGACCTGGCCGAGGGCAAGCTGTTCCTCACCGAGATGGGCTACCACGAGGCCCGGCGGGAGGAGGCCCCTCCCCAGGAGACCGCGAAGCAGGCCGAGGCCCGGGAGGACGACATCCTCCGCCAGATCCGGCAGGTGAACGACGACATCCCCGACGAGGTCATGTCCGCCAAGATCGACCGCATCGAGGAGATCACCCGGAAGATCCTGACCTACCAGAAGGCCCACCCTGACCGGGAGGCCCAGCTGCGCTCCTTTTTGAATTACTATCTGCCCACCACCCTGAAGATCCTCCGGGCCTACGCCCAGCTGGACGCCCAGGGCATCGAGGGGGAGAACATCTCCGCCGCCAAGGCCCGCATCGAGGGGATGATGGACCAGGTGGTGGCCGGGTTCGAAAAGCAGCTCGACAAGCTGTTCCGGGACGACGCCATGGACATCACCTCCGACGTGGAGGTGCTGGAGAACATGCTGAAAAAGGACGGCCTGTCTGACGACGGGATGACCATGACCCTGTGAGCGCGGGCGCGGAGGGACGGCCTCCGCCCCGCCTCCGGGAAAACAGAATATCCGGGTGTAGCGCAGTTGGTAGCGCGGGTGGTTTGGGACCACCAGGCCGCAGGTTCGAACCCTGTCACTCGGACCAAATAATGATGATCCGAACTATATTATCCAGGTGGGTAATGTGTTCGGATTTATCATTTTGATCGAGAATATTTTTTGACCGGCAGGGGCGGGACATATTCCTGCCCTTGCTTATTCCCAATCAGTGTGCTATAACTATAAACTAGCAATTCGACAAATCGGCGTTTGATTTGTGGCGAATGCGACAAATGGCATCTTGAATGGAGGTATCAAATGATGAAAAAACGTCTTTTGTCTGTTGTTGTGGTATTGCTTCTCCTTTTTTCAATCTCTGCCTGTGGAGAGGGCGCTTCGAAAAAAGAAATGGAATTAGATTTGGATACGATTGCAGAAACCCTGTGTGCCAGTGGGTATTTTTCTGACGTTATGGAAAGAGTAGATTCTATCTCTGTGTCTGACCTGTTGCTTTTGAGCGAGGATAGAGTCGAGGCTTCGCCAGAGGACTTGGTCGATTCGAGGTATTACGGTGTGACTGCCGGCGTTACAGCCAATCAGTTTATATTGCTTGAAGGAACTGATGCAGAAGCAGCGGACCGGTTGGAAAAAGCGTTAAATACCTATGTTGAGGATCAGAAGTTAGGTTTCGAGTCATATTTTCCAGAGCAGGCGGCGCGATTTGATAACCCCATCATTGAGCGCCAAGGCAAGTATCTTCTGCTTGCCATTGGAGATGATCGTGAGCCTTTGGCAGACCTATGCAATCGCCTTATGAATGGAGAGACAGAATAGAGTAATGGAATGATAACCTCTTGTTCGTAGGGGAGATTAAGCAAAGGCGGGAGCGCAAAGCCCCCGCCTTTCTGTATCTGGCCCTTGCCGCCAGCCAGAAAAACCTCGTCCTTTTCCGAGTGTTTTGGTAGTTTTTCCGCTTGTTCTTCTCCGGGTGATGTGCTATAACTTGCTTGCTGTTCCGGGGGCGCACGCGCCGGGAGCGGCAAATAGTCCGACCGTTCGTGTCGCACAGATAGGAGATTGAACGCGCATGGAGAGACGCAGGTCTGCCCATGAGATCGATATGACCCACGGCCCCCTGGCCGGGAAGCTGCTGCTGTTCGCCATCCCGCTGATGCTGTCCAGCTTATTGCAGCTGCTGTTCAACGCCGCCGACGTGGTGGTGGTGGGCCGGTACGCCGGCGACGCCGCCCTGGCGGCGGTGGGGTCCACATCCTCCCTCATCAACCTGATGGTGAACATCTTTATCGGCCTGTCCGTGGGCGCCAATGTGGTGGTGGCCCGGGACCTGGGGGCCGGGCGGGACGAGGAGGTCCGAAAGGACGTCCACACCTCCGTCACCCTGGCCCTCATCGGCGGCGCGGTGCTGACGGTGCTGGGGACCCTGCTGTCCCGGCAGATGCTGGTCTGGACCTCCTCTCCGGCGGAGGTCATCGACCTGGCCGCCCTGTATCTGCGCATCTACTTTTTTGGGATGCCCGCCAATATGCTCTACAACTTCGGCGCGGCCGTCCTCCGGGCCCAGGGGGACACCCGGCGGCCCCTGTACATCCTGTTCGCCGCCGGCGTGCTCAACGCGGGGCTGAACCTGTACTTCGTCATCGTGTGGCAGATGAGCGTGGCGGGGGTGGCCCTGGCCACCATCATCTCCCAGTACCTCTCCGCCGCCCTGGTACTCCTCTGCCTGGTGCGGGACAGGGGGCTGCTGCGGCTGGATCTGAAAAAGCTGGGGCTGGATCTGGAGGTGGTGGGCCGCATCGCCCGGGTGGGCCTCCCCGCCGGGTTCCAGGGGATGGTGTTCTCCATCTCCAACGTGGTCATCCAGTCCTCCATCAACTCCTTTGACGACACCGCCATCGTGGCCGGCGCCGCCGCCTCCGCCAACATCGAGGGGTTCGTCTATGTGGCCATGAACGCCTTTTACCAGACCTGCCTCACCTTCTCCAGCCAGAACTACGGCGCGGGGGAGACCAGGCGGGTGGACCGGACCCTGCTGCTGTGCCAGATGTATGTCACTATCACCGGCCTTGCGCTGGGCGGGCTGACGGTGGCCTTCGGCCGGCAGCTGGCCTCCATCTACGCCCCCGGCGAGGAGGACGTCATCGCCCAGGCGGTGGCTCGGCTGGCCATCGTCTCCGGGACGTACTGCCTCTGCGGGATGATGGACACCATGGTGGGCGTGCTGCGGGGCATCGGCTATTCGGTGATCCCCATGGCGGTGTCCATGGCGGGGGCCTGCGGCCTCCGGCTGGTGTGGGTGGCCACGGTGTTCCGGACGTTCCACACCCTCACGGTGCTGTATATCTCCTACCCGGTGAGCTGGGCCGTCACGGCGCTGACCCACCTGGTCTTCTTCCTGGCGGTGCGCAAACGGGCCTATGCCAGGGCCGGCGTCCGTCCGTCCGGCCAGGTGACGGCCCTGGAGCTGAAACGGGCCCACGCGGCCTGAACGCCTTATTTTGGGATCCGGCGGGCCGGATCCCGCCCCACACAGAGACGCGGGACCGAAGGGACAGCCCTTCCGCCCCGCCTCTCTGCGGTTTTCGTTGCAAATCCGCTCCGATCTGGTATAATATTCCCATCCGACGGCAGACGGGAACGCGATCCCGGCGTCCCGGGGGACGCGGCCCTTTTCGCGCGCCCGTAAAAAATCAGACAGGAGGAGATACCAATGGCAAAGACCATCACCGTGAAAGGGATCGGGCGGGTGACCGCCAGGCCGGACTATGTGGTCCTGTCCATGGCCCTTGAGACCAAAGACATGGACTACGGCAAGGCTATGAGCGGCGCGGCGCTCCATCTGGAGGACCTGGACCGGGCGCTGACTGGCGTCGGTTTCGGGAAAGACGACCTGAAGACGACGAATTTCATCGCGGACACGAGCTACACCAACGTGAGGAAACCCTCGGGCGAGTTTGAGCGCGTATTTGACGGATATGCGGTCCGCCACAACCTGAGGCTGGCCTTTGACTTCGACATGGCGCGGCTGGCGGAGACGCTGGCCGCCGTGACCGGATGCCTGTCCAACCCGGACCTGTCCGTCTCCTTCACCGTGAAGGACCCCTCCTCCATCAACAAGGAGATGCTCCGCTCCGCCGCCGCCAACGCCAGGGAGAAGGCCGAGGTCCTCTGCCAGGCGGCGGGCGTCAGGCTGGGGGAGCTGCTCGCCATCAACTACAACTGGGAAGAACTCAACGTCGTCTCCAACACCCGGTACGCCATGGCGGAGGACTGTCTGGCCGTGCCGGGGATGGTGAAGAGCATGAGCATCCAGCCGGACGACATCGATGTGAGCGACACCGCCGCCTTTATGTGGGCCATTGAGTGAGACGGCGCGGACCCGCAGACGCAGAAGCCCCCGGACTGCCGAAAGGCAGTCCGGGGGCCTGTCTATTCTTCCGTATGGGGACCTTTATCCGCTGTCCGACCCCGCTCAGCGGGCCGCCGCCCTGACGGCGGCGTTCATCTCCTCCCAATGGGCCTCCATATCCGACACCAGCTTAAACTGGGTGCGGGCGCGGTCCAGGTTCTGGCCCGGGCGGCTGATGTGGAAGTAGGTATCGCCGTCCAGATAGTCGGTGAGGAAGCGGATCCCGCACTCCAGCGTCATCAGTTTCGCGCCCCAGGGGAGGTATTCGATCTCCCGGGGGGTGAGGCTGCCGCCGGTCCCCTCCAGGAAGGCGGCGGTGTAGCTGGAGAACAGGTCCAGATCCAGGCTGACCCGGCTCAGATCGCGCTCGTCCTCCGCGCAGTGGTTGGCGCCGAAGCGGATGGAGTCCCCAAAATCGAAGATGGCCAGGCCGGGCATCACGGTGTCCAGGTCAATGACGCACAGCCCCTCGCCGCTCTTCTTGTCGATCAGCACATTGTTCAGCTTGGTGTCGTTGTGGGTGACCCGCACGGGCAGTTCCCCGGCCCGCATGGCGTTCAGCGCCACGGAGCAGTCCCCCTCCCGGGCCTTTACGAACTCCAGCTCCGGCCCGCAGTCCTTTACCCGGCCCAGACGGTCGGCGGCGACGGCGGCCTTGAGTCTGGCCAGCCGGTCCTCGGTGTCGTGGAAATGGGGGATCGTCTCGTAGAGCGTGCCTGCGGGAAAGCCGTCCAGCATCCGCTGGAAGCGGCCAAAGGCCCGGCCGGAGGCGGAAAACAGCTCCGGAGTCTCGGCGGACTGGTAGCAGTAGGTGCCCTCCACGAAGGGATAGGCCCGCCAGGCGCCGCCCTGGCTGTCGGTGAAATAGGCGCCGCCGTCCCGGGGGCGGATGACCTCCATCGCCTCCCGACTCCGGTCTCCGCCGGCGGCCAGGATCTTTTGCCCCAGATACTCGGTGACACTGATGATGTTCGCCATCAGCTGGTCGGGGTGCTTGAAGGCGGCGGAACTCATCCGCTGGAGGATGAAGCAGCGGCAGTCGTCGTCCTCGGGCTGGGTGTGGACGCAGAAGGTGTCGTTGATGTGGCCGCGGCCATACCGCATGGCGCCCACCACGGGCGCGCCGAACTCAAAGGCATCCAACGCCTCGTTCAGCGTCTGTTCCGCTTCGGCCATCTCAGCGCCCTCCCCACAGGTCGGCGGGGTAGAGCCCCCGCGCGGTGAGGGCCGCGATGGCGGCCACCACAGAGGGCTTGTCCTCCTTATAGGTTACGCCGTACCACTTGTCGGCGCTGGTCAGCACCTTCACGCGGGCCTTGCCCTCACTGATGAGCTGGCTGATGACGGTGGGGAGATAGTACTCCCCCTTTTCGGGGTTTTCCCGCAGAGTCCGCTCCAGGAACCCGGGGAGGCGGGACCAGGACTCGTCGAGGAAGCTCTTTCCCAGGCCCCACAGGTTCATGGACACCACGGTGTCCCCGGACAGAGGGGTCCAGGTCTCGCCGCCGTCCTCGGTGTATCGGGCGTTGTCCCCGTCCTTGGCGATTTTGGTCCGCTCGGTGACAGAGGCCAGATAGCCGCCGCTGTCCACCCGGCATACCCCCCGGGCCACGGTGCCGTGCTCAGTGACGGTATTCTTCAGCAGATAGCCCGCCATGACGTATTCATACACGTCCCCGTCGGGGTGGTCGGTGAGGTAGTCATAGATGAGCTGATAGCCCTCCGGGCCGTAGTAGTCGTCGGCGTTGATGACGGCAAAGGGCCCGTCCACCACATGGCGGGCGGCCAGAACCGCGTGGGCGGTGCCCCAGGGCTTCGTCCGGCCCTCCGGGACGGAACAGCCCTCCGGGAGGTCATTCAGGTCCTGAAAGGCGTAGCGCACGTTGATGAACCTGGAGAGCCGGTCGCCGATGGCGGCCCTGAAGGTCTCCTCGATCCGGCGGCTGATGACGAACACCACCGTCTCGAACCCGGCGCGGCGGGCGTCATAAATGGAGTAGTCGATGATGAGTTCGCCGTTGGGACCCACCGGGTCGATCTGCTTCAGGCCGCCGTACCGGCTGCCCATGCCGGCGGCCATCACTACTAAAACGGGCTTCTCCGCCATGGTCTCACTCCTTATTCTCTGTTGAGCCGCGATAGCCGTTGGGGTTCATGGACTGCCACTTCCAGCTGGAGGCGCACATCTCGTCGATGCCCAGCCTGGCGCTCCAGCCCATCTCGTCCAGCGCCTTTTGGGGATCGGCGTAGCATTCCGCGATGTCGCCCGGGCGGCGGGGGTCTACCACATAGGGCAGCTCTTTGCCGCAGGCCTTCTCATAGGCGTGGAGCACGTCGAACACGCTGTAGCCCCTGCCGGTACCGAGGTTGACGATGAACAGCCCGCAGTTGGTTTCCAGCTTTTTCAGGGCGGCCAGATGGCCGGCGGCCAGATCCACCACATGGATATAGTCCCGGACGCCGGTGCCGTCGAGGGTGGGGTAGTCGTTCCCGTAGACGTGGAGCTTCTCCAGCTTGCCCACGGCCACCTGGGCGATGTAGGGCACCAGGTTGTTGGGGATGCCGTCGGGGTCTTCCCCGATGAGGCCGCTCTCATGGGCGCCGATGGGGTTGAAGTACCGCAGCAGCGCCACGTTCAGGGTGGGGTCGGCGGAACAGCAGTCGATGAGGATCTTCTCCTGGAAAAGCTTGGTGGTGCCGTAGGGGTTGGTGGTCCCGCCGGTGGGGAAGTCCTCTTTGATGGGGACGGAGGCGGGGTCGCCGTACACCGTGGCGGAGGAGGAGAAGATGAAGTTCTTCACCCCATGCCTCCGCATGACGTTGAGAAGGACGAGAGTGGACACCAGGTTGTTGGTGTAGTACTCCAGGGGCTTGACCACGCTCTCGCCCACCGCCTTCAGCCCGGCGAAGTGGATCACGGCGTCGATGTCCGGGTGGGCGGCGAAGATGGCCTCGGTCTGGGCGGGGTCGCACAGCTCCGCCCGGATGAAGGGGACGGTCTTGCCGGTGATCTGTTCCACACGGCGAACGGCCTCCTCACAGGAGTTGGACAGGTTGTCCGCCACCACGATGTCGTAGCCGGCGTTCAGAAGTTCTACACAGGTGTGGCTGCCGATGTAACCGGCGCCGCCGCATACCAGAACTGACATAAGAGACACCTCTTCCAAAAAATGATGGGATGGATACGGACTCAGTATATACGATTCGGGCGCGGATGGCAAGCGGGAAAGGACAAAAGGGCACGGGATTTTCGCCGGCCGCGCCGGACCGCCGGGTTCAAGGCCCCCGGGCCTGGCTGCGGATCGACAGGCGGTATTCCAGCGGAGAGAGCCCCACCGCCTTTTTGAACCGCTGGGTGAAGTAGCTGGGGCTGGAGAAGCCCAGGCTCAGGCTGATCTCGCGGACGGAGAGGCTGGAGTTCTCCAGCAGATGCTTTCCCTCGGCGATGCGGCGGGCTAGCAGGTAACTGATGGGGCTGCAACCGACCTCCTTGTTGAAGGCGTGGATCAGGTAGTGCTTGCTGATGTGGGCCTGGGCGGCCAGGGCGTCCAGCGTGATGTTTTCCGAATAGTGCTCGTCCATATACCGCTTGATCCGGCCGCACTCCGAGTTGCTGCGGCTGCGGGCGGGGGACAGGGCCCGCTGGGCGATCTGCCGGCGGAGCAGGACCAGAAACGCCTGGGCCAGACCGGCGCACACATCCAGAAAACCGTCCCTCCGGCCGTCGCACTCGCTGAGGATGGACTCCAGATAGAACCGGTAGTCCCCCTCCAGCTGGTCGGCGCTCAGATGGAAGTAGCGGTCTTCTCCGTCCCCGGCGCCCTGAAAACGCACCCCGTCTATCCCCATGACGATGTATTCCAGCGGATTATCGGCAAAGGACAGCTCGGTGTGGGAGGTATCCGGATTCACCACCACCAGGTCGCCGGGGCGGAGGGGGAACTGCTGGGACTCTACCTGGAAAAAGCCCTTGCCGCCCAGGATGTCAAAGACCTCGGCGCAGTAGTGGGTGTGGGGCAGGCTGAGCCAGTCGTTTTCAAAGCGATGGCGGGCCACATACAGGAGCTGGCAATCCTCCCAGAAGCTCCGCCGGCCCAGATCGTACCGCTGCTCGCTCATGTCGCGCCCCCTCTCGGTTGCTGCCTGAATTTTAGAGAAATTGTGTTATATATATTGTCGCAAAGAATAAACGGCGCAACGCGGAAATAACAGATCGGATAGCACAATGTTACCAAGCGGACCGCCAAAAGTCAAGGGATACTTTGGCGGAAAAGGAGTTTATTTATCAAGCAACAACCAGAAAATGGCGATTTGATTTTGCTGAAACGGTCAAATCGCACACAATTTGACGCTGTAATCCCGAAAAGTGTTAGATAATTTGATAAAAATAGCAATATATATAAAATAACAAGCAATATATTGGATTGAAATTCCAAATTGCCGTCGTTATACTGATAGTATCCTGAATGCCTGATTTGGGATGAAGCGTGCGTAAAATCACCGGACCGCGAGGGGGCGCCCCCTCGCCATGGCTGACAACAGCCATGATACACTTGATTTAGGAGGAAAAGAAATGAAAAAACGGATCATTGCCCTGCTGATGACGCTGGTCATGGTGTTCGCGCTGTGCGCCTGCGGCCCCAAGGATCCCAACGTGGGCCCCGCCAGCAATCCCGGCACCGAGGCCACCCCCGGTTCCGAGGAGACCAAGCCCCCCGTGGAGCCCGGCCCCGCCGAAAAGCCCTATGAGGGCGTGACCATCAACTACTGGTCCATGTGGAACGCCGCCGAGGCCCAGGGCAAGGTCATCGCCGAGGCCGCGGCCGCCTTCGAGGAGCAGACCGGCGCCAAGATCAACATCGAGTGGAAGGGCCGCGACATCAACACCCTGCTGTCCGCCGCCCTGGAGTCCAAAGAGGCCATCGACCTGTTTGACGAGGACTACACCCGCATCGGCCAGGTCTATGCCCCCTATACCGCCGATCTGACCGCGATGGCTGCCGCCGCCAACTACGACGATGTCAGCTATCCTGTGTTCAACAACCAGTCCATTGCCTGGGCCGGCTACCTGAACAGCATCACCGAGCAGCCCAACAT
>CANRFU010000049.1 GCA_947629975.1 uncultured Oscillospiraceae bacterium | reverse complement strand
CTCCCGGCAAACAGCTAATGAGTTTGCAGCTTACTTCCGGCCCAGGGCGGGGCTGTAGTCCTTGAAATACTGCGTATACACTGCAAACAACTCCTAACTCGTCGGTCAGTTATCCTTCCCGTAGAACAGCGCGTCCATGAAGAAGGGGATCTGCCGCTCCCAGCTGGCCTCGCTGTGGTCTCCGCCAGGGACGATCCGGCAGGTCAGGTTCACCCGCCGCTCCATGAGCAGCTGGGCGAAGTGGCCGAAGCCGCTGGCCATGCCGGTGTGATTGCCCATCTCCCGGGAGCCGTAGTCCATGTAGAGGTGGGTGTCCGGGTTGAGCCGGGCGGTCCTGATGAGCCGCTCGATGCGCCCCGGCGCCACCCACAGGGATGGGGAGAGGGCCGCCGCCCGGGAGAAATACCTGTTATATTCCATCAGCGCGTACAGGCTCATGAGCCCGCCCATGGAGCTGCCGGCGATGAAGGTGTCCGCCCGCTTGGGGAGGGTGGGGTACTCGTGGTCGATGTAGGGCTTGAACTCGTGGACGATCCACTCCATGGTGAGCTTCCCCCGGCCCACGAATTTGCCCATGCCCCGGTGCTGGAAGGTGTACGGGGAGTACTCGGACAGGCGGGCGTTGTCGGGGCTGTGGTTGCACTCCACCGCCGCCACGATGAGGGGCATCTCGGTCTCCTCCAGAAATTCCTTCATGCCCCAGCTCTTGCCGTAGGTGGCATCCTCGTCGAAAAAGACGTTGTGGCCGTCGAACATATACAGCACCGGAAAGCGCTGGCTCTCGTCCTCCTCGAAGTAATCGGGGACGTAGACGTAGGCCCTGCGGGGCTCATCGCCGGTGAGCTGCGGGAGGGTGACGTTCCAGGTCTCGATCATGGGATCAATTCCTTTCCGAGATTATTGTATCAGTGTAACACAGCAAAGCAGAAAAAGCAATCCGCATTTTCCCATATTTCCTGGGACCGCAGACAGGGAAGATGGGGAATATTCACATCGCGTAGGCAATTTGGGGATTGACGGCGCGGGAGCCTTTGTGTTAAAATATCGTTCGTTGACGGGCGGCTGTTCCGTGACCGTCCGGCAATTGAATATGCTGATGTGGCTCAATGGCAGAGCATCTCACTCGTAATGAGAAGGTTGTGGGTTCGATTCCCACCATCAGCTCCAGGGCCCCGGGATATGGTCCGATATCCCGGGGCCCTTTACGCTGCCGTCCCGTCGTCTGTCCCGCGGCCTTGGCAGGACGTCGAAAAGAACCGATCAGGCGGGAAAAGAGCCGCCGGACAGCAATCAGCTGTCCGGCGGCTCCGCCATGCCGGTATTCTGTTCAGCGCCCGAAGAACCACTCCCAGGGGTCAAAGCCGTAGAAGTCGTCTCCGCTGCCGTAGCCGTTCCCGCCGTAGCCGCCCTGGTTCCCGGAGGGCGCCTGGGGCTGGGGCTGAGCGGCCTGCTGGGTGGTCTGCTCGTCGAAGGTGAGCTGGACGGTCAGCGTCTCGCCCGCCCGGTAGAGGGCAACCGTCACCGTGTCGCCCGCCCGGTAGCCGTTCTTCACCGAGATCATCTGCTGGATGTCGGTGATGTCGGTGTCGTCGATCTTGGTGATAACGTCGTTCTGGCGGATGCCGGCCTTTTCGGCGCAGGAGCCCGCCTCCACCTTGGTGACGATCACCCCGGAGGGCCAGCCGAACAGCTGGGAGTACTCGTCGGTGACGGTGGCGCCGGTGACGCCCATGGAGGGCCGGCCGGTGACATAGCCGTGTTCGATGTAGTCGGTGATGATGCCGATCACGTCGTTGATGGGGATGGCGAAACCGATGCCCTCGATGGAGGCCTCGGAGGTGTCGCCGTTGTTGGAGTACTTGGCGGAGGTGATACCGCACACCCGGCCGTAGCTGTCGAACAGGGGGCCGCCGGAGTTGCCGGCGTTGATGGTGCACTCGGTCTGGATATAGTTCATCACGGTGCCGTCGGTCATGGTGATGGACCGGCCGGTGGCCGACACGGTGCCGGAGGTCATGGAGAAGGACAGGGTGCCCAGGGCGTTGCCGATGGTGCACACCGTCTCGCCCACCACCAGGTCGTCGGAGTCGCCGATGACCACCGGCTTGAGGCCGGAGATGCCGTCGATCTTCAGCACGGCCACGTCGTTCAGTTCCTCCGCGCCGATGACCTTGGCGGGGTAGCTCTCCCCGTTGTTCAGGGTGACCTGGATCTCCTGAGCGCCGGAGATCACGTGGTTGTTGGTGACGATGTAGCCGTCCTCGCTGAGGATGAAGCCGGAGCCGGCGCCGGCGGTCTCGTACTGGTAGTACCCCTGCTGGACCGTGCCCTTCACGGTGATGCACACGCAGGAGTCGGCGTAAGCGGCGTTGATCTCGGACAGAGACATGGGGGTGATACCGTCGGCCTTGTGGATGTCCACGGGCCGGGGATCGACGTCGTTCTGATAGATGGCCACCGGATCATCGCTGCCGGCGTGACCGCCGCTCACCGCGCCGTAGAGGGCGGCGCCGCCGAAGCCGGCCCCGGTCCCGATGAGGGCGCAGACCAGCACCGCGGCGACGACCCTGCCCGCGCCGCCCTTCTTCTTTTTTGGGGCCTGGGGCGGGGTGGAGACGGGCGGAGGGGTAGAGGTGCCGCCGTAGGGGGGCACGTAGCTGTAATGGTAGGAGCCGCTGTCCCGGTCAAAGCCGCCGGAGGGATAGCCGCCGTTATAGTTCGAGCCGCTGTTATAGTTGGGGCCGCCGGAATAGCCCTGCCCGCTCTGGCCGCCGCCGTCCACGGGGGTGCGGTCGCCGCTGCCGCTGTCGTGATCGGGATAATAACCGTTGTTGAACTGATCGTCCATGATGGAAAACTCCTTCCATAGCGGACCCTTTGTCCGTCTTGCTGAGTGTAAGATACCGCGGAAATGTGACTTAGGTGTGTCGAAAGTCCGAAACAATTTTGAACAATTCCCCAAAAATTTGTGAATCGTCCGCGGCCCGGCGGGGCCTTGGGACGGGGCGTTCGCTCACGTCCCGGCGGGCGGGCCGGTCCTGCCGTCGTCCTCCGGCCGGGGTTTCCGGCCCGCCCGCAGGATGGCCATAGTGTCGGCGGCGGCCAGGCGGACGTCGTCCATGGCGGGGCGGAAGATGCCCAGCTTGCCCAGGTTGATGATGACCAGCAGGATGAGGGGGCCGAAGACCATCCCCAGCACCCCTCCGGCCTTCATGCCCACGTAGATGCCAAGCAGGGAGAGGATGGGGGAGAGGCCCGTCTGGTCGCCCAGCACCTTGGGGCCGGCCAGCTGCCGGAACAGGGCGATGACGCCCCAGATGAGCATCAGCTGGACGGCGGAGAGGTAGTGGCCCAGGATCAGGTCGATGACCGCCCAGGGGACCATCACCGTGCCCGATCCCACGATGGGGATGAAGTCCAGCACGGCCAGGCCGAAAGCGATGAGCAGGCCGTAGCTGTTGCCCATGATCATGAAGCCCACGGTGAGGATGAGGAACACCACCAGGGACATGAGGAGCTGGCTTTTGAGGTAGCCGCCGAAGGCCGCCACGCAGATGTTCCGGGCGGAGCGGGTGAAGTCCCGCACCTCGGCGGGCATCCGGTCGGTGACCTGGAAACGGTAGCGGGGGTACTCCCCGGTGATGAAGTAGCTGGCCATCACGAACACGATGAGGGCCACCAGAAAGCCGGAGATGTTGGACACAAGGTCGGGGGCGTGGTTCATCAGCCGGGTGAGCCAGCCGGAGATGTCCAGGGACTGGAACCATCGGGTCAGCAGCTCCAGAAAGCCCTCGCCGGAGGACACCAGTTCCGGCGGCAGGGGAATGAACTTGCCGATCTCATCCAGCCAGCCGCTGACGTTGGCCCACAGGGCGTCCAGGCCGTTCATCAGGCTCTCCAGCAGGGACTGGCGGTTGTCGAACAGGGAGGTGATCTGGGACACCGCCACCCAGCCCACCCCGAACAGCACCCCGCCGATGACGGCGAACACCAGGATGATGAGCGCCATGGAGATGGCCTTTCGGTTCAGGGGCAGCTTGCGCTGGAGCCACCGCACCGCCGGGTTCAGGCACCATGCCACGATGAGGGCCAGCACAAAGGGGAACAGCAGGGACAGCAGGGGCAGCCCCACCAGGAAGAACAGCAGGACGGCGGCCGCGGTCAGCACCAGCCGGATGAGCAGCCGAAGCCAGAGCTGGCCGCGCTCCGGCCAGGAGAGCTGGGGATGTTGCTCCATAGAGGACGCCTCCTTAGACGTGCTTCACGTGAAACATTTGTTCTAATCGGGCCTTGTCCCTCAGCCCGCCAGCGCCCGGGCCAGCAGGGCGGCGAAGGGCAGAGTGAGGATGGACAGCAGGGTGGACAGGGTGAGCTGCCGGGCGGCCAGGCCGGCGTCCCGGCCCATGCTCTGGGCGAACAGGCTGTTGATGCCGGCGGCGGGGCAGCCCGCCAGGATGACCAGGGTCATATAGATCACCCGCTCCAGGCGGAAGGGGAGCAGGACCAGCGCCGTCAGCAGGGGCAGGGCGATCAGCTTGAGGGCGGAGGCCAGGTACAGCCGCCGGTCCCGGACGGCGGAGGCCAGGTCGGAGCCCGCCATCTGCCCGCCGATGACCACCATGGCCAGGGGGGTGTTCAGGCTCCCCAAGTAGCTCACCGCGCTGCCCACCGGCGCGGGGAGGCGGAGGTCCAGCAGATACAGGCCGATGGCGACGGCAAAGCCGATGACGCCCGGGTTCAGCACCGCCTTTTTTGCGGAGAAAGCCTTTTTGCCGCCGATGATCGCCGCGTCATGGGTAAAGGTCATCACGTTGAACACCACCAGGTTCATGGCGGCCACCATGGCGGCCTCGTTCCCCATCACCGACTGGATCAGGGGCAGGCCCATAAAGCCCACGTTGCCGTAGATGGCGGAGCCCCGCAGCACCCCCCGGGTCTGTTCCCCCTCCCGGCGGAACAGGGGGATGGACAGGACCGCGTACAGGGCGTAGATGCCTGCCAGCGCCAGGAAGGAGGTCAGCAGCTGGCCATCCAGGGGCCGGGAGCGCTATACCTGGAACACATTCACCATTGTGGCGGGGATGACGGCGGTGAGCAGCAGCTTGGACAGCTGGGACAGGGTATTCTCGCTGAGAAAGCCCTTTTTCCCGAAGATGAAGCCCACCGACATGAGCAAAAACAGGGTCAGCACCGAGCCGGCCACCACCAGTAATTCCTGAAGCATAGGGACGATACCCCTCTCTCTGTTTCACAGCCCAAAATTTCCTGCATAGCATTATAGACCAAACCAGGCCGATTGACAAGCCTGAACCCTTCGGGTATACTGATAGTCTGTGAAAAATGCAGGGCAAAGGAGTGCTGTCCATGGAGTCCCAGCGGTTCCGCCGGGGATACGTCCCCATCTTTTTATCCTATTATAAGCCGCATCTGAGGCTGTTTATCCTGGATATGGTTTGTGCCCTGGGCATCGCCCTGGTCGATCTCGCCTTCCCCTACGCCTCCAGGCAGGCGCTGAACACCCTTCTGCCCCAAAACCTCTATGGGGCTTTTTTCGCGGTGATGGCGCTCCTGCTGCTGGCCTACGCCCTCCGGGCGGTGATGCAGTATGTGGTCACCTACTACGGCCACATGATGGGGGTCCGCATTGAGGCGGACATCCGCAGCGACCTGTTCCATCATATGCAGGACCTGTCCTTTTCCTTCTACGATAAAAACCGCA
This sequence comes from uncultured Oscillospiraceae bacterium, assembly GCA_947629975.1. Lineage (GTDB taxonomy): Bacteria > Bacillota > Clostridia > Oscillospirales > Oscillospiraceae > Enterenecus. The sequence goes on along the minus strand of CANRFU010000049.1, from coordinate 10,180 downwards.
CCGGCCAGCTGATGAGCCGGGTGACCAACGACCTGTTCGAGGTCACGGAGCTGGCCCACCACGGCCCGGAGGACCTGTTCATCTCCACCGTGACCCTGATCGGCGCCTTCGGGATGATGTGCGCCATCCAGTGGCGGCTGGCGCTGGTGGTGTTCGCCGTGGTGCCCGTGTTCGTGGTGTTCACGGTGTTCCAGCGCCGCAGGATGATGAGGGCAAGCCTCCAGGTGAAGCGGAACATGGCGGGCATCAACAACGAACTGGAGTCGGCCATCTCCGGCATGAGGACCGCCAAGGCCTTCGCCAACGAGGGGCAGGAGGAGCAGAAGTTCCGCCGCTCCAACGAGGACTTCAAGGGGGCCAAGCGGGACTACTACCGCAGCATGGGCATCTACAACGGGGGGCTGGAGTTCGCCCTGCCGGTGATGAACGTGCTGACCATCGCCGCCGGCGGCTGGCTCATCATGCGGGGGCGGATGGACTTCGTGGATCTGGTGACCTTCTCCCTGTACATCTCCACCTTCCTCACCCCGGTGCGGAAGCTGGCCGCTTTTGTGGAGCAGTTCCTCAACGGCATGGCGGGCTTCAAGCGCTTCGTGGAGCTCATGCGGGTGGAGCCGGCGGTGCGGGACGCCCCGGACGCCGAGACCCTGGATCATGTGGACGGCGACATCCGGGTGGAGGACGTGTCCTTCTCCTATGACGGCGGCGAGCCGGTGCTGGACCACGTGTCCATCCACATCCCGAAAGGGGAGACGGTGGCGGTAGTGGGTCCCTCCGGGGGCGGGAAATCCACCCTGTGCCAGCTGATCCCCCGGTTCTACGACGTGACGGGGGGCCGCATCCTGGTGGACGGACACGACGTCCGGGAGGTCACCCAGCGCTCTCTCCGGCAGCACATCGGCATCGTCCAGCAGGAGGTGTTCCTGTTCGCCGGCACCATCATGGACAACATCCGCTACGGCCGGCCCGACGCCACCGAGCCCGAGATCATCCAGGCGGCAAAGCGGGCGGAGATCTACGACGACATCATGGCCATGCCCGACGGGTTCCAGACCTATGTGGGGGAGCGGGGGGTGATGCTCTCCGGCGGCCAGAAGCAGCGTATCTCCATCGCCCGCATCTTTTTGAAGAACCCGCCGGTGCTCATCCTGGACGAGGCCACCTCCGCCCTGGACAGCGTCACCGAGGCGCGCATCCAGTCCGCCTTTGACGAGCTGGCCAAGGGGCGGACCACCCTCATCATCGCCCACCGGCTCTCCACCATCCGAAACGCCCACCGGATCATCGTGGTGGACGACAACCACATCGCCGAGGAGGGCACCCACGCCGAGCTGCTGGCTTCCGGCGGGGAATACGCCCGGCTGTATAGGGCGCAGAGCGGGACGGTGTGACATGAACAAGACCGAACTTTTGAACCGCTTCGCCAAAGACCCGGAGGAGCGGGTGACCCTGGCCCGGGTGCTGGATCAGATGGAGCGGTGCCGGAGCCGCTCCGTCCCCTGCGTCACCCAGTTCCTGTCCCCGGCCCAGCGGGCGGCGGCCGAGCCGCTCTTGGCGGCCTCCGGCTACCCGAAGCATATCTTCTGGGGCGGATACGAGGGCGCCGAGCGCACCGTGTGCGCCTTCCTCTCCGACTGGCTGGAGGGAGAGGACTTCATCGGCGACCCGGAAGGCCCCTTGGGGGCCGTGGAGGCCGCTTTTCCGGCGGACGCCGGCCTGACCCACCGGGACATCCTGGGCGGCCTTATGGGGATCGGCCTGACCCGGGAGAAGGTGGGGGACATCCTGGTGCTGGAGGGCAGGGCCCAGATCGTGGCGCTGGCCGAGGCGGTGCCCATCATCGTCAGCCAGTTCGACCAGGCGGGGCGGTATCGCCTGAAACTGAAGAAGATCCCCCTGTCGGAGCTGTCCCCGGCCCCGGCGGAGATCAAATCCATCCACGACACGGTGTCGACCCTTCGGCTGGACGCGGTGCTGGCCGCCGGGTTCTCCCTGTCCCGGGGGAAGGCCGCGGAGGCTATCGCGGCGGGGAAGGTGTCCCTGAACCACCGGGAGTGCCTGAAGGGGGACCGGCCCGTGGCCCAGGGGGACGTGCTCACCTGCCGGGGACTGGGAAAGTGTGTGCTGAAGACCGTGGGCGGTCAGTCCCGGAAGGGCCGTATCATCATCGAACTGGAGAGGTATCTGTGATGGACAAGGAGAAGATCGCCCGCATCAACGAGCTGGCCCGCCGGGTGAAGGCGGGGGAGACCCTGACCGAGGCGGAATTGACCGAGCGGGACGCCCTCAGAAGGGAGTATATCGACAGCGTGAAGGCCAACCTGGCCGCCCAGCTGGACAACACCTGGGTGGTGGGGCCGGACGGGGTCAAGCGGCCCCTGCGCCCCAAAGGACCGGGCGGCGGCTGGAAAAACTGAAAAAGAGCGAAAAAGCCTGCCATCCTCTTTGATGGCAGGCTTTTTACGTCTCTCTCTTGGCTGTCAGGGCTTATTCCTCGGGCTGGGCCACCACGTTGGCGGCGCGGATACCCTTGGCGCCACGGGGATCGGGCTCGGTGTCGAAGGTCACCTTCTGGCCTTCCAGCAGCTTCTTGTAGCCCTCGGCAACGATGGCGGAGAAATGCACGAACACATCGTCAGAGCCGTCGTCAGGGGTGATGAAACCGTAACCCTTTTCCGCGTTGAACCATTTCACAGTACCAGTCATTTTCCTTTTCCTCCTATAGAATTGAATGCGTTTTGACGCAAACAAAAGAACCCACCCCTTGCATGTACGAAGGGGGGGGCTTATACGACTCATACATCAAAACTACGCTGATTATAGCATTCCGCCCTTTGGCTGTCAAGAGATTTCCGTGAAAAATTAAGAAAAAATGGTAAATACACAGACGATAAATGGAAAATATTAGGAGATACTGTAGAAGCGTTTCCCATTTTCCAGGGTGACGCGGGCGCACTCCGCCAAAGACAGCCCCTTGATCTCCGCCAGCCGGGCGCAGGTGTGGACCACCAGGGAGGAGTCGCACCGCTGTCCCCGGCAGGGGACGGGGGCCATATAGGGGCTGTCCGTCTCGATCATGATGCGCTCCAGAGGGACCGCCTGGGCCGCCTCCACCGCCTTCCTGGCGTTGGGATAGGTGAGGGCCCCGGTGAAGGAGATCATCCAGCCCAGGCGTACCAGCTCCTTTGCCATCTCGGCGCTGCCGGAGTAACAGTGGAACACCCCCCGCACCTTGGGGAATTGGCGCACGACGTCCATGCAGTCCCCGTGGGCCTCCCGGTCGTGGACGATGACGGGCAGATCCAGCCGCTCCGCCAGGGCCATCTGGGCGCGGAAGACCTCCTGCTGGAGTTCCCTGGGCGGGTTCTCCTTCCAGTAGTAGTCCAGGCCGATCTCCCCGATGGCCACCACCCTGGGGGCCTGCGCCAGCTCGGCCAGCAGATCGGTCCAGTCGTCCTCCCAGTCGGCGCAGTCCTCGGGGTGGACCCCCACGGCGGCGTACAGGAAGGGATACTGCTGGGCCAGCTCCACCGCCATGGCGGAGGACTCCAGGTCGCAGCCGGGATCCACCACCAGGGAGACCCCCTTCTCCGGCAGGGAGGAGAGGACCGCGTCCCGGTCGCCGTCGAACTTGTGGGAGTCGTAGTGGGCATGGGTGTCAAACAGCATGGGAAACCCTCCTGTCATGAGGCGGGCGGCGGCCTCCGCCGCCGCCCGCCGGTCTAAACGCCTGCGGATACAGGTCCTCGGTCACCGCTCTTGGGCGGTGAAGCTGACATAATATGTATCGCCCCGCTCCTCTCCGCCGTCCTCGTTCTCGAACAGCTCCAGGAAGCTCACGTCGTAGTCCAGGGACTCCACGGCGGGCACCATGTATACCGCCTCATAGCTGGCGGTCTCCGCCACCTCCAGGGTGTACTCCTCGGGGAACATCCCGTCGGTATAGGCCATCAGAGGGACGTCGTACACATAGTCGCCGCTGTCCGGGTCCTTCCACTCCAGGGCAAAGTCGGTGTCCCACATGGTGAGGGTCTGGGGGAAGGTGTTGGTCACGGTGATAGAGGCCACCACGAAGCGGCATCCCTCATCGACGGGGTAGCCGCCGTACTCCTGGGCGGAGTAGGCGTCGGTGACGGTGAAGTCGAACCAGTAGGTGTGCATCACGTCGCCGATCTGCCCCCGGCCGCCCCCCGGCTGATAGCCGGTCCGGCGGTCCACCCCGCCGCAGGCGGGCAGGGACAGGCCCAGGGCAAGCGCCAGGAGCAGGCACAGGATCTTCTTCATGACCGTCACCTCGGTTCGGGTGGAATGGGAGCGGCAGGGCGGGAGGTCAGCACAGCTTGGCCCCGGCGGGGATTTTGTCGTCCACGATAATGAGGTGCAACGCCTCCTCGCCCTTCTCCTTGTGGACGGCGGAGATGAGCATCCCGTTGCTCTCCAGGCCCATCATCCTGCGGGGGGGCAGGTTGACGATGGCCACCAGGGTCTTGCCGATGAGCTCCTCCGGCCTGTAGTATTTTGCGATGCCGGAGAGGATCTGCCGGTCGGCGCCGGTACCGTCGTCCAGGGTAAAGCGCAGAAGCTTGTCAGACTTCTTTACCGGCTGGCAGTCCTTCACCTTCACCGCCCGGAAATCGGATTTGCAGAAGGTGTCGAAGTCCACCTTTTCCTCCGCGAGAGGCTCGATCTCCAGCGTCGGCAGGGCGGCTTTGACGGCCTCAGCCTTGGCCTGCTCCAGCTCGGCCAGGGCCTTTTCCATGTCGATGCGGGGGAACAGGTTCTCCCCCTTGGCGGGGGCGGCAGTGTCGGAAAGGGCGCCCCACGCGGCGGCGCTGTCCCAGGTGCGGCAACACTCGCACGCGCCGATCTGGGCGAACAGCTTGCCCATGCTGTCCGGCATGAAGGGGGTCAGCAGCACGCCGCAGATGCGGGTGGTCTCCAGCAGGTTGTAGAGGACGTGGGCCAGCCGGGGGCCGTTGGTCTCCATATCCTTGGCCAGGGCCCAGGGGGCGTTCTCGTCGATATACTTGTTGGCCCGCTGGATGACCTTGAAGATCTCCTCCAGGGCGTTCTGGAACTGGAACTTCTCCATCTGGGCCTCGTACCGTTCCCGAAGACCGGAGGCCAGTTCCTTCAGCTCGCCGTCGGCAGGGGAGGGCTCCGCCCAGTCCCGGCAGCCGGCGGGGAGGTGCTCCCCGAAGTACTTGTTCACCATGGCGGTGGTGCGGCTCACCAGATTGCCCAGGTCGTTGGCGAGATCGGTGTTGATGGTCTGGATCAGCAGCTCGTTGGTGAAGTTGCCGTCGGACCCGAAGGGGAAGGTGCGGAGCATGAAGAACCGGAGGGCGTCCACCCCGAACCGCTCGGCCAGGATATAGGGATCCACCACGTTGCCCCGGCTCTTGGACATCTTCTCCCCGCCGAAGTTCAGCCAGCCGTGGCCGTAGACCTTCTTGGGCAGGGGCTCGCCCAGGCTCATGAGCATGGCCGGCCAGATGATGGAGTGGAACCGCACGATCTCCTTGCCCACAAAGTGGACGTCGGCGGGCCAGTATTTCTCATAGTCGTGGTACTCATCGTTCATGAAGCCCAGGGCGGTGATATAGTTGCTCAGGGCGTCCACCCACACGTACACCACATGGCCGGGGTCGAAGTCCACCGGGATGCCCCAGGTGAAGGAGGTGCGGCTGACGCACAGGTCCTCCAGGCCGGGCTTGATGAAGTTGTTCACCATCTCGTTGACCCGGGAGCGGGGCTCCAGGAAGTCGGTGTCCTCCAGCAGGCGCCGGACCCGGTCGGCGTATTTGGACAGGCGGAAGAAGTAGGCCTCCTCCTCCGCGTCGATGACCTCCCGCCCGCAGTCGGGGCACTTGCCGTCCACCAGCTGGCTCTCGGTCCAGAAGGACTCGCAGGGCTTGCAGTACTTGCCCTTGTAAACGCCCTTGTAGATGTCGCCGTTGTCGTGCATCTTTTTGAAGATGCGCTGGATGGCGGACACGTGGTAGCCGTCGGTGGTGCGGATGAACCGGTCGTAGGAGATGTTCATCAGCTTCCACAGGTCCTTCACGCCCCTGGGACCCTCCACGATGTTGTCCACGAACTGCTTGGGGGTGACGCCGGCCTCTTTGGCCTTGTCCTCGATCTTCATGCCGTGTTCGTCGGTGCCGGTGAGGAACATCACGTCATACCCCTGGAGCCGCTTGTAGCGGGCCATGGCGTCGGTGGCCACGGTGCAGTAGGCGTGGCCGATGTGGAGCTTGTCGCTGGGGTAGTAGATGGGGGTGGTGATATAGAACTTCTTGTCACTCATGGATGGACTCCTCCTCTTGGGGTGGTACTTGCATGGGTTGGTAGGGCTGGCCCGCCGCCGGCGGGTTTTCCAGGTTGGGGGGCAGCCGCCAGAGGGTGGCCGCGGCGGCCAGCGCCTGGGCGGCCAGCAGGAGCAGGTCGCTGACGGAGCTTTGCTCCGGCAGGGACAGCGCGGACAGCACGACGGTCATGCCCGCCAGCCACAGCAGGCGGCGGGGCCGGGAGGCCCCGGTGGACATGCCCGCGCAGTCCATATAGAACAGCATCCCCGCCACGATGGCCACGATCTGGGGGGCGAAGTCCCACAGCACCGGGTCGGAGGCGTGGGCGCGGAAGTGCTCCAGCAGCCACATGCAGCAGGCCGCGCCGGGCAGGGCGGCGGAGAAGCCTCCCTTGCCCCGCCGGCCGGGGCGGAAGCTCTCCCGGCCCATCTGGAGCAGGCCGAAGAAGGCCAGCAGGGCGCCGGCGGCGGTGCACAGCAGCAGGAAGCCGTTGTCGGTGGGCTGGCCGTGCTGGCCACGCAACTCCAGGTACAGCCGCAGCCGGCTCGCCCCCCGGATCAGCAGGCCGGGGGCCGCGCCCAGGGCCAGAAAGGCCGCCCCCACCATCATCACGGGGTAGACCCTGTCGTTCACGTCCAGAAAGGCGAAATCCCAGCGGTGGGCCTGCCCTTTGGCCCAGGGCCGCCTGCGCAGGGGCTGGTGGACGGCCAGCATCAGCAGGGCGGCCCCCGCCATCACCAGCAGACACAGAAGGGTCACGCTGGCCGGGGCGTGGGGGATGGCCAGGCCGAGCGGCGCCTCGAAGGCGGTGGACAGCTGCAGCAGCCGGATCAGGGCCGCCGCCAGGGCGAAGCCCAAGGCGCAGGCCAGCCAGCGGATCCGCCAGGGCAGGGAGCGCAAAATGTGAAGGATAGTTTCCATTCCGCCGCCCCCTTACAGACCCTTGATCCGACTCGGCGGGAAGAACACGAACATGCTCCTGCCGATGACGCACCGGTCGTCAATGATGCCGATGTCGGGATGGCGGCTGTCGGCGGAGTTGTTCCGGTTGTCCCCCATGACGAAGCAGCAGCCCTCCGGCACGGTGACGTGGTTGATGCCCTCGCCGAAGGCGGGCAGCCGCATCTGTTCCTTGATATAGTCCTCCTCCAGCGCCGCGCCGTCCACGTAGACCACGCCGGCGTCGTAGTCGATGTCCACCCGTTGGCCCGCCACGGCGATGACCCGCTTGATGATGGAGTCCTCCTGATAGGTCTTTTGGGTGACCACCACCACGTCGCCCTGCTTCGGGGTGTAGCCCAGGGTCCACACCAGCACCATATCCCCCCCGTGGAGGGTGTCCTCCATGGAGGGGCCGCTGACCACCACGATCCGGGCTACAAAGGTGAATATCAGGATGAGCGCCGCCATCATCCCCGCGAGGAACCGCACGTTCAGATACAGTTCCCGGCCGGGGGTGGCGGCCTTCCGGGCCTGGGCGCCGGTGGACTCCTGGCGGCAGGGGGCCTCCTGCCGGGCGGTCAGGTCCGGCTCCCGGTCCCTCCGGTTCTGCTCCTGATCCATCTCAATCCCCCTCCGTCTCCGGCGGCGGGGCCAGCGCCGCCGGGTCGTCGTAGACCAGCTGGAACTGTCTGGCGTCCATGGTCTCGTGCTCCAGCAGGAAACCCGCCACCGCCTCCAGCTTGTCCCGGTCCCGCTGTAAGATCTCTTTGCATTTGGCGTAAGCCCCGTCCAGCAGGGCCTTGACCTCCTGGTCAATGAGGCCGGCGGTCTCCTCGGAATAAGGCTTGGCCTGGGCCATGGAGCGGCCCAGGAACACCTCGTCGTGGCCCGAGTCGAAGGTGACCGCCCCCAGCTTTTCGCTCATGCCGTACTTGGTCACCATGTCCCGGGCGATCTGGGTGGCCCGCTGCAGGTCGCTCACCGCGCCGGTGCACACGAAGCCCAGCACCGTCTCCTCGGCGGCCCGGCCGCCCAGCAGGGTGGAGAGGGTCTCCGTCAGGCGCTGCTTCGTCACGTGGTCCCGGTCCTCCTGGGGCCGGTTCACCGTCATGCCCAGGGCCTGGCCACGGGGCACGATGGTGATCTGCTGCACCGGGTCCTGGGTGGGCAGGGCGTGGCTCACCACGGCGTGGCCCGCCTCGTGATAGGCGGTGATGCGCCTGTCCTCGGCGATCTGGGCCCGGCTCTTTTTCTCAGGTCCCGCGATCACCTTGATGACCGACTCCTGCACGTCGGCCAGGGTGATGAAGGGCTGGTCCTTCCGGGCGGCCAGCAGCGCCGCCTCGTTCATCAGGTTCTCCAGATCGGCCCCGGTGAACCCGGTGGTCTCCCGGGCGATCTCGCGCAGGTCCACGTCCTCCGCCAGGGGCTTCTTCCGGGTGTGGACTTTCAAAATTTCCTCCCGGCCCTTCATGTCGGGCCGGCCCACGTACACCTGCCGGTCGAACCGGCCGGGGCGGAGGAGAGCGGGGTCCAGGATGTCCTGCCGGTTGGTGGCCGCCAGCACGATGACCCCCTCGTTGGCGGCGAAACCGTCCATCTCCACCAGAAGCTGGTTCAGGGTCTGTTCACGCTCGTCGTGGCCGCCGCCCAGGCCCGCGCCCCGCTGACGGCCCACGGCGTCAATCTCGTCGATGAACACGATGGCGGGGGACTCCTTCTTGGCCTGGTCGAACAGATCCCGGACGCGGGAGGCGCCCACGCCCACATACAGCTCCACAAAGTCGGAGCCGGAGATGGACAGGAACTTCACCCCGGCCTCGCCGGCCACGGCCCGGGCCAGCAGAGTCTTCCCGGTGCCCGGAGGGCCCACCAGGAGCACCCCTTTGGGGATGCGCGCCCCCAGGTCGATGAACTTCTTGGGCTCCCGGAGGAAGTCCACGATCTCCCGCAGCTCCTCCTTCTCCTCGTCGGCCCCGGCCACGTCGGCAAAGGTGACCTTGACCTCCCCGCCCTCCACGGTGCGGGCGCGGCTGAAATGCCCCATCCCCGGCGCGCCTCCCTGGGCGCCGTTCTGCTGGCGGCTGGCCAGCAGGGTCCAGATGATCAGCACCATCAACGCGGACGCCGCCACCGGGATGAGCATGGTCAGCCACAGGGGCATCTCAAAGGACGCCTGGAAGTCGTAGGCGGTGAGGATCCCCGCCTCCCGCTGCTCCTCGATGAGATCCCCCAGGTCCTGACGGAACCCCTCCGTGTCGGCCAGGTCGTGGCGGACGGTGGAGCCGTTTTTCAGGGCCATGGTCAGCGTTCCGTCCCCGCTGACGGTGAACTGCTCCACCTGCTCGGTCCGGAACAGCTCCTGGACCCGGGAGTAGGGGACCATGTCCTGGCTCCCCCACCGGGAGAAGGACAGGAACAGATAGACCAGCAGGACCGCCAGCAGCAGGGGGAGAAGGGGGTTGAATCGTCTGGTTTCTTTCAAAACGAAGCGCTCCTTTGATGGTTGGATGGGAACTACCTGCCGTTGTAGACCGACGGCTTCAGCACGCCCACATAGGGCAGGTTGCGGTACTTCTCGTCATAGTCCAGCCCGTAGCCCACGATAAAGGCGTCGGGGATGGTGAAGCCCACGTAGTCGGCCCGGATGGGCTTGGCGCGGCGGCTGGGCTTGTCCATCAGGGTGCAGATGCGGATGGAGGCGGGCTTCCTGGCCCGCAGCACGTCCAGCAGGTAGTACAGGGTGTTGCCGCTGTCCAGGATGTCCTCCACGATGAGCAGATCCTTGCCCTCGATGGAGTCGGACAGGTCCTTTTTGATTTCCACCTGGCCGGAGGACACCGTGCCCGAGCCGTAGGAGGACACCGCCATGAAGTCCACCGAGATGGGCAGGTCGATGGCCCGGGTCAGATCGGCCATGAAGATGT
>CANRFU010000048.1 GCA_947629975.1 uncultured Oscillospiraceae bacterium | reverse complement strand
TCCGGGAGCATACCGCCGTTTGTTGTCAGCAGCCCGTTTCACGGTCTGCGTGTAGTTCCTTGTAAACTGACCTAAATGGCGGTGCAAGTACCATGTGGTGTTTGCACCAAAATATCGCAGGCAAATCATCTACGGGAAAATCAAGGCAGATGTGGGGAAGATTTTGCGGGAGTTGAGTGAACGGAAAGGCGTAGAAGTACTGGAAGCGGAGGCGTGCCCGGATCATATTCACATGCTTGTGTCGATACCACCGCATCTGAGCGTAGCACAATACATGGGGTACTTGAAGAGCAAAAGCAGCCTGATGATATTTGATAGGCATGCGAATTTGAAGTATAAGTATGGGAACCGGCATTTCTGGTGCAGAGGATATTATGTGGACACAGTAGGGAAGTACGAAGGGGCAATAAAAGAATACATCAGGAATCAACTGCAAGAGGACATAGCAAATGACCAGATCAGCATAAAAGAATTCGTAGACCCGTTTACGGGTGAGCCCGTAAAACAGGGCAAATAAAGACAGCCCCCGAGTAGGGGGCTGCCAGTGTCAAAAGTGTGATTGTCAGACTTTCTCGGTGCCCCCTTTAGGGGGCAACCACAGGAGGTAGGCCCTTATAGGGTCTGTTCAAACCACCGGTTCAACCGGTGGTTTTGATTTTGCGAAATCTCCGGATCCGTCTTGCAATCCGGGCGGAGATGGAGTAAAATGTCACCAGAGAAAACGCGTCCCAAAGGGACGAGAGGGAGGAAACTATGGAATTTCAACGCGGACAAGTGAAGCGCGAGGTGCGGGCAGTCATGAGGACCACCCGGCCCCGGCCTATCTGGGTCACTCTGTTCTACCTGTTCATCGTAGGGCTGGTGGGGGGCGTCATCAACGCGGTGATCTCCGTCCTGGCGGGCGGCGGCATACTCACGTCCCCCGATCTGCTGGGCGCCTTGCTCACCAACAACTATGACACGATCGTCGGCAACACCGGCCCCGGCCCCGCTGTTCCCCCGGGCACTGCCATCTACATGACGGTCATTGCCCTGGTGGGCGCCCTGCTCACCAATCTGTGGCAGTCCGCCATGCAGGTGGGCTATGCCGACTACTCCATGGACCTGGTGCGGGGCCGGAACCCCGGCATCGACAAGCTGTTCGCCATGCTCCGCATGGCCTGGCCCATCATCGTCACCGCGTTCCTGGTGGGGCTGTTCTCCGCCCTCTGGGCCATCCTGTTCTATGTGGCCGGCCTCATCGTCGTCGGCATCGGCGCGGCATTGATGGTGGAATCGGCGCTGACCATCCTGGGCGTGGTGCTGATGATCGTCGCCCTGGTGGGGATGGTCATCGGCATCCTCTGGGCCGTCCTCCGCTATTCCATGGTCACCTACCTGATCGCGGACCAGGGGATCTCCGGCCTTGAGGCCATCCGGGAGAGCAAGCGGCTCATGAAGGGCAACCTGCTGAAATACGTGGGGCTGCACCTGTCCTTCATCCTGTGGTATCTGCCCGCGATCATCGGCAGCGGCTTTTTGGCGCTTACAGTGAGCACTCTAATTGGCGAGACCGCCGCCAACGCGGTGGTGGGCATCTTCGACGAGTCCCACATTTTGGACGCCATTTACGGCCTGCTGGGCACCATGGCCCTGTCAGGCCTGCTCCTGCTGATTCAGATTATCCTGAACCTGTACCTGACCCCCTACGTGAAGGGGACCGAGGCCCGGTTCTACTTCTGGCTCGCCGGCCGGGAGGTCGATGACGGCCGTCCGGCCTACGATCCCCCGATGCCCCCCGTGAACGGCCCCCAGAACAGCACCTACACCTGGACCGACGAGTTCAGTTCCAGCGGCCAGGGCACCTATTCCGCCGCCGGCTATTCCGAACCGCCTGGGCGGCCCCAGGAGCCGCCCAGGGAGCTGCCTCCGCAGCCAGCCCCGCCCGAGACGCCGCCCGCGCCGCCCGCCCAGTCTGAGGCCCCCGAGGCCCCGGAAAAACCGAACGCCCCCGAGGATCCCTGGGACCGGCCTGACGGGTCCTCCGCCAAGTCCGGCGGACCCGAGGCGTGATACAACCAGACACAGCAGAAGGAGCGCGAGACCCATGGACAAGATCAGAATGACCACCCCCCTGGTGGAGATGGACGGCGACGAAATGACCCGCATCCTCTGGAAGCAGATCAAAGAGGAGCTGCTTGAGCCGTACATCGACCTGAAGACCGAGTATTACGACTTAGGGCTTCCCGAGCGGGAGCGCACCAAAGATCAGGTCACCATCGACGCGGCGGAGGCCAACAAGAAGTACGGCGTGGCGGTGAAATGCGCCACCATCACCCCCAACGCCCAGCGGGTGGAGGAGTATAAACTGTCTCAGATGTGGAAGTCCCCCAATGGTACTATCCGGGCCATCCTGGACGGCACCGTGTTCCGGGCCCCCATCATGGTGAAGGGGATCGACCCAGTGGTGAAGAACTGGAAGGAGCCCATCACCATCGCCCGCCACGCCTTCGGGGACGTGTACCGGGCCAGCGAATTCCGGGTCCCCGGCCCGGGCAGGGCCGAGCTGGTGTTCACCGCCGCCGACGGCGCCGAGACCCGCCAAACCATCCATGAATTTAAGGGGCCCGGCGTGATCCAGGGGCAGTTCAACCTGGACAAGTCCATCACCTCCTTCGCCCACTCCTGCTTCCGATACGCGCTGAGTACCGGCCAGGACCTGTGGTTCTCCGCCAAGGACACCATCTCCAAGCAGTACGACCATCGGTTCAAGGACATCTTTGCCGAGATCTTTGAGGCGGAGTACAAGTCCGCCTTCGAGGAGAAGGGCATCACCTATTTCTACACCCTGATCGACGACGCGGTGGCCCGGGTCATCCGCTCCAGGGGCGGCTTCATCTGGGCCTGCAAGAACTACGACGGCGACGTGATGAGCGACATGGTGTCCACCGCCTTCGGTTCTCTCGCCATGATGACCTCGGTGCTGGTGTCCCCCGACGGCAACTTCGAGTACGAGGCCGCCCACGGCACCGTCACCCGGCACTACTACCGGTACCTCAAGGGGGAGGAGACCTCCACCAACCCCATGGCCACCATCTTCGCATGGACGGGCGCCCTGGCCAAGCGGGGCGAGCTGGACGGCCTGCCCGACCTCACTGCCTTTGCCAAGAAGCTGGAGAAGGCCGCCATCGACACCATTGAGAGCGGCGTCATGACGGGCGATCTGGCCGGCCTCTGGGAGGGGGAGACCCCCGCCCGGAAGGTCACCAGCCTGGAGTTCCTCCGGGCCATCCGGGAGAGGCTGTAAGTAGAAAATCAAAACCACTAGTAAACTAGTGGTTTGCTCAGACCCCAGAGGGGTCAGTCCTTGCTGGCCCCTGTAAGGGGCATCGAATATTATCACCGCATCGCTTGCCCTGCAACCTGTAAACAGGTAATTTATATCAGCTGCTGCGTTGATTTGACGATGTTTCTTCCCCTCTGCAAAAATCCCCTTGGCCTTTCGTGATGCGGTTGCCAAACCATCATGTTTGGCCTTGGGGATTTTATTTTGCCAAGGCTTTTTTCCACCCCTGGTAGAACCAGGGGATTTTTTAAGCTAAAGCACCATGTGAAGAGAGGGCCGCCCCATCCGGGGCGGCCCTCTCTCAGTTGACAAGCACAAAATGTCGGGGTGATGGCATGTACAAAAACAAATGTGCCGATGGCAGGCGAAATGTGTGCGGCAGAAATGTGGCCCGGCTGCGGAAGGCCATGGGCCCGAAGATGTCCCAGCGGGCGCTGGCTGATCTGCTTCAGCTTGCGGGACTGGACGTGGACAAGAACGCCGTCCAGCGGATCGAGAGCGGACAGAGGTTCGTGACCGACATTGAACTGAAAGCACTGGCACAGGTGCTGAACGCCACTGTTTCTGACCTGCTGGAATAACCGAATATCTGAGAGAGGGCCGCCCCGTCCGGGGCGGCCCTCTTTATGCCTGTATTCAGTCGGTGACGATCTGGAGCGCCTCCCCCTCGGCGGAGATGTGGATGGTCCGCACGGGGTTGGCGTACCGGTCAATCAATTTCGCAGCGATGGGGTCCTCAATGTCCCGCTGGATCTGCCGCCGCAGGTTCCGGGCGCCGTAGACGGAGGAGTAGGACTTCTTCACCAGATAGTCCAGCACGCTCTCGTCGTAGGAGAAGGCGATGTTCTTGTCCTTCATCACGGCGTCCAGCTCGGACAGCATGATCCTGGCGATGCCCTTGAAGTTGTCCTCGGTGAGCTGGTTGAAGTAGACGATCTCGTCAACCCGGTTGATGAACTCGGGCCGCAGGAAGGACTCCAGCCCCTTCATGGCCTTCTCTTTGCCCAGCTGGTTGCTGGTGCGGTCGAAGCCCAGGGAGCCGCCCTTGATGTTGCTGCCGGCGTTGGAGGTCATGACGATGACGGTGTTCTCAAAGTTGACCACCTTGCCGTGGGCGTCGGAGATATGGCCGTCGTCCAGGATCTGGAGGAGCACGTTGAGCACGTCGGGGTGGGCCTTCTCGATCTCGTCGAACAGGATGACGGAGTAGGGCTTCCGCCGGATCTTCTCGGTGAGCTGGCCGGCGTCGTCATACCCCACATAGCCCGGAGGGGAGCCGATGATCCGGGACACCGAGTGCTTCTCCATGAACTCGCTCATGTCCAGCCGGATGAGGGTCTCGGGGGAGGAGAACAGGTCGGCGGCCAGCTGCTTGACCAGCTCGGTCTTGCCCACGCCGGTGGAGCCGACAAAGATGAAGGACACCGGCTTGTGCTTGGCGGAGATGCCCACCCGCCCGCGGCGGATGGCGTTGGCCACGGCGGCCACGGCCTCGTCCTGGCCCACGATGTGGGTCTTGAGCCGCTCCTCCAGCTTGGCCAGCCGCTCGAACTCCTGCTCCTGGATCTGGGAGGCGGGGATCTTGGTCCACAGCTCGATGACCCGGGCCAGGTGGGCGACCGTCAGCGGGGGATCGCCCTTGGCGGCCAGGGCGGCCATCTCGTCGTTCAGGCGGGCCTGGCGGCTCTTCAGTTCGGCCAGCCGCTGATAGGCCTTGTCGTTGGCGGCGGTCTGGACCTGCTGCTTTTGGGCGTTCAGATCGTTGAGTTTGGCGGACAGATCGGCGATCTGGCTCCGGCGGTTGTTCTGCCGCTCCTGGAAGGCGGGGTCGCTGCGGTTGGGGGCCTCGGCGTCGTCCCGGCTGACGGCCATCTCCAGGGTGTCCCGCTGGCGCTGGATGCGCTGGACCTGCTTTTGCAGCTCCTGGAGCTGGGGATCGTCCTGCCCGCCGGTGGAGGCCAGCACGATCTCGGTCTCCTTGTCATAGTCGGCCAGTTCCCGATCGATCTCCGCCATCCGGGCCAGATCCTTGTTGTGGAGGTTCACGTCGGAGGACGCCTCGTCGATGAGGTCGATGGCCTTGTCGGGCAGATACCGGTCGGTGATGTACCGCTCGCTCATGACCACGGCCTGCCGGCACATATCCGGGCTGATGGACACGTGGTGGAAGCTCTCGTAATAGGGGGCGATCCCCTTGAGGATCTCCACCGAGTCCTCAATGGAGGGCTCCTCCACCATGACGGGCTGGAAGCGCCGCTCCAGGGCGGAGTCCTTCTCGATGTACTTACGGTACTCGGTGAGGGTGGTGGCGCCGATGACCTGGATCTCCCCCCGGCTGAGGGCGGGCTTCAGGATGTTGGCGGCGTTCATGGAGCCCTCCGCGTCCCCGGCGCCCACGATGGAGTGGACCTCGTCGATGACCAGGATGATGTTGCCCAGCCGTTTGATCTCGTCGATGAGGCCCTTCATGCGGCTCTCGAATTGGCCCCGGAACTGGGTGCCGGCCACCAGGGCGGTCAGATCCAGCAGATAGACCTCCTTGTCCAGCAGCTTATAGGGCACCTGCCTGTCGCAGATGCGCTGGGCCAGCCCCTCCGCGATGGCGGTCTTGCCTACGCCGGGCTCGCCGATGAGGCAGGGGTTGTTCTTCTGCCGCCGGTTCAGGATCTGGATGGTGCGCTCGATCTCGTTGGCCCGGCCCACGATGCGGTCCAGCTTGCCCTCCTCGGCCCGCCGGGTCAGGGACATGCAGTAGCTCTCCAGGAACTTGCGCTTCTGGCCGCGCTCGCCGTTCTTGGCGGCGTCCTTGTCCTTGGCGGGACCTCCCCGCTGGGAGGGCTCGCCGCTCTGGTCGTCCCGGTTTTGATTCTGGTTCTGGCCGCCGAACAGCTTGTTCAGGAAGGGGAAGGTAGCGGTGCGGCCGTCGTCGTCCTCGTCCCGCCCCTCGTCCTCACCGTCGGACAGGCCCTCCACGCCCTCGGCGCCGCCGAAGGCGGACATCATCTCGTTGGAGATGGACTCCAGGTCGTCGTCGGAGATGCCCATCCGCTTCATCATGTCGTCCACCGGCTTGATTCCCAGCTCCCGGGCGCATTTCAGGCACAGTCCCTCGTTTTTGGACTGATTTCCTTCGATTTTGGTGATAAAGATGACCGCCACGTTTTTATGGCAGCGGCTGCACAATGTGGGCTGCATAGCTTGCTCCTTTCCCGTGCGAATGTACGTCTGAGCACACCGTAACAGATAATTATGAACGTGTTATGAATTTTGGCGTGGTAATGTTCAAAAAAACTGGGGTTCTGAGGAGATCCCGGCAGTCCGTCCCTGTCAGCGGGGCAGATCCTTCCACAGGTCCCAGAGGGTGTCCACCGTGAACAGCCTCAGCAGGGGAGAGTCGGCCTCCGGCGGGATCAGGCCCAGCAGCCGCCCCAGCCACACCGCCACCAGCAGCAGCAGCACACCCTCCGCAAAGCCGATGATCAGGCCGCCGGCGAAGTTGATCTGGGCCAGCACCGGCAGCTTGAAGGCCAAGTCCAGGGCCCGGGTGAACAGGAACCAGCCGACTACCACGGCCAGGTAGATCAGGCCGAACAGCACCGATTTGGAGATGCCTCTGGCGATGTAGTCCGCCAGAGCGTCCACCGGGGACTGGGCGGCGGCCTGGCGGACCTCGCCGCTGTCCACCGCCTCCTTCAGGGTGTTGTAGACAGTCTTGAAGAGGCCGGCCTCCTTGATGTCGTCCATGACCTGCTCCACGGTGTAGACAGGGATCTGAGGCTCCTCCTCGCCGCTGCCGCCCCCGCCGGCGGGATCGGTGGCCTGGGGGGCGTCGGAACCCTCGGGGGCCGCCGTGGCGGCGGGGGGGACGGTGGCGGTGGGCAGATACTCATTCCACTTGTCCAGCGCCTCCTGGATGGATTCGGGCAGGGCCTCATGGATGGTCTGGGCGACCACCGGCTTGATGATGCCGGCCACCGGGCCGCAGAAGACGTTGGACAGGAACTGGGCGCCGAAGTAGGCCACGAAGATGGCGGCAAGTCCGCACAGGGTCAGCACCAGGCCCTTGACGCCGCCCCGCCAGGCAAACAGGGCCAGCACGGCGATGATGATAAGGTCGAATACGATAGTTGGCATGGCGGTTAACCTCCCAGTGTTGGCGCCGGGACACCGGCGGGGATGGAGAACTGTCAGGGGATGTAGTAGCCGGCGGTCTCCGAAGAGATGAGGATGGCGGAGCCGTCGCTCAGCATGAGGACGTTCCGGGCGCCCTGGGTGCCGTTGAGAGAGCTGTACAGCTCCAGATCGCTGGTGTAGATGTCCAGCCGGTCGGCGGTGAGCACCGCCACATACCGGCCCGCAGCGGAGATGGACAGCACCTGCTCGGTGAGGGCCAGGGTCCTGGTCCCGCCCTCTCCGTCCACCAGGAGCAGTTCCGCCTGGCTGCCCGCCCGGTGGCGGCCCACCAGCACGGCGGCGAAGCCGTCCCCGCCCAGGGTGTACCGGCGGAGGTAGCGGCTGGCCCAGCTGGCGGACCAGGAGCCGCCGCCGCTGTGATCCACAGTGGTCAGCCCCTGTTCCTCCATGCACCAGAGCAGGGCGGAGTCATGGTTCATGTCCAGGACCACGGCTCCCCCCAGCGGGCAGGTGAGATCGGGGGTGAACTCCCCGGCGGAATAGTTCATGGAGTAGAACTCCGCTGTGGCGGCGAAGGAGCCGTCCTGTTGGTCTACGGTCAGCAGGGCCAGGGTCCTGCCGTCGTCGGACAGGGCGGCGTCCATGACCAGGGTGGAGGACAGTTCCACCGTCATCACCGGCTCGTAGGATGCGTCGTATACCGTCACCGCGCTGCGCCAGCCGCTGGGCTGCGTGACCACGGTGAGCTGGCCGTTTTTGTTGAGCCGGGCGGACAGGATGGTCTCCAGGTCCTTCGCCGACCACAGGAGCGCCCGCTGCCCCAGCACGTACAAAGAGGAGCCGCCCGCGTCGTATACCACCGCCAGGGAGCCGCCGGCGTTCACCACCGGGTGCTCCATGGAGACGTCCTGATTGATGTACTGGGTCCCGCTGCCGGAGTAGAGGGAGATGGTGTTGCGGGAGCACACCAGCAAATCGCCGTCCAGGGCGGCGAAGGCGTCGTCCAGGTCGCCGCTGTAGGGGAAGGACTCGGCCCGGCCGCTGTCGCTGCGGAGGAGGGTGCGGTATTGGATCCAGCGGCGTATGCTGTCGATGTTCAGCCGGTCCCGGAAGACCACCGCCGCCACCGCGCCCACGGCCACCGCCGCCACCAGCAGGAACACCAGCAGCCGTTTCAGGAAGCTGGGCGCCTTTTTTTTCTTCTGTTCGGGCTGTCGAGGGGTCTGCTCCGCCATGGGGCCGTCCTCCTTTCCGTTTCGTGTTTCACGTGAAACATCTGTTCGACAAATTACAGCACATTTTCCTCATACCACAGGTTGGTCATGTAGAGACCGTCCGGCGGGGCGGTGGGCCCGGCCAGGGTGCGGTTCCCGGAGGACAGGATCCCCGGGATGTCCGCCGGGTCCAGCTTGCCCTCGGCGGCGTAGACGCAGGTGCCCACCATGGCCCGGACCATGTTGTAGAGGAACCCGTCGGCGCACACCCGGCAGTCGATGATCCTGCCGCGGCGCTCCACGTCGAAATAGTGGACGGTGCGGACGGTGGTCCTGGTCTCGGTGCCCACCGAGCGGACGGCGGCGAAGTCGTGGGTGCCCACAAACTGTCGGGCGGCCTCCGCCATGACGCGCTCGTCCAGCGGTTTCGGGTAGAACCACACCCGGTTCACATAGAAGGGGTCCCGGATGCGGGAGTTGTAGATGCGGTAGGTGTACTCCTTCTTCAGGCAGGAGCCGATGGCGTTGAAGGAGTCGGGCACCACGGTGGCCTTCATGACCGAGATGTCGTCGGGCAGGCGGGTGTTCACCGCCAGGGGGAGCCGGTCGATGGGGATGCCGGAGGTGGTGCGGAAGTTGGCCACATAGACCCGGGCGTGGACGCCGGCGTCGGTGCGGCCTGCCCCGGTGACTTTGACCGGGTGCTCCACCACCGAGGACAGGGCCTTCTCCAGGGTCTCGGCCACGGAGGAGGCGTTTTTCTGCACCTGCCAGCCGTGATAGGCGGTGCCGGTATAGCTGAGACGCAGTGCGATGTTGCGCTGTTCCATCGGTCCGCCGCCTTTCGTAAGAATCACAGCCCGAAGCGCCCCATCACGCCGATGACCACCGCCAGGATCACCGCCCCAACGATAAACACCACGTCGCCCGGGCGGAAATGGAGCTGGTTCATGCGGGTGCGGCCCTCGCCGCCGTGGTAGCAGCGGCACTCCATGGCGGTGGCCAGCTCGTCGGCCCGCCGGAAGGCGGAGATGAACAGGGGCACCAGCAGGGGGATGAGGGCCCTGGCCCGCTGGATGAGGCTGCCGTTGTCGAAGTCCGCGCCCCGGGCCCGCTGGGCGGACATGATCTTGTCGGTCTCCTCGATCAGCGTGGGGATGAACCGCAGGGCGATGGACATGATCATGGACAGCTCGTGGACGGGCACATGGAGCTTTTTCAGGGGGGAGAGCAGGCTCTCCAGGGCGTCGGTGAGGGCCAGGGGGGAGGTGGTGTAGGTGAGCAGGAAGGTGCAGGAGATGAGCATCATGATCCGCACCACCATGAAGAAGGCGTGGAGCAGGCCCTCATAGGTGACGGTGAAGATCCAGAAGGAGAAGATGGGGGTGCCGGGGGTGTAGAAGGCGTTGAGCACGGCGGTGAACACCAGCAGGAAGATCACCGGCTTCAAACCCTTGAGCAGGGCCTTCACCTTCACGGTGGACACCTTGACCACCACGGCCAGCGCGGCGAACAGAACGGCGTAGGTGACGAACCATTTGGCCAGGAACAGGGCCACGATGTAGACCACCAGCCCCACGATCTTGGCCCTGGGGTCCAGCCGGTGGATGGGGGAGGAGCCGGGGAAGAACTGGCCCAGGGTGATGTCTTTCAGCGCCATCACACATTCCTCCTTTTCTGGAGGGCGGCCAGCACCGCGTCCCGGGCCTGCTCCACCGTGTAGACGGAGGCGGGAAGGTCGATCCCCATGGAGCGCAGTCGGGCGAACACCTTCGTCATGGCGGGGACGCCCAGGCCCATGGACTCCAGCTCGGGGCCGTGGGCGAACACCTCCGCCGGGGGGCCGGAGAAGGGGATGTGCCCGTGGTCGATGACCACCAGGCGCTGGGCCTCCCGGGCCACCTCCTCCATGGAGTGGGACACAAGGATGATGCAGGCCTTTTTCTCCTTATGATAGGTGCGGATATTCTCAAGGATCTGGGCCGCGCCGGAGGGGTCCAGCCCCGCCGTGGGCTCGTCCAGGATGAGCACCTGGGGCTCCATGGCGATGACCCCGGCGATGGCCACCCGGCGCTTCTGCCCGCCGGACAGGTCGAAAGGGGATTTGTCCAGAACGCCGTCGTCCAATCCCACGAACCGGGCGGCCTGGCGCACCCGCCGGTCGATCTCGCCCTGATCCAGGCCCATGTTTTTGGGCCCGAAGGAGATGTCCTGATACACCGTCTCCTCGAACAACTGGTACTCCGGGTACTGGAACACCAGCCCCACCTGGAAGCGGACCTGGTGGGTGCGCTTTTTGTCCGTCCAGATGTCCTCGCCGCTGAACAGCACCTGGCCGGAGGTGGGCTTCAACAGACCGTTCAGGTGCTGGATCAGGGTGGATTTTCCCGACCCGGTACGCCCGATAATGGCGATATATTCCCCCGGCATGGCGGCAAAGTCCACCCCGTCCAGCGCCACATGGCGGAAGGGGGTGCCCTCGCTGTACACGTGGGTCAGTTGTCTTGTCTCGATGATGGGGTCCAAGAGCTTCAGTCCTTACGATAGCAATTTGGAGAGGGCGGCGGCGCACTCGTCTACACTGAGGGCGTCCAGGGGCGCGTCTACGCCGCTTTGGCGCAGTTCGTACATCAGCGCCACCGGCTGGGGGACCTCCAGCCCCATGGAGCGCAGGCCCTCCACGTCCCGGAACACCTCTTTCGGGGGGCCGTCCCGGGCGATGCGTCCGTCGTGCATGACGATGAGCCGGTCCGCCTGGGCGGCCTCGTCCATGTGGTGGGTGATGAGGACCACCGTGACGCCCCGCTCCCGGTTCAGCTTTTTCACGGTGGAGAGGACCTCGGACCGGCCCACCGGGTCCAGCATGGCGGTGGGCTCGTCCAGCACGATGCACCGGGGCCGCATGGCGAGGACCCCCGCGATGGCCACCCGCTGCTTCTGTCCGCCGGACAGCAGGTGAGGGGCGTGGCGGGCGAACTGATCCATGCCCACGGTCTTCAGCGCGTCGTCCACCAACTGCCTGATCTCGGCGGAGGGTACCCCCAGGTTCTCGGGGGCGAAGGCCACGTCCTCCTCCACCACAGAGGCCACGATCTGGTTGTCCGGGTTCTGGAACACCATGCCGATCTGCCGACGGATGTCCAACAGGCGGCTGTCGTCCACGGTGTCCATGCCGTCCACGTACACCTTGCCGCCGGAGGGCAGCAGGATGGCGTTGAAGTGCTTGGCCAGGGTGGACTTGCCGGAGCCGTTATGCCCCAGCACCGCCACGAAGGAGCCGGCCTGGATGGACAGGGTCAGGTCGTCCAGCACGGTGGGGGCCACCCCCTCCTCGGTGGTGTAGCGGAAGGTGAGATGTTCGGTTTTGATGATGGGTTCGGACATGGGGTTACCTCTTTTGCCACCGGCCCGCGGCCCCGCAGGGGAGGGCGAGGCCCGTCTGGGTGACGGGCAGGCCCAGCTCGTCGGAGACGGTGTGGCCGCCGTACTTGCCGCCGATGACGGTCTGTAAGATGTAGGTCAGCACCGACGGGGCGAGGCCCGTGGTGTAGGAGTTCAAAATGACGAACAGGGGATCGTCGGACAGTACGCCGGACACCAGCTCCACAAAGGGATACAGGTTCTCCTCCAGCTTCCACACCTCGCCGGAGGGCCCACGGCCGTAGGAGGGGGGGTCCATGATGACCGCGTCGTACCGCCGGCCGCGCCGGATCTCCCGCTCCACGAACTTGGCGCAGTCGTCCACGATCCAGCGGATGGGGGCCTCCTCCAGCCCGGAGAGGCGGGCGTTCTCCCGGGCCCACTGGACCATACCCTTGGCGGCGTCCACATGGCAGACAGACGCCCCCGCCGCCGCGCAGGCCACGGTGGCCCCGCCGGTGTATGCGAACAGGTTCAGCACCGACACGGGCCGGCCCGCCTTCCCGATCTGTTCCCTGGCCCAGTCCCAGTTGGCGGCCTGCTCGGGGAACACGCCGGTGTGCTTGAAGTTCATCAGCCCCACCTGGAAGGTCAGGTCCTTATAATGTAACCGCCACTTGCCGGCGTCCCCGCCGCTGGCCCACTGGCCGCCCCCGGTGCTGGAGCGGGCGTAGCGGGCGTCGGGCTTTTTCCAGCCCCGGTGGGTCCGGGGGGTGTTCCAGATGGCCTGGGGGTCCGGCCGCACCAGCAGCCTGTCTCCCCAGCGCTCCAGCTTCTCGCCGCCGCCGCAGTCGATGAGCTCATACTCGGTCCAGTCGGACGCCAGCCACACGGGGACCCCTCCTTCCTCCGGGATGCACATAGAATCAAGGTATTATACTACACCCGCGCCGAATAGTCAAACACAAAGAATCGGCGGGCATCCCCCGGAAGGCCGGCGGGCTGTCCCCCAATTGGAGACAGTTTTCTCCAACGGCCCGGGCCAAAAACGGAGCGCCGCCGCCCCCAAAATTCGTGCTATTTTTTGAAACCAAAAATATTGACAAGGGAGGACAAACGGGCTATAGTGTAACTCGCTATCCGTGAAAACCCGGGCCGGCCCCGCCGGTTGTCCGCAATAGACGGACACGCGCCGGGTGAATAAATCGAGGGAGCTGAAAAGATCAATTATTCGTAGAAAAAGGTGATGTATCATGTCCAAGGAACTGATCCGTCTGTCCGACTGCGTCATGACCTATGACGATGACGTGGTGCTGGATCACATCGACCTGACGATCCGGGATAAGGAATTCCTCACGCTGCTGGGCCCCAGTGGGTGCGGCAAAACAACCACGCTCAGAATCATTGGTGGTTTTTTGACGCCGACCTCTGGGGACGTTTTGTTTGACGGCAAGCGCATCAACGACGTGCCCCCCCACAAGCGGCTGGTGAACACGGTGTTCCAGCGGTACGCCCTGTTCCCCCATCTCAACGTGTTCGAAAACGTGGCCTTCGGCCTGCGCATGGGCCAGACCGTCATCGAGCAGGAGGGGGACGCGGAGGTCCGCCGGAAGGTGAAGATCCCCGAGGGGGAGATCCGCAGCCGCGTCATGGAGATGCTGGAGATCGTGAACCTGAAGGGATTCGAGCGGCGGCCCGTCACCGCCCTGTCCGGCGGCCAGCAGCAGCGGGTGGCCATCGCCCGGGCGCTGGTGAACCGGCCCAAGGTGCTGCTGCTGGACGAGCCCCTGGGGGCGCTGGATATGCGCCTGCGCAAGGATATGCAGCAGGAGCTGAAACGCATCCAGCAGGAGATGGAGATCACCTTTATCTATGTGACCCACGACCAAGAGGAGGCCCTGGCCATGTCCGACACGGTGGTGGTCATGGACGGGGGCCGCATCCAGCAGGTGGGCACCCCGGAGGACATCTACAACGAGCCGAAGAACGCCTTCGTGGCCGACTTCATCGGGGAGTCCAACATCATCGACGGCGTCATGCGCGCCGACGGGGTGGTGGAGATCTTCAACCGGAAGTTCCAGTGCCTGGACAAGGGGTTTGAGAAGGACGAGCCGGTGGACGTGGTCATCCGCCCCGAGGACGTGGACATCGTATCCGAGGCGGAGGGCCAGCTGAAGGGCACCGTCACTGCGGTGACTTTCAAGGGGGTCCATTACGACACCATCGTGGACTTTTACGGCTTCAAGTGGCTGATCCAGACCACCGACTTCTGCCCTGAGGGCAGCCGCATCGGCATCAAGATCGACCCCGACGGCTTCCACGTGATGAAGAAGAGCCAGTACTCCGGTATGTTCGGCGACTACTCCTCCTACTCCGAGGAGTACGACGAGATCAACGACCCCACCCTCCTGGACGAGGAAGAGGAGGGCGCGGATGATGAAGAATAAGCGCTCCCTCTTTGCCGTCCCCTACGTGGTCTGGATGGCGCTGTTCGTGGTCATCCCCATCGTCATCATGCTGGTGTACTCCCTCACCGTGGCCGTCACCACCGACGGGGGGGAGAGCATCCGGTTCTCCTTTGAGAACTTCACCGGCATGGGGGCCTATGTGTCGGTGTTCGCCCGGTCCTTCTGGCTGGCCATCATCGCCACCCTTGTGTGCCTGCTCATCGGCTACCCGGTGTCCTATCTGATGGCCAGGGAGGGGGCGGGCTTCCAGCGGGTGGCCATGGCCCTCATCATGCTGCCCATGTGGATGAACTTCCTGCTGCGCACCTACTCCTGGATGTCCATCCTGGAGAACAACGGCCTTTTGAACCAGCTGTTCCAGAAGCTGGGCATCATCGCCCTGTACAACAACCTCACCGGGCAGAACATCGAGTACTTCCAGATGATCCGCACCCCCGGCGCGGTGGTGCTGGGCATGGTGTACAATTATTTGCCCTTTATGATCCTGCCCATCTACTCGGTGCTGTCCAAGATGGACCAGAGCCTCATCGAGGCGGCCCAGGACCTGGGGGCCGGCACGGCGGACGTGTTCCGCCGGGTGACCCTGCCCCTGTCCCTGCCCGGGGTGCTCTCCGGGGTGACCATGGTGTTCGTCCCCTCGGTGTCCACCTTCGCAATCTCCCGGCTGCTGGGGGGCGGCACCTCCATGATGCTGGGCGATCTCATTGAGAGCCAGTTCCTGGGCGGGGCCTACAACCCCCACCTGGGCGCCGCCATCTCCATGGTGATGATGGTCATC
This sequence comes from uncultured Oscillospiraceae bacterium, assembly GCA_947629975.1. Classification (GTDB taxonomy): domain Bacteria; phylum Bacillota; class Clostridia; order Oscillospirales; family Oscillospiraceae; genus Enterenecus. The sequence continues at coordinate 814 of CANRFU010000048.1, read as the reverse complement.
GTGGTGGTCTGTATGCTGGTCATGAACCACTTCGGCGAGGGCGAAGAACAGGCGGTGATGCTATGAGACGGCAGAATCGTCTGGGCGGCCGCCTGATCATCGGCCTGGTGTTCCTGTTTTTGTACCTGCCCATCTTCCTGCTGATCGCCTTCTCCTTCAACGCCGGGGACTCCTCCGCCGTGTGGCAGGGCTTCTCCCTGAAATGGTATCAGTCCCTGTTCGACAACCGGCTGGTGATGGAGAGCGTGGCCACCACCCTCCTGGTGTCCCTGCTGGCCACCGCCATCTCCACCGCGGCGGGCACCTTCGCCGCCATCGGCATCTACAGCCTGACCCGGAAATGGCGGGACCCCATCCTGACGGTCAACAACATCCCCATGATGAACGCGGACATCGTCACCGGCGTGTCCCTGTGTCTGTTCTTCGTGGCCTTTTTCAACGGCTGGCGGGGCTTCGCCGAGTGGGTCAACTCGGTGCAGTCCGTGGTGGCGCTGCCCGAGCGGCTCCACCTGGGCATGGTCACCCTGGTGCTGGCCCACGTGTGCTTCAACATCCCCTATGTGATCCTGAACGTGGCCCCCCGCCTCCGCCAAATGGACAAGAACCTGGTGGACGCGGCCCAGGACCTGGGCTGCACCTGGATGCAGGCCTTCTTCAAGGTCATCCTGCCGGAGATCAAGCCGGGCATCGTGTCCGGGGCGCTCATCGCCTTCACCATGAGCGTGGACGACTTCGTCATCTCCTACTTCACCGCCGGCTCCTCCACCCAGACCCTGGCCATGGCCATCTACGGCATGACCAAGAAGCGGGTGAC
>CANRFU010000047.1 GCA_947629975.1 uncultured Oscillospiraceae bacterium | reverse complement strand
GCTCCCGCCCTCGTAAGTTCCACGGGTCACACGTTCAAGAAGATGATCGAGTCCTACGAGAACGGCCTGAAGTAAGGTCCTCATAGTTTTGAACTGATTCCCGTTCCCGCGCGGCAGCGCGGGCATGAGCAGGGGCGGAGGCAGCCGGTTTTCGGCAGCCTCCGCCCCTGATTTTTTGATTTACTTTGCCGCCGCGGTGGAGTATACCCCCGTGGCGGTGACCAGCGGGTCGTCTGGCCGGCCGGGGAAAAAGATTTCCGCCATGGCCTGGGCGGTGGTGCGGCCCAGATGGTTCAGCCGGGTGCGCACGTGGACGGCGCCGCTCAGCGGCAGGGGCCTGAGATAGTTCACGGTCATGGTGACGGTGGGGGTGATCCCCCGGATGTGGACCGCGCAGGTGAGACCCATACAGCTGTCCAGCAGGGTGGCGATAATGCCTCCGTGGACGATTCCAAGTACATTGGCCATCCAGGGCCGGGTCTCATAGGAAAACAGGACGGAGCCGGTGGGTCCGTCGCAGTCGATGACGCGGGCGGTGCCGAAGACGTCGGGGCCGCCCGCCTCGCCCTGCACCCGGACCCGCTCGGCCAGATATTCCTCCGCCAGCCGGCGCAGTTCCTCTGTGGGCATGCTCTTGTTCATGGGGATCGCTCCTTTGTGTCAGCTCCGCCCGGTCCGGAGCCGCCTGACCAGTTCACCGTCGGGGGTGACGTACATGGTCTGATAAGTGTTGTAGATCACATAGCCGGGCCTGGCCCCGGCGGGCTTTTTCACATAGCGGACGGGGGTGTAGTCTACGGGGACCTGGCCGGACTCGGCCCCCTGGGAGAACCAGGCGGCCAGCATGGCGGCCTCGGTGAGGGATTTTTCGTCCGGCTCGGCGCCGCCGGTTTTAAGAATGACGTGGGAGCCGTGGAGCTTCTGCACATGGAGCCAGAGGTCTCGTTTGTCTGCCTCTTTCAGGGTGAGCCGGTCGTTCTGGCTGTTGTTTTTGCCCACCAGGATGGCAAGCCCCGCCGTGGAGCGGAACTCCATGGGCCTGGAGCGGATGACCTTCTGCTTGCCCCTGGCGGCCAGCTTTTTCTTCTGTTGCTTCAGGTAGCCGTTGTCCATCAGCTCCTGGCGGATCTCCTGGAGGTCCCGGTCCCCCTCGGACAGCTTGATGTTCTGCAAAACGCTGTCCAGATAGTCCAGCTCCGCCCGGTTCTTCTCCAGCTGGAGGGTGAGCATCTCCTCCGCCTTCTGGGCCTTTTTGTAGTCCCTGTAATAGCGGGCGGCGTTCTGCTGGGGGGTGAGCAGGGGATCCAGAGGGATGTCCACCTCTCCAGCCTCGGGGTCGTAGTAGTTCTGGGCCCGGAGGACGGTCTGGCCCTTGCTCATCTGATAGAAGTTGGTGGTGATGATATCGCCGTATTCCCGCAGTTTGTCCCGGTCTCCGGCCTTTTGCAGGTCGGCCTCCTGATTGGCGATCTTTTTCGCCGTGCGATTCCGGGCCTGGGTCACCGAGCGGATGAAGTCCTGCCCCCGCTGCTTGACCCGCTCCTGGGCCTCCTTCTGCTCGTAGAAGTCGTCCAGCAGGGCGGAGAAGGTGGGATACCGCCTTAATTCCACTGCGGGGCCATACTGCACCACCGTCTGGAAGGTGAAGTCGAAGGGTTTTCCGTCCCGAACCAGAACGGTGGGGGTGAAGTCCTTTTTTGCGATGCGCTCCGCCAGCTCGTTGAGCCGTTTCGCCAGCCCCTCTCTGGCGCCGCCGCCCTGAAATTCCAGCTCTCTCGCGATCAGCGGCGAAATGCCGCTGAACGTGTCCAGCAGCCACTTGTCCTGGTCAGCCGCCGGGGCCTGGGCGAGGACCAGGGCGGTCAAATCCTCCGGGGCCATGGCGGTGGGGTCCAGCTTGCCGGTGGGCTCCGGGAGCTGATAGTACAGCCCCGGCATGACGGGCCGCTTGGCGGACAGGTCCCCGTCGGCCCGGCGAAGGCAGTCGGTGATGCGCCCCGCCCCGTCCAGCATGATGAGGTTGGACTTCCGGCCGATGCACTCCAATACCAGCCGCCGCTCCACCCGGTCCCCCAGCTCGTCCAGGGTCTCGAATTTGAAGTCCAGCAGCCGCTCCATGGAGGGTTGGGCGATGTCCAGCAGCCGCGCCCCGGAGAAGTATTTCCGAAGCAGCATACAGAACATGGGGGGCGTCTCCGGGTTTTCCCGGGGAATGGCGGTGAGCTGGGCCCTGGGGTGGGCGGGGCTGGCGGTGAGCAGCAGACGGACGCTCTCCTTTCCCGCCCGCATATGGAGGATGACCTCCTCCTTGGCGGGCTGGTACAGCTTATCCACCTTGCCGCCGGTGAGGGTGTCTCGCAGCTCCTCCGCCAGGGCGGTCATGAAAATGGCGTCAAAGGGCATGGGCTTCCCCCTCCATCATGGCCTCGAACAGCTCATTGAGCCGGTCCGTCTCCCCCCGGAGGTACAGCCAGCCGAACAGGCACTCCAGCGCCGTGGCCGCCCGGTACTCCCCGGCGGTGGCCCCCTTGGGGATGGCGGCGGTGTGGGTGTTGCGGCCGTGGCGGTACACCGCCTGCTCCTCCTCGGTGAGCAGCGGCAGGACGGCGTGGGCCATTTTGGCCTGGGCGGGGGCCGCCACATAGGACACGGTGGCCCTGTGGAGCCGGTCGTTGGTGGCCTTGCCGTGGAGGCACAGCCAGGAGCGCACCATCAGCTCGAACACCCCGTCCCCCAGATGGGCCAGGCCCAGGGCGCTGATGTGCTCCACGGTCTCCGCCGGGGCGGACAGGTGAAAGTAGTCCATACATCGTACTCCCTTGATTCAGGTGGGGAAATTATACCGCAGCTGCAAGCCGCTGTGCGGCTTGCGCGCCGCAAACGCGGCGCAAAACCGATAAAATCGGTTTTGCTGTGGTGTAACATTCGCGCCGGTACTTTTGCAAAGCAAAAGTACGTCCGCCTACGGCGGACCGGTGCGCCCTGCGCACCGTGTGCGGATATTATACCGCATTTGCGGGGGAAAAACAAGAGGGGGCGGCGGGCCGCTCCCCTCTGGACGCTGATTTGCTCATTCCCCGTACACGATGAGCCGGGTGACGCCGTCGCCGCCCAGGTAGACGGTCTCGTCACCGCCCAGGGTCCCGGCGGTATAGAAGTTCACCGCCCACATATCCGCGCCGGCGTCCCGCAGGACGGATACGGTGTTGTATTCGACGGTGCACTCCGCCTTTGCCCGCCGGGCGGCCTCATCGGGGCCGCTCACCGGGGAGGGGGCCGTGTTGCGGAAGCCACCGGTCTTGATCCCCGGCCCGCCCGCGCCGTACTCTGCCGTGATCTCCGCCCAGGAGAAGGTGCCCACGGGATCGGACAGGTCGTGGTTTGGCGCCGCCTCCCCGTTTCCGTCCAGCAGGTAGACCGCGAAGACCATGCCGAGTTGGGCCGGATCGCTCTCCATCACCAGGCCGTTGAACACCACCCGGACGGCGTCTCCCGCCTCCACTTCGGCGGGATAATTGCCGGGGGACAGGACGTTTGTTGTCACCGTGACCCTTGCGCCGGAGGACAGACCGCTGGTGAGGCCGTCGCTGACCTCGGTCAGGAGGCTGCTGCCCCTGTCCTCCAGGACGACGGCGTTGAAAAAGCGCTCTCCGTTGGGCTGTATCTCCGCCCGGGGGAACGACCGGCCGGTGAACAGGAGGACCCCCGCCGCGATTACGGCGACGAGGGCGGCAACGGTCACCCAGAAGGCTGGCTTTTTGTAGTTCAGCACGTTCTTGATGCGGCTCTGGGGATTGCCGTTCCCGAAGGCCAGGGGGCCCACCGGCAGCTTTTTCCCGGTGGACAGCCGCAGCAGGGAGGCGGCGTAGTCCACCCGCACGTCCTGGCCCATCTGCCGCAGCACCGCCTCGTCGCAGGAGATCTCCATATCCCGGCCCGCCAGATGGAAGGCCAGCCAAACCAGCGGATCGAACCAGTGGAGGCACAGGGCCAGCCAGGCCAGCGCCCGGGTCACATGGTCCAGCCGGCGGACATGGGTGCGCTCATGGAGCAGCACGTACTCCCGCTCCCCCTCCGGCAGGGCGGAGGGCAGATAGATCTTTGGCCGGAACAGGCCCAGCACGAAGGGGGTGTCGATGTGGTCCGCCAGCCAGACATCGGTTTCCCCCTCCAGGGGGACCGCCCCCACCAGCCGCCGCCGGAGCCGGACCAGGGAGACGGCGCTGTACGCCAGCAGGGCCATGCCGCCCACGGCCCAGAGGACGGCGGGCACGGCGCGCCAGTCGGAGGCGTCCCCCGTCTGGGGGACGACGGGAAGGGGCCCGTCGGGGGGAAGCTCGGCGGGCGCATAGCCCTGGAAGGGATGGGCGGCGAGAAAATCGTTGAGGCCGTCGTCCACCGCCGGGATGCCGGTGGAGATCTCCAGGATCTCCGCGGTGGCGCCGTCGATCCCCGGCGCCTCCACGATCCGGGCGGAGGGCACAAGGCTCAGGGGGCTCTCCGGAGTGAAGGGACACAGCAGCCGTGCCAGCACCACCGCCCACAGGGCGTAGGAGAACGCCCTGGGCGCGCCCCGCAGGAGCAGCCGCGCGATCAATACCAGCAGGATGACCGCCGCCCCCGCCAGACTCATGCCCAGCACGGTCTGAAACAGCTCGTTCAGCATGGGATCACCCCCGGTGCTCGTCGATGAGCCGCTGGAGTTGGGCGATGTCCTCCTCCGACAGCTCCCCCCGCTGGGTAAAGGCGGCCAGGAATTTTGGCAGGGAGCCGCCGAAGGCCTCGTCCACGAACTCCCGGCTCTGGCGGGCGGCGAAGTCCTCCCGGCTCACCAGGGAGGTCACCGTGCCGTTCTCGTTCTGAAACAGCCCCCGCTGGCACAGCCGCCGCAGGATGGTGTAGGTGGTGGACTTCTTCCAGCTCAGCTTTTCCTGGCACAGCTTTACCAGCTCGGCGGAGGACAGGGGCTCGTTGTCCCAGATGATGGCGGCGAAGCCGGCCTCCACCGGCCCCAGTTTGGATTGTACCATGGCAGTCCCCTCCTTGTGCAGTTGGTTTACAGCTTGTAGACTGATTGTAGTTTACAGCAAGTAGACCAACTTGTCAAGGGGAAACCGCAAAAAAGACACGGCCCCGGAGGACGGGACCGTGTCTGCGTATGGCTTGCGCGGCTATTCGCCGTAGTACTCCGGGGGGTGCATACTGGGGAACCGGGCCTGGAGCCAGGGGTCGGGGAAGGCCTCGTCCAGCCAGAGGGACACCGCGCCGGAGGCGGGGACCCCCGCCTGGCGGCGGTCCATGCGGTACAGCGCCGCCGTGGTGAGGACGGTGGACAGCGCCAGGAACAGAGCCAGGGCGGCGGTCAGGCGGCGCGCCCGGCCCTTGGGGGTTAGGTCGATGAGCAGGCACAGGAGCGGGTGGATGAGGCGCATCCACACCAGGGCCGCCAGCCCCCAGAACAGGCAGAAGATCAGGTTCACATGGCTGTTCAGGCTGAGGGGCAGGTGTCCGTAGTACCAGAAGACCACGCCGAAGGCCCACTGCTGGATCACGGAGCAGAGGTACTCGAACCCGCCCCCCAGGAACGCCCCGGAGAAGAACAGGACCCAGTTGCTTTTGGACAGCAGGGGGTGGAGGATCACGGTGAACAGCACGGCCCCGATCCCCCACACCAGGCTGAAAGGACCCAGGACCAGGCTGCTGCGGCTGGTGAGCTGGCCCCTGGTGACCAGCCAGAACACCACCTCCACCCCGTCCCCCAGCAGGGCGGACAGGGCGAACAGCCAGAACAGCCGGTAGGGGGTGAGGGGGGCGGCGGCCGCCGCCCGGGCCCGCTCCAGAAGGGCGCTTCCAGTTTTGACCATCGTATCACGCTCCCGTACATATCCTACCACGGATGGTCGAAAAAGGAAAGGGCGGCAGACGAAAAAATGTTTAAGATTCGGGGAGGATCACTCGCTGCGCAGGGCCTCCACCGGGTCTTTCCGGGCGGCGGACCGGGCGGGGATCAGCCCCGCGAACACGGTCAGGACCATGCTGATGCACACCAGGACGACGGCGCCCGCCGCCGGAAGCACCGCGTTCAGATCATCCAGATCGGTGAGACTATGGATGATCGCGTTGATGGGGAAGGTGGCCAGGAAACTCACCAGGATGCCCAGCAGGCCCGCCGCCAGACCCACGATGAAGGTCTCGGCATTGAACACCCGGGAGATGTCCCGCTTGGAGGCGCCCACGGCCCGCAGGATGCCGATCTCCTTGGTGCGCTCCAGCACGGAGATGTTTGTGATGATGCCGATCATGATGGAGGACACCACCAGGGAGATGGACACGAAGGCGATGAGCAGGTAGCTGATGCCGCTGATGATGTCGGTGATGGAGCTCATCAGCAGGGCCACATAGTCGGTATAGGTGATCTGGTCGTCCTCGCTGACCCCCTCGTTGTATTCCGCGATCAGCTCGGCGATCTGATCTTTTTCCACAAAGGTGGTGGCGTAGATGCTGATGGTGGAGGGGGATTCCGGCTTGACATAGCCCAGCCGGTCCAGGTTGTCCTCATAGGTGGAGTCGGAGACGGTGGGGGGCATGTAGTTATCGTACAGATAGAGCAGCTGCCAGGTCTCAAAGGGGCCGGCCTGGGCCGCATCGCCCGTCTCGCCGGAGAGGCCGGGGATATTCTCCGGCAGCCCGCCGGGGAGGCTGGGGAGCGGGGAGGAAGAGGAAGCGCCGGGGGTCTGCTGGGACTGGCCGAACAGCTGGGCGACCCTGGCCTGGGCCGCCGGCGGGAGGCTGGCATAGGCCTGCTGCATGGACATACCGCTCCGCTGGAACCAGGCCATCCACTGGGCCGCGCCCCAGCTCTGCCAGCCCGCCGGCAGCTGATTGGACGGCGTGCCGGGCCCCTGGCCCGGGGTCTCGGTGGGCGGGAGCGATCCCGTGGGCTCCTGGGACGCGCCGGGCTCCGGGGAGGCCGAGGGCTGTGCCGAGCTTTCGGGGTCCGAAGGAGCGGGGGGGAAGGGGAACAGCTCGGCGAGCCTGGCCTGCGCCTCCGGGGGAAGGCCGGCAAAGGCCTCTTCCATGGTCATGCCGCTCTGCTGGAACCAAGCCATCCACTCGGCCGTGCCCCAGGTCTCCCAGCCCTCGGGCAGCTGGATGGCCGGCGCGCTGGGCTCCGGGGACTGGCCGGGGTCGGCGGACTCCTCCGGGGGCAGGGATTCGCCGGGCTCCGGGGAGCCCGAGGGCTGTGCTGAGCTTTCGGGGTCCGAAGGAGCGGGGGGGAAGGGGAACAGCTCGGCGAGCCTGGCCTGCGCCTCGGGGGGAAGAACAGCAAAGGCCTGTTCCATGGTCATGTCACTCTGCTGGAACCAGGCCGTCCACTCGGCTGTGCCCCAGTCCTCCCAGCCCTCGGGCAGCTGGACGGCCGGCGCGCCGGGTTCCGGGGACTGGCCGGGGTCGGCGGATCCCTCCGGGGGCAGGGACTGGCCGGGCGCGGGGTCCGGGTCGTCGGATCCCCCCGGCAGGGCCGCCGACAGGGTGCGGACCGCCAGCTTTGCGGTGGAGGGGGCGCTCAGGGCGACTACCCGGCCGGCCTGGGCCCGGGCGGCGGCCAGGACGGCGGCGCCGCTCTCCCCGCCGTCCCCGGCGTCCTCCTCATCGCCGCTTTCGCCCGCGCCCTCCAGCGCCTCGTCCAGCATGGCGGCCAGCTGGTCGGTGGACAGGGCGCTCAGCTGCCGGGACACCGCCTCGGAGTACTGCCGGGTGACGGCCTCCTCGATGGCCTCCCGCACCCGGTCGAACAGCTCCTCGTCGGTCATGTCGGCGATATAGGACTGGATGGTCCCGCCGTCCACCCCCATCTCGTCGGCGTACTGCTGGACGATCATCTCCTCGATGGACTCCCGGGTCATGCCCTCCATCTGCTCGTCCACGATGCCGTCCACATACTCCTGGCTGGGCCGGCCCATCACGTCGATGTAGGCCTCCGCCTTTTCCAGGGTGGACAGGCCGGACAGGTATTCCGCGATGGCCTTCGCCTTCTCTGCGTCTGTGGGTTCCACGTCGTCCTCGGTGGGGAAGGGCAGGGCGTTGAACACGTCGGTGTCCGGGTCCTCCAGCTGCTTTTTCAGGATCTCGGTGTTGTTGGTGTTTTCAATGGCGTAGGCCGTCAGGGCGGAGGTATAGCCGATGGCGCCGGTGCCGCCGCCGCTGACGTTGGCGTCGGGCAGGGGCCGGGCCACCCCCACCACCCTGATGGGCACGCCCACATCCTCGCTGTGGTAGAGGTAGTCCATACCCGCGTCGGTGGCGGACATATCGGTATAGCCGCCGGTGGAGGCGTCGTACTGCCAGTACTCCGCCGGCAGGATCAGCTTGAAGGAGATGTCCGCCAGCTCCTCATAGGTCCAGCTGCGCTTGTCGGTCCCCACCTCCTGGCCGTCCATCATCTGCTGCATCACGTCGTTCATCTCGTCGGAGGGCATGAGGCCCAGGGCGTACAGCATGAGATCGGAGATCTCGTTGTTTCGGTTGACAAAGAGGATGACCTCGTCATAGCGCTGGGGCCAGCTGCCATACAGCAGCTCGTACTGGTCTTTGGTCTGTTGGGCGATGAGCTCGTCCCCGTCGCCGGCCATCAGTTCCTCCCACACGTCCATAGAGGAGTACATGGAGCCCATGGAGGAGGAGAAGTAGGAGCTGTAATTGCCGCCGAACATGGAGGCCATGGCGGACTCCATGAGGGACATCACGTCGCACTTCAGGATGACGCCGTCCTCGTCGGTGGTGTAGAAGTCGAAGTCAAAGTCGTAGTCGTAGTCGATCTGGGCGATATCCCGGATCCCGCCGCCGCCGGACTCCAGCCAGGCCCGGAAGGCCTCCAGATTGTTGGTCTGGGTCTGGGCGTTGACCATGGAGTTCATCATGTCGAACATGACGGTGGAGGAATACACCCGGTCGGGGTCCCGCTCCCCGGACCAGGCGTCCTGGCGGGCCTCCATGAACCCGGCCAGCAGGGAGGACATATCGGTGGTCTCCGCCTGGATGGTGATGGGATAGGAGGACAGGGTCTCCTCCTGGACCTTGTTGATATAGTTGTTGATGCCGGTGGAGAGGGCCAGGATCAGCGCGATGCCGATGATGCCGATGGACCCGGCGAAGGCGGTGAGCACCGTCCGGCCCATCTTGGTGCGCAGATTGGTCAGGGACAGGGACAGGGCGGTGAGGAAGGACATGGAGGGCTTTTTGCCCGATCTGGCCTCCTTGCCGGTGAGCAGGGGGGCCTCCTCCTCCGAGTGGTAGGGGTCGGAGTCGTCGATGACCAGGCCGTCCTTCAGCCGGACGATGCGGGTGGAGTACTGCTCCGCCAGTTCCGGGTTATGGGTGACCATGATGACCAGCCGGTCCTTGGCCACCTCCTTCAAAAGCTCCATCACCTGGACCGAGGTCTCGCTGTCCAGAGCGCCGGTGGGCTCGTCGGCCAGGAGGATGTCCGGGTCGTTGATGAGGGCCCGGGCGATGGCCACCCGCTGCATCTGGCCGCCGGACATCTGGGAGGGCACCTTGTTCAGCTGGTCCCCCAGCCCCACCCGTTCCAGCGCCTGGATGGCACGCTTCCGGCGCTCCGCCTTGGACACGCCGGCCAGGGTCAGGGCCAGCTCCACATTGGCCAGCACGGACTGGTGGGAGATCAGGTTATAACTCTGGAACACGAAGCCGATGGAGTGGTTGCGGTAGGCGTCCCAGTCGCTGTCCTTGTACTCCCTGGTGGAGCGGCCGTTGATGATGAGGTCGCCGCTGGTGTACCGGTCCAGCCCGCCGATGATGTTCAGGGTGGTGGTCTTGCCGCAGCCGGAGGGCCCCAGGATGGACACGAACTCGTTCTCCCGGAACTCCAGGTCTATGCCCCGCAGGGCGTCGATGGTGTTGTCGCCAAGGCGGTACTGTTTGGTGATATGAGAGAGCTTCAGCATGGTTTATTCTCCTTTGCCCTGTTCATACAGGTAGTCCAGGATCTGCTCCGCCGCCTGGACCCCGCGGACAAGGGCGTCCTTCTGGTCCTGGGGAACGGCGTTCAGCAGCGTCATATAGCGGTCCAGTCCCTGCCGGAAGCGCGTGACCGCCTCCCGCCCCTGTTCCGTGAGGGACAGGTTGACCACCCGGCGGTCCCCCTCGCTGCGGACCCGGGTGAGAAAGCCCGCCTCCTCCAGCTTTTTGCACAGGGCGGAGGCGTTGGCCTGGCCCATACCGGTGCACTGGCTCACCGAGCCCACCGGGGCGTCCGCCCGGTACAGGTGGAGCAGCACGCACATCTGGAGGGAGGTCAGCCCCTCCTCCTGGGCCAGGGGGGCCAGGAGACGCTCGGTCTTGGCTTTCAGCGTCTGGGCCACGGCGGGGATCTGCAGCTGGATGGGGCAGTCCATAGGCTCATCTCCATGGGGAATAGATTTGTTTCACATATATTAGTCCCTGCTATCTCCAATGTCAAGGGGAGACAGGGGCATTTTACAATTCGTTTACAAGGGGCGGCGGCAAAACGCCCCTCCCGGTTCGGGAGGGGCGGGAAGGGGACGGAGGTCACTTACGGTGGGACAGGGCAAAGCCCAGCACGGTGCCGCACAGGCCGCCGATGATGTGGGTGAGCTGGGACACGTTGTCCTGGACGAAGATGGCGTCCCACAGCTCGCCGCCCAGGTAGAACACCGCTACCAGGATCAGGGTGATGGGGATGACCCCGTTGTGGACGCCGCCGAAGGAGGACAGCAGGATCATCATGAACACGATGCCAGAGGCCCCCAACAGGGCGGTGCCGGGAAAGAAGATGAACTGCACCAGCCCCGACACCAGGGCGGTGAACAGGATGGCGAACAGCACGTTCCAGCTGCCGAACCGGTCCTCCAGGTTGGGCCCCAGCACCAGGATCAGCACGATGTTGCCGATGAAGTGGGCATAACCGCTGTGGCCCAACACATGGCTGAAGAAGCGGACGTAGGCCAGGGGGTCGGCCAGGGAGCAGTGGTAGACGGAGAACAGATGGGTGGTGGTCCAGCCCCCGGAGATGTACCCGGCGATCAGGGCGATCAGGGACAGGATGGAAAAGGTCAGCGCCACCGGCGCGTTGTAGGACAGCTTGATGGTGGGATGTTTCACAGGGCTCACCTCGTCGGTCAAATTCCAAATCATTATACACCACTTTGATGGAAAAGAAAAGAGGCAGTTTTCCAACGCGGAATGAGCGGTTGCAATCCGGGGAAAATTGAGGTAAGATAGGGTGAAATATCCCCCGCACAGGAGGTCAACCATATGAGAGACGGATTTATCAAGGTGGCGGCGGGCACGCCGGAGATCAAAGTGGCCGACTGCGGCTTCAACGCGGCGAGCTGCGTCAAGCTCATCCGCAAGGCGGAGTTTTACGGCGTCAAGGTGCTGTGCCTGCCGGAGCTGTGCCTGACGGGCTACACCTGCGGGGACCTGTTTTTGCAGGACGCCCTGCTGGACGGGGCGGAGCGGGCGCTGAAGACCGTTCTGGAGCGCACCGCGGACATGGACATCCTGGTGGCCCTGGGCCTGCCGGTCCGGGCCGGCGGCGAGCTCTACAACTGCGCCGCCGTCATCCACGGAGGGAAGCTGCTGGGGCTGGTGCCCAAGACCTATCTGCCCAATTACGGCGAGTTCTACGAGCAGCGGTGGTTCTCCTCCGGGGCGGGCGCGAGCGTCTATGTGGAACTGGCGGGCCAGCCCACGGTGATGGACAGCCGGAGCCTGTTCGACTGCGCATCCCTCCCGGGGCTGACGGTGGGGGTGGAGGTCTGCGAGGACCTGTGGGCCCCCGAGCCCCCCTCCGCCGTGCTGGCCCGGGCGGGGGCCACCCTGATCCTGAACCTGTCCGCCTCCGACGAGGTGGTGGGCAAGGCGGAGTACCGCCGGCAGCTGGTGTCCGGCCAGTCCGCCCGGCTGCTGTGCGCCTATGTCTACGCCGACGCCGGGGAGGGGGAATCCTCCACCGACCTGGTGTTCGGCGCCCACGATATCGTGGCGGAGAACGGCGCCATCCTGGCGGAGGACCGCTTCGGGACGGGCTTCACCTCCACCGAGATCGACGTGGGGCGGCTGCTCTTTGAGCGGCGGCGCAACACCACCTTCACGGGCGGGACGGGAGACGGATATTGCCGCAGCGAGTTCTCTCTGGAGGTGGAGGAGACCGCCCTCACCCGGCCTGTGGCCCCCAACCCCTTCGTCCCCGCCGACCACGGCGACCGGGCGGAGCGCTGCCGGGAGATCTTCAACATCGCGGCGGCGGGGCTGAAAAAGCGATTGAAACACGTCAACGCCTCTACCGCCGTCATCGGTCTGTCCGGCGGACTGGACTCCACCCTGGCCATTCTCATCACCGCCGCCGCCTTCGACGCGCTGGGGCTGGACCGGAAGGGCATCCTGGCGGTCACCATGCCCTGCTTCGGCACCACCGGCCGCACAAAGTCCAACGCCGAGACCCTGGCGGAGGAGCTGGGGGCCACTCTCAAGGTGGTGGACATCGGCGAGGCCGTCACCGTCCATTTCCGGGACATCGGACAGTCCATGGACGACCACTCCGTTACCTTTGAGAACGGCCAGGCCCGGGAGCGCACCCAGGTCCTCATGGACATCGCCAACAAGACCGGCGGGCTGGTGGTGGGCACCGGGGACCTCAGCGAGCTGGCCCTGGGCTGGGCCACCTACAACGGGGACCATACGTCTATGTACGGCGTCAACGCCTCCATCCCCAAGACGCTGGTGCGCCATCTGGTGTCCTACGCCGCCGGCGAGGCGGAGGGGCGCTCGCCCCGGCTGGCCGCCGTGCTGCGGGATATCCTGGACACCCCTGTCTCCCCGGAGCTGCTGCCCCCCGAGAACGGGGAGATCGCCCAGAAGACCGAGGACCTGGTGGGCCCCTATGAGCTCCACGACTTCTTCCTGTACTACGCCGTCCGCTGGGGCTTCCCGCCCCGGAAGGTATTCCGGCTGGCCCTGTACGCCCTGGGCGGGCAGTACGGCCGGGAGACCATTCTCAAGTGGCTGAAAAACTTCTACCGCCGGTTCTTCTCCCAGCAGTTCAAGCGCTCCTGCCTGCCCGACGGCCCCAAGGTGGGCACCGTCACCCTGTCCCCCCGGGGCGACTGGAGGATGCCGTCTGATGCCGTTGCAGCCCTCTGGCTCAATGAACTGGAGGGGTTGGAGTGAATATCTTTGCCGATCTGTTCCTGACCTTCGCCAGGATCGGGGCGTGTACCTTCGGCGGCGGCTACGCCATGCTGCCCATCCTCCAGCGGGAACTGGTGGAGAACAAGGGATGGGCCACCGAGGAGCAGCTGGCCGACTACTACGCCGTGGGCCAGTGTACCCCCGGCGTCATCGCGGTGAACACCGCCACCTTCGTGGGCCAGAGCCGTGCGGGCATCCCCGGCGGCGTCTGCGCCACCCTGGGGGTGGTGTCCCCCTCCATCGCCATCATCCTGGTGATCGCCGCCTTCCTCAGCAATTTCATGGACATCCCCTGGGTCATCCATGCCTTCAACGGCGTCCGGGCGGGGGTGGTGGCCCTGATCCTCACCAGCGTCATCAAGCTCATCAAAAACGCCGTCATCAACTGGCCCACCCGGATCATCTACATCCTGGCGCTGGCCTTGGCCGCCTGGGGGATCTTCTTCACCCCCCCGGCGGCGCTGGAGTGGATGACCTCCCCGGTGTTCCTGGTGATCTGCGCCGGGATCGCCGGCCTCGCGGTCCGCATGGCGAAGGGAGGCGGGGCGAAATGATCTATCTGCGCCTGTTTTTCGAGTTCTGCAAGGTGGGGCTGTTCTCGGTGGGCGGGGGCCTGGCCACCATCCCCTTCCTCACCGACCTGGGGGAGCGCACCGGCTGGTTCACCTCCGCCCAGCTGGCCGATATGATCGCCGTCTCCGAGTCCACCCCCGGCCCCATGGGGGTGAATATGGCCACCTATGTGGGCTTCACCTCCGGCGGGGTCCTGGGCGGGATCGTGGCCACCCTGGGGCTGATCTTCCCCTCCCTCGTCATCATCCTCATCATCGCCGGCTTTTTGCAGAAGTTCCGCCAGTCCAAAGCGGTGGACGGGGTGTTCTACGGGCTGCGGGCGGCGTCGGTGGCGCTCATCACCGCCTCCCTGCTCCAGGTGGCGAAGGTGGCCCTCCTGTTCCACGAGACCGCCCATGAGATCGCGCCGGGGCAGGCCGTGCCGGTGGTGGAGACGTTCTACTGGCCCGCCATCCTGCTGGCCGCGGTCATCTTCGTGCTGGTGAAGTTCTCGCCGCTGAAAAAGCTGCACCCCATCTGCTTCATCGCCCTGGCCGCCCTGGCGGGCGTGGTGTTCCAGATGTAAAAGATCATCCTCCGCCCGGCAGGCGGGGGATGATCGACACTGTGGCATGGGCCGGCGCGGTGTTCCAAATGTAAAAAAGCGTCCCCTGACTGTCAGTCAGGGGACGCTTTGCGTCTATTGGACATACGCCCCGCCGGAGACGATGAATCCCACGTCGCTGGCGGAGGCCCCCGGCGCCAGTGCTCCGTTGTAGTCCACGGAGGCGATGCGCAGGATGGAGCCGCTGACGGTGAAGACGCCGTTCCAGCTGCCGGACAGGGTGATGGGCCCGTCGAACTCCAGCTCCACCGCCCAGCCGTCGAAGGGGGTGTCGGAGGCGTTGGTCACCGTCACGCTGTACTGCCGGACGGGGACGCCGTTCTGCTCCCAGCTGCTCACCGGGGTGACGGAGACGGCTGTCCCGCCGCCGGAGGGCGTGCCGCCGGGGCCGGACAGAGTACAGAAGTTTTGGAGCATGGCGGCGGCCTCCGCCCGGGTGGCGGCCCGCCGGGGCTCCAGCCCGCTGCCGGGGCCGCTGAGGACGCCGGTGCTGACCGCCCAGGCCATGGCGGCGCGGAAATCCGGCCAGTTGTGGATGCCGGAGGCGTCCGGGAAGCGGTCCAGTACGGAGAGGTCGGCGGCGGGGCGGTTCGCGTGCCGGTACAGCATGGCCACGAACTGCTCCCGGGTGATGGCGCCGTCGGGGTTGGTGCCGTCGGTGATGGACAGGGCCATGCCCCAGTCCATGGCCTTTTTGTACCAGGGGACGCCGCCGTCCACGTCCGCTCCGGACAGGCGGCCCAGGATGGTTACCAGCTGGGCCCGGGTGACGGTGCTGCCGGGGGAGAAGACGCTGCCGCCGGTGCCCTTCATCAGGCCGTGCTCCACCACGTATTCCACCGCGGGGGCGAACCAGTCGGACGGTTTCACGTCTTTGAATCCGGCCGCGCCGGGGTCCTCATGGGGCCCCGCCTTGGAGGAGAGCAGCTTGTAGAGCCACTGGCCGGAGGGGCTGAGGTCGTCCGCGGTGAAGCCGCTGGTTTTGGCGCAGGAGGGCTTGAGCAGGGCGGTGGTCTCCGCCTTGTTGGACAGGTTCCAGGCCACGTAGCTGACGCCGTACCGGTCCAGCGTGTCGATCCACTGGGCGGCCTGGGCTTCGTCGATGGCCCCGTTCCCGTCGGCGGCGCAGACGCCGTACTCCGTCACGAAGACGGGCAGGCCGGCGTCCAGGGCGTTGATCAGCAGCTGACGGATGTTGGCGCCGTGGGTGGCGGCGTAGAAGTGGAAGGTGTACATGATGTTGTCCCATCCGGTGATGGGGTCGGCGGCGGCCTCGTTCACCCGCTGGGACCAGTTGGGGGTGCCCACGATGATCACCGCATCGGGGTCGTTCTCCCGGATGACCGGGATGATCTGCTGGGCGTAGGACTTGATCCGGCTCCAGGCGCCGCCGCCGTTGGGCTCGTTGCAGATCTCATAGAGCACGTTGTCGTACCCGGAGAGGTCGGCGGACATCTCCCGGAAGAAGGCCTTGGCCTGTTCCAGATAGGTGTTGGGGTCGCCGTCGGACAGGATGTGCCAGTCCACGATGGCGTACAGCCCCGCGGTGGAGGCGTACTGTACCCCTTTGCGGATCAGGTCCTTCAGCTTCGCCTGGTCGCCGCCGGCGCAGTAGCCGCCGTACTCGGCGGTGTACATGGCCAGCCGCACCACGCTGGTCCCCCAGCTTTTCAGGTCGTTGAAGCAGTCCTGATTCACATACTGGGGGTACCAGGCCAGCCCGTGGGTGCTGACTCCCCGGAGCTGGACGGGCTGGCCGGCGGCGTTCACCAGCTTTGCGCCCGACACGTGGAGCGGCCCGGATGCGGCAGCGGGGGCCGGGGAGAGCGGCGCGGGGGCCTGTGACGCCGGGGCGGGGGACTGCGAGGCGGCGGCAGAGGTCTGAGGCGCGGCCGCGGGCGTCTGCAAGGCGGGCGCGGGGGGCTGGGGCGCGGTGGGGGCGGC
>CANRFU010000046.1 GCA_947629975.1 uncultured Oscillospiraceae bacterium | reverse complement strand
CCATGAAGTCCACCGAGATGGGCAGGTCGATGGCCCGGGTCAGATCGGCCATGAAGATGTAGGACCCCCGCAGCACCGAGGCCAGCACCGGGGCCTTGCCCCGGTAGTCGATGGTGATCTGAGCGCCCAGCTCCCTGACCCGCGCCCGCAGCTCCTCCTCGGTATAGAGGATCTTTTCCACGTCCTGATGCATCGCTCATTCTCCCTCTCTTTTCAGAATGATATGAAGGGCGTTCCCGCCCGGTACGGCCAAAAACGACCGGTCCGGCCCCAGGCCTCCCGCGGCGGCGGCCAGGCCGCCCCCGTCGATCACGGGCACCCGGTCCCGCCGGACCGCCGGGACCTTGTTGTCGATGAACAGCCGCTTGAGGGTCCGTCGGGGCCGGGGCCCCAGGGTCAGCGCGTCCCCCGTCCTCCGGGAGCGGATGAGGTAGTCCTCCGGCTTCAACCAGAACTCGTCGGGGCTGACATACGCCTTGGCGGGGCAGAGGGCCCCTTCGCAGCGGACGGTCCACTCGCCCCATCGGATCTCTCCCATGCCAAGGGGCAGGGGAGGGGGCAAGGGTTTTTCCTTTTCAGGGTCGAACACCAGCAGGTCGTACTCCCGGCGGACGACGCCCCCGGGCACATGGACCTCCGCCGAGGGATCGGGCCCCGCCGCAAGGGTGAGGATGGCGTCCATATGGACCGCTCCGCCGCCCATGCCATGTTCCGCCAGCAGCCGGGACGCCGCCCGGAGGGCGACGGGCCGGGAGGCCTCCGCCAGCAGGGCGGCGGGGACGGCGTTCCCCTCCGCCCGGGCCGCCAGCAGGGCGGCCTGCCGGGACAGCTCCGCCTCGTCCGCCCGGAGGCGCTCCGCCGCGGCGGAGATATGCTCCGCGGCGCGGGGATTCAGCTCCTCCAGCAGAGGCATGACCCGGTGCCGAAGCACATTGCGGGTGCAGTTCAGGTCGGCGTTGGTCTCGTCCTCCACATGGGGGACGTTGTGTTCCTCAAGATAGGCCTCGATCTCTGGCCGGGTGACGCCCAGCATGGGCCGCACGATATTTCCCCGCCGCTCCGGGATGCCGGCAAGGCCGTTGAGGCCGCAGCCCCGGATCAGGTCCATCAGCACCGTCTCGGCGTTGTCCCCGGCGTGGTGGGCGGTGGCGATGAGGGCGCAGCCCTCCGCCCCGGCGGTCCGCTCCAGAAACTCGTACCGGAGGACCCGCCCCGCCTCCTCCACGGTGAGGTGATTTGCAGCGGCATATCCGGCCACGTCGGCCCGCTCCACCGTCAGGGGGATGCGGCGGGCCCCGCACCAGTCCCGGACGAACGCCACGTCCCGCCCCGCGGTGGGCCGCAGGCCGTGATCCAGATGGGCGGCCCGCACACGGTACCCGCCCTCCAGCAGCCGACAGAGGAGATACATGGAGTCCGCCCCGCCGGAGAGGGCGCACAGCACCGTGGAGCCCTCCGGGATCAGGTCGAAGCGGAATTTGTCAGTAGTCCTCGGACTCATCGTAGTTCAGGGCCAGGTTGCGGAACAGGGTGAATTCGGGCCGCCACTCCAGCTGGATAGTGCCTGTCTCCCCGTGGCGGTTCTTGGCCACGATGCACTCGGCCACATTGGGGTTCTCCGCGTCGTCTCCGTAGTAGCTCTCCCGGTAGAGGAACATGACGATATCCGCATCCTGCTCGATGGCGCCCGAATCCCGCAGGTCGGACAGCATGGGCCGCCGCTGGCCCTGGGCGCGCTTTTCGTTGTCGCGGGACAGCTGGGACAGGCAGATGACGGGCACATTCAGTTCCTTGGCCATCAGCTTCAGGGAGCGGGACATATCGGACACGATGTTCTGCCGGCTGTCGCTGTTTCGGACGGCGCCGTCGGCGGAGGACATGAGCTGCAAATAGTCCACGATGACCAGCCCCAGGTTGTCGATGCGCTTGCACTTGGCGTTGATATCCGCCACCGTCACCTTGGAGTCGTCGTCGATATACACCCTGGCCTGGCTGAGGGAGGCCACCGCCATGGCGGCCCGGTTCCACTCGTCCTCACCGGACAGCCGGCCGGTCTGGAGTTTCTTGTTGTCGATGAGGCACTCGCTGGAGATGAGGCGGATGCCCAGCTGCTCCCGACTCATTTCCAGGGAAAACACCGCCACGTTCTTGCCCGAGTTCTTGCCCGCCTCCACGCCGATGTTCAGCGCGAAGGCCGACTTGCCCACGCCGGGCCGGGCGGCCAGGATGATGAGGTCGGAGTTGTTCAGGCCGGAGATCCGCCGGTCCAGATCGATGAACCCGCTGGAGATGCCGGGGAACTCCTCGCCGGACTCCTGCCGCTTGCGGATGGTCTCCCACACGTCCATCATCACCGTGGAGATATGGGCCATCCCCCGGGCGGAGCGCCCCTGCCGGATGGCGTAGATCTTCTGCTCGGCCAGCTCCAGCACGCTGCCGGCGGCGGCCCCTTCGGACCGGGCCAGTTCGATCACCTCGCCGGAGGCGTCCACCAGCCGGCGTAGCAGCGCCTTGTCCGCCACGATCTGCACGTATTCCATCACGTTGGCGGCGGTGGGGGTGATCTCCATCAGCTGCCGCAAATAGTTGAGGGACGTGTTCTCGTCGTAGACCCCCGCCTGCTTCATGGCGTCCAGCACCGTCACCATATCGATGGTCTCGAACCGGTTGAACATGGAAAAGAGGACGGAGTACAGCTCCCGGTTCTGCCGGAGATAGAAATCCTCCGGCCGGAGAGCCTCCGCCACCATGGGCACGCAGCGCTCGTCGATGAGCATGGAGCCCAGTACCGCCTGCTCCGCCTCCACCGAGTGGGGCATCTGCAGATCGGTCAATTCCTCCAGCGCCATGGGTCCGTCCCCCTTTCTGAGAACCTGTATTCGCGGGCGATCCGCGCCGTCCGGGCCGAATGAAGACGGCTCACTTCTCCTCGGTGACCAGCAGGTACACCGTGCCGCTGATCTCGTTGCCCAGCTTGCACTTTACCTCGTAGGAGCCGAAGGACTTGATGGGCTCGGCCACCACCAGTTTGCTCTTGTTCACGTCCACGTTATACTGGGCCTTCAGCGCCTCGCTGATCTCTTTGGCGGTGACGGCGCCAAACAGCTTGCCGCCCTGGCCCGCCCTGGCGGGGATCCGCACCGGGCAGTTTTTGAGCTGTTCCACCAGGGCCAGCGCCTGGGCCTTTTCCTCGGCGAGCCGGGCGGCCTTGGCCTTGTCCTGCATCTTCATGGCGTTCACATTCTCCGCCGTGGCCGGCGCGGCCAGCTTCCTGGGCAGGAGGAAGTTCCGGGCGTACCCGTCGGACACCTCCACCATCTGGCCCTTTTTGCCCTGGCCCTTCACGTCCTGCTGCAAGATCACTTTCATGTCGGTTTCCTCCCAAATCTGTGGTATCAGCCCGTCTGGGGGCCGCTGTCTCCCTTGTCGAAATAGCTGTCCAGCACCGCCGTCAGCTCGGAGCGCACCTCGTCCAGGGTGCGGCCGGAGATCTGCGCCCCGGCGGCCCCGGCGTTGCCGCCGCCCCCCAGCGCCTCCAGGATGACCTGCACGTTGGTGTCGCTGACGCTCCGGGCGGACACCACCACCCGGCCCTCCTCGGGGTAGAGCACGAAGGAGGTCCCCACCCCGGCGATGTTCAGCAGCTCGTCGGCGGCCTGGGCGGCGATGACCCGGCCCACGGTGTGGTCGGATACGGCGATGGCCACCCCGGAGCCGTACATCCTGGCGTTCTGGATGATGCCGTATTTCTCCACCGCGTCGGTCAGGTTGGTCTGGAACATTTTGCGCACGCGCCCCGTGTCGCCCCCGGCCCGGCGGAGCATAGCCGCCGCTTCGAAGGTGCGGGGGCCGGTGCGCATGGTGAAGTTCTTGGTGTCCAGCATGAGGCCGGCCATCATGGCCTCCGCCTCGCCGGGGAGCAGGTCGGTGGGCTCCATCAGGATGCCGATGAGCTCGCTGACCAGTTCGCAGGCGGAGGAGGCGTAGGGTTCGTAGAGGTTGAGGGCCGCCCCCTCGATATAGGTGGCCGCCCGCCTGTGGTGGTCGATGACCGCCACCCGGGCGCTGGAGCGGAGCAGTTCCTCGTCCATGACCTGTTCGGGCCGGTTGGTGTCCACCACCACCAGCAGGGACTGGGGGTCCAGCAGGGCCATGGCCCGGTCATGGTCCACCAGCACGTCCTTGTACTGGGGCATCTCGCCCACCCGCCGGTAGAGTTCGTCGGCGGGGGAGGGGCCGGCGGGGGTCAGGATATAGTGGGGGACCTCCTTCATCCGGGCGATGGCGCACACCCCCACCGCCGCCCCCAGGGCGTCCATGTCGGGGGACTTGTGGCCCATCACCAGCACGCGGGAGGCGTCGGCCATCAACTCGGCCATGGCGGAGGCCATCACCCGGTTTTTGACCTTGGTGCGGCGCTCGGTCTCCTTGCCCCGGCCGCCGAAGAACTGAAAGTCGGCGCGGCTCTTGATGACGGCCTGGTCGCCGCCCCGGGACAGGGCCATCTCCACCGACAGGTTGGCGAACCGGTACAGCTCGCCCAGGGAGTCCCCGTCCACCCCCACGCCGATGGACATGGTGGCGGGGATGCCGGAGGGGTTCTCCACCTCCCGGATGGACTCCAGCAGGGAGAACTTGCGGGCCTTGAATTTCTCCAGGTACTGCTCCTCGAACAGGAACAGATAGCGGTCCCGGTCCAGCTGGCACAGCATACCGGCGGCGGGGTCGGTCCAGGCGGTGATCCGCTGGCTGATCTCGCTCAGCATATAGGAGCGCACGTTCTCCGCCTGGTTCTTGATCACATCCTCGTAGTTGTCCAGCAGGAGGATGGCGGCCACGGGCCTGGTGGCGTGATAGATGTCCCTGGTGTCGGCCAGATCGGTCACATCCAGCCAGTAGGTGGCTGCGATGGGGGTGAACTTCTCCCCGCCGGTGGGACGGGTGACGCTGCCGAACACCAGATACCGCCGCCCGTAGAGGGTGATCTCGTCGGGGCAGGCGGTCTTGCCCTCCAGCAGCCACCGGGAGTCGAAGCCGGGAACCAGCTGGGCCAGGTCGGTGTCGAACACCCGGTCGGGGCCGCCGGCGACGCGGAGGAACCGCTCGTTGGACCACACCACCTCGCCGGTGTCGGGCCGGAACATCACCAGGGGCAGGGGACAGTTGAGGGCGCTGTCCCGGGCGGCCTTGTCCACGCCGCCCAGCAGCTCGTCCAGATATCTCGCCGCCTCCAGCCGCTGCCGGCGCACGGAGAAGATGGTCCAGACGGCCAGCGCCGCCGCGATCAGCAGTTCCACCAGCGCCACGTCCCACCGGCGCAGGACGAAGGTGACCACCGCGAACAGCAGCAGCGCCAGGAAATACGGACCCACCCGCGGCGCCAGGGTCTTGGACAGTTTATCGGTCAAGGAGCCCACTCCTTTCGCATCCCGCCGCGCCCCGGCCCGGCGCATCGGGGCGGAGAGGGGCGCGTATTCCGGCCGGCGGCGTCCGCCGGATCGCTTCGCAAATAATAGGTCTTATCATTATATCAAATCAAAACAGGAAAAACAAGGGCAATTCCACAGGTCGATGGGAGAATTCCGCGGGTGGATTTGGAAGAATCGCCATTGTGTTTTGCGGCGGATTTGCTATAATATAAAACTGACTTAATGCATTAAAGTGTTGTACCCATACATCACAAAAAGGAGCCGATCTGTCATGCTGGATATCAAGATCACCCGCACCGAGCAGCCCAAGCCCCTGCCCCAGGACCCCAATAAGCTGGCCTTCGGCAAGACCTTCACCGACCATATGTTCCTCATGGACTACCACACCGGCCGGGGCTGGCACGATCCCCGCATCGTCCCCTACGGCCCGCTGCCCTTTGAACTGTCCTGCATGGTGTTCCACTATGCTCAGGAGATCTTCGAGGGCATGAAGGCCTACCGCACCGCCGAGGGGAAGGTGCAGCTCTTCCGGCCCATCGAGAACGCCCGCCGGATGAACTCCTCCTGCCAGCGCATGTGCATCCCCCAGATCCCCGAGGAGGACTTCGTCCAGGCGGTCAAGACCCTGGTGTCGGTGGACAAGCGCTGGGTGCCCGATCAGTTCGGCACCTCCCTGTATATCCGCCCCTTCATCATCGCCACCGACAACGGCCTGGGGGTCCACGCCTCCCACAGCTACATCTTCGCCATCATCTGCTGCCCCGTGGCGGCCTATTATCCCGAGGGGATCAACCCCGTGAAGATCTATGTGGAGAACGAGGACGTCCGCGCCGTCAAGGGCGGCACCGGCTACACCAAGTGCGGCGGCAACTACGCCGCCTCCATCCGCGCCGGCGAGCGGGCGGAGGAGCAGGGCTTCTCCCAGGTCCTCTGGCTGGACGGCGTCCACCGCAAGTATATCGAGGAAGTAGGCTCCATGAACGTGATGTTCAAGATCGCCGGCAAGGTGGTCACCCCGGAGCTGACCGGTTCGGTGCTGCCCGGCATCACCCGCAAGAGCTGCCTGGAGCTGATGCGGCACTGGGGCCTCACCGTGGAGGAGCGCCTCATCTCCGCCGAGGAGCTGTTCGAGGCCGCCGAGTCCGGCGCCCTGGACGAGGCCTGGGGCACCGGCACCGCCGCGGTGGTGTCCCCCATCGGCCTGCTGGCCTGGGGCGACAAGAAGGTCACCGTCAGCGGCGGGCAGATCGGCCCCATCACCCAGCGGCTGTACGACACCCTCACCGGCATCCAGTGGGGCGCCCAGTCCGACCCCTACGGCTGGATCGTGCCCGTGGAATAAGCGAAAGCGCAGGAAATCCCCCGGCCGCCGGCCGGGGGATTTTTGCGTCATCCGTTCTTATGCTTCTTCGCCGCCCCGATGAACTCCCGGAACAGGGGGTGGGCCCGGTTGGGCCGGGACTTCAGCTCCGGGTGGAACTGCCCCGCCACGAACCAGGGGTGGTCCGGCAGCTCGATCATCTCCACCAGCCGCCCGTCGGGGGACAGGCCGGAGAGGACCATACCCGCCTTGGTGAGGGCCTCCCGGTAGTCGTTGTTGAACTCGTAGCGGTGGCGGTGGCGCTCGTTGATGTCCCGCGCCCCGTAGATGGAGGCCGCCAGCGTGCCCTCCACCAGCCGGCAGGGATAACTGCCCAGCCGCATGGTGCCCCCCTTGTCGGTGATGCCCCGCTGATCGGGCATGAGGTCGATGACCGGATATCTGGTGTTGGGGTCCAGCTCGGAGGAGTGGGCGCCGGCCATGCCGCAGACATGCCGGGCGTACTCCACCACCGCCATCTGCATCCCCAGGCAGATGCCCAGGAAGGGCACCTTCTTCTCCCGGGCGTACCGGATGGCGGTGATCTTGCCCTCGATGCCCCGGTCCCCGAAGCCGCCGGGCACCAGCACGCCGTCGGCGCCCTCAAGCAGTTGATCGACGGTGTCGCCGGTGACCTCCTCGGAGTTCACCCAGCGCACGTCCACATGGACGCCGTTTTCGATGCCGCCGTGGGTCAGGGCCTCCACCACGGACAGGTACGCGTCGTGGAGGGCGACGTACTTGCCCACCAGCGCGATGGTCACATGGCCCTTCACGTTCTTGGCATTGTAGACCATGGTGGCCCACTCGGTGAGGTCGGGGGCGTGGCAGATGAGGCCCAGGCGGCGGACCACCACATCGGCCAGGCCCTCCCGCTCCAGCATGAGGGGCACCTCGTAGAGGATGGGGGCGGTCAGGTTGGGGATGGCGTGGTCCACCGGGATGTTGCAGAACAGGGAGATCTTCTCAAGGATGTCCCTGGAGATGGGGTAGTCGCTGCGGCACATGATGACATCGGGCTGGATGCCGAGGGACAGCAGCTCCTTGGCGGAGTGCTGGGTGGGCTTGGACTTCAACTCGCCGCTGCCGGGGATGGTGACGATGAGGGAGACGTGGATGAACATGACGTTCTGCCTTCCCCGTTCCGCCGCCACCTGCCGGATTGCCTCCAGGAAGGGCTGGGACTCGATATCGCCCACGGTGCCGCCGATCTCCACGATGGCCACGTCGGCCCCCTCTCCCTCCAGGGAGTAGATGTTCCGTTTGATCTCGCCCGTGATGTGGGGGATGATCTGCACCGTGCCCCCTAAGTAGTCCCCCCGGCGCTCCCGGTTGAGGACGTTCCAGTACACCTTGCCGGAGGACACGGAGGAGTTGGCGGTGAGGTTCTCATCGATGAACCGCTCGTAGTGGCCCAGGTCCAGGTCGGTCTCGGCCCCGTCGTCGGTGACGAAGACCTCCCCGTGCTGGTAGGGGCTCATGGTGCCGGGGTCCACGTTCAGATAGGGGTCCAACTTCTGCACCCGCACCCGAAGGCCCCGCTGCTTCAAAAGCCGCCCCAGGGAGGCCGCCGTGATGCCCTTGCCCAGGCCGGACACCACGCCGCCGGTGACAAAAATGAATTTTGTGCCTGTGGTCATATTCATTCCTCCCGTGCCGCCGGACCCCGTTGCCCGCCGGAAAAATCAAATCATCTCATTTTACCCCTGCCGGGAGGACAAGTCAAGGGCCGGGAAGGGGGAGAGAAGAATTATTTCTGCAAGAGAGACTGCATCCTCTTTCATTGTGAAGGAGGGCTTGCGCCCGGTGGGGAGCGGACGGCGGACTGCCCTTGACGGCGTGGATATCGGGGAGTATAATGTGCCAAAACCACAGCTTTCCGCGGGACGATGGGGGTTCAGCGAATGGAACTGCGAAAGGAACTGAAGCAAAAGAACGCGCCGGCGGCCATCCTGCTGGCAGCGGCCCTGCTGTGTGTGGCGGCGCTGGGCGCGCTGACCGTTTACAGCGCCGACGACTACTGGTACGCCACCTTTTTCCGGGGCGGCTTTTTCGGCTGGCTGGCCCTTATGCGGGAGCACTACCTGACCTTCAACGGGCGGATGCTGGTCCACACCGCGGCGCAGATCCTGCTGACACTGGGCACCTGGTCCTTTGCCCTGGCCGCGGCGGCGGCCTGCGCCTGGATCCCTGTCTCCGCCGCGCTGGCCGCCCGCCGCACCCGTTCCGAGGGGCTGCTGGCGGCGGCCCTGTTCGCCATGGGCTGGCTGGCCCTCCCCCTGGCGATGAAGCGGGAGGGCCTGTTCTGGATCTCCGCCTTCTGCAATTATGTCCTGCCCACCGCCATGATCTGCGGAGAGATGCTTGTCCTGCGCCGCCTGCGGGAACGGGGAGGCTTTCCGGCGGGACAGGCGGCCCTGCTGTGCCTGCTGGCGCTCTGCTGCGGGGCCACCACCGAGCAGTCCGGCCTGGCGGCCCTGGCGATGGCCCTGTACAGCGTGCTGGCCGCCCGGTCCGGTCGGGCCAGGGCGGAGTCGGCCCTGGCCGCCCTCTGCGCCGGGGCGGGCGTGCTCACCATCTTTCTCTCCCCGGCCACCCGGGGCCGCATGTCCAGCGAAATCGGCGGGAGCGCCCTGACGCTGGGCCCCGTTCATGCGCTGGCCGCCCGGCTCCAGGGGGCGGCCGGAATCCTGGGGGAGAACTGGACGCCTGTGCTGCTGCTGGCCGCCCTGGTGCTGATGACGGGGATCCTTCTGGGACGAAAGACGGGGAAAAAGACGCCCGCCGCCGTCGGGGCGGGGCTGGCCGCCGCGGCGCTTCTCGCCTTCGCCGCCGGCCTGCATCGGACCCTGCTGTTCCTGATCCTGCTGGGACTGGCGGCGGTATCGGCGCTGCTCCTGCTCTGGCTGGACCGGGAGACCGCCGGCACTCTGGCGCTGGCCGCCGGCGTCTCCCTGGCCGTGATCCTGCCCACCAACAGCGTGGTGCCCCGGACGTGCGTCCCGTTCTGCCTCTATCTGCTGGCGGCGGTCTGCCTGCTGGCGGGGGAGCTGCTGGGACAGGCCCCCGTCCCTCTGCGTCTGGGCTGCCTGGCGGGGGCGGCCGCTGCCGCCGCGGTCGTACTGGCGCCGGTGGCGGCGGGCTTCTGGTATAATTATCAGCTGGAACAGAGGAACGACCGGGCCGCCCGGGAGTCGCCGGAGACCGGCGAATTCTGCTACTGGATGGATTACGATATGCGTTACACCCACTCCAAGCCGTTCAGCGACGGCTATTTCCTGACCACCTATCTGGAGTGGAAGGAGATCGGGGCGGACGTGGAGTTCTATATCCGCGGGGCCAATATGTTCGACCTCACCGTGGACGGCGAACGCCTCTGCTTCGGGGCGACGATCCATGAGGGGCGGGTGCTCCTGCCCGTGCGGGAGATCGTGGAAGCGGCAGGGGGGACCGTGACCACCACGGGGATCCGGAACGGGCTGATCGTGACGCTGGAGGGCAGGGAGTACCGCGCCGACAACGGGGATCCCGCCTCCTCCCGCTGGAGCTGGGAGGAGGACGGCGTGTCCCGAGAGCTGGAGGTCCCGTGGTTCTATAACGGCGCCAAGATGTACTTCGATCAGTCCCTGTTCGTCCGGCTTTTCGGGCTGGAGGTCGTCCCGGAGGAGGACGGCTCGGTCCGCGTTTACAGCTGAGGGAGGGGCGCCATGCTCTGCTGCACCGAATATCCCTCCCCGGTGGGCCTCCTGACCCTGGCCGGGGACGAAGACGCCCTTATGGGCCTGTGGCTCCGGGGGCAGAGATACTTCCTGGCCTCCCTGCCCGAAACGCCGGTCCGGCGGGACGATCTGCCCCTGTTTGAGCGGGCGCGGGGCTGGCTGGACCGCTATTTTGCCGGGGGACGCCCCGCCCCTGACGAACTGCCTCTGGCCCCCAACGGCACCCCCTTCTGGCAGAGGGTGTGGCGGCGGCTGCGGGCCATCCCCTGCGGCGAGACGGTCACCTACGGCCGGATCGCGGCGGAGCTGGGCAGTTCCCCCCGGGCGGTGGGAGGGGCGGTGGGCCATAACCCCATCTCCATCATCATCCCCTGCCACCGGGTGACGGGGGCGGACGGCTCCCTCACCGGATACGCCGGCGGCATTGCCGCCAAGCGGTCCCTTCTGGCCCTGGAGGGCGTGGATCTCTCGCGGTTCCGTGACTGACGGCGGGCGGCGCATCTGCGCCGCCCCCTTTTTGCGCTGTGACCGTTCTGAACTCCGCCGCATAGGTTGACGCGGGGGCTGCCGCCCCCGGCGGGACGACGGCCCTCCGAGATCCTTGGGATTGGAGGGACGCCCGAATGAGTGGACGCCGAAGATGTTTACAACGAATCGCGGCGCTGGCGCTGTCGGCCGCGGAGCTGATGCTCCTGGGCGGCGCCGTCCCCGGCGAGACCGTTCCGGAGCCGGGGGAGGACCCGGCCGGCACGTGGATGCAGCATTGGGGTACCCGCCGGTGCCAGGCCTGCGGCGCGGAGGGGGAGTTCTGGGCCATCTTCGAGCCGGATACCGCAGAGACCCATCAGTGTATGACCATGTGTATGACCTGCGGGGCCATCAACGGAGACCTGCCCCGGTCGGACGAGGGCCACTGGGAGAACGTGTACCGCACGGAGCCCCACGAGTTTACCGTTGATATCTCCTGGCCCACCGCGGAGGCGGAGGGCAGGGCGGTCTACAACTGCAAATGGTGCGGGTACAGCCGTCAGGAGATCCTGCCCCGCCTGGAGCCCACGCCTGAGCCGACGCCGGAACCAACGCCTGAGCCGACGCCGGAACCAACGCCTGAGCCGACGCCTGAGCCCACGCCTGAACCCACGCCTGAGCCCACGCCTGAGCCGACGCTGGAGCCAACGCCCGAGCCGACGCCGGAACCCACGCCTGAGCCGACGCCCGAACCGACGCCGGAGCCGATACCGGAGCCCACGCCGGGTCCCACCGTGCTGGAGCCCTATGTGCGCGGGACAGGAGAGGGCCGCTTCGAACCGGACCGGCCGGTGACCCGCGCCGAGGCGGCGGTCATGCTCGCCCGCCTGCTGGCCCAGGCCAGGGGAGAGGACATCCCCCGGGGCAGTCCCGCCTTTCGGGACATCGACGCGGGCGCCTGGTATTGCGGCGCGGTGAGCTATTTGGCCGGGAAGGGCATCCTGCTGGGCAGGGGGAACGGCCTGTTCGACCCGGAGACGGCGGTCACCTGGCAGGAACTGTATGCCATGACAGCCCGCTGCACGAACGCCTGCGGCGGGGAGGTCCATCTCCGGCCAGACGCCCCGGAGCGCGGCCCCGTCACCCGCGGGCAGGCGGTGGCCGTCCTCAACGCGGCCGCGGGCCGGACGCCCCACCGGGAATGGATCAACGGCCATCTGGGGTCGCTGACCGCCTTTACCGACGTGGCCCCCGGGGACCGGGATTTTTACCAGATCATGACCGCGGCAAATCCGTATAAAAGATAGCCCGCAAAATCTAAGCGGCCCGAAGCGGGCCGCTACATAGCCGCTTTGCCCGTCCGCGATCCCTCCGTCACAGGATGAGGGAGGTCTGGCGGATGGACGGATCGGACAGGAGAACCCCCCGGCGGGGACCGCTCCGGGAGGCGCGGGGCCGCCTGTCCCCACGTCCGGAGGTCCCCTGAATGACGATATCCTCCCGGCGTCCCATGGATGCCAGGAGGATATCGAACGTTTGTT
This sequence comes from uncultured Oscillospiraceae bacterium, assembly GCA_947629975.1. Classification (GTDB taxonomy): domain Bacteria; phylum Bacillota; class Clostridia; order Oscillospirales; family Oscillospiraceae; genus Enterenecus. Next base: position 4,349 of record CANRFU010000046.1, on the reverse strand, counting down.
TCACGTGAAACACATGCCCCGCGCGGCGCGGCCGGGAGGTCCTGCCATGGGGGAAACGGGACCGTCAGGCGTGTTTCCGGCCTCTCAGGGTGTCGGCGATCTCCTGCACCTTCTGGTCGGTGAGAACGAACTTCTTGACGAAGAACAGGAAGGCCACGGTGAGCCCGATGATGGGCAGGATGGTCATCAGCAGCCGCAGGCCCAGGATGGTCTGGGCGCTCTGGGCCATGATCTCCCCCTCCGTGTCGGAGTTGCCCACAAGACCGATCAAATCGATGCCGATGCCGGTGATGAACACCGCCACGCCGGAGGCGGCCTTGACCACGAAGGTCTGCATGGAGAAGATGACGGATTCCTCCCGCTTGCCGGTCTTGAGCTCGCCGTAGTCCACCGAGCTGGACAGGAACACGGTGGTCAGCACCGACAGGATGCCGTTGGCGGCGAATACCAGCGCGCCGCAGATGCACAGCAGGATCATGTTGCCGGCCTGGCCCATCAGGCAGGTGACCAGAATGAGGGCGTAGCCCGCCATGGCCAGGCCCAGGGCCACCTTGAACAGGTCCGTGTTGCCCAGAAATTTGCGGAGCAGGGGATAGACCACCATCATGCCCAGAATCTGGCAGCCGCCGCCCACGGTGACGAACAGGGTGTAGTTGCCCTGCCACTCGGCGCCCAGATTCAGGGCGATGCCCACGTCGTACTTGAAGAAATAGATCACCAGGTTGGAGGTCAGGTACAGAGAGCCGTTGATGAGCAGGATGGCCAGCACGGTCACCATGGCCTGGTCGTTGCTGAACAGGGCCCTGAACATCTCGGGGATGGTGGAGGTCTTCATCCGCTCGCCGTCGTGCTCCTTCACCTTCAGGCAGCAAACCGCTTCGGCGATGACAAAAACGACCGCCACGATGAAGGCGAACCGGCCGAAGCCGGCGCGCTCATTGCCGCCCCCCGGGGAGGCCACGGCCATCACGGTGCCGATCTGGATGAGGGCGGAGCCCACGCCGGCGCAGGTGCGGCCCACCACCGAGAGGCCCTCCCGGTCCTGGGGGGTGGAGGTGATGGCGGGGATCATGGACCAGTAGGGGATGTCCATCATGGTGTAGGTGGTGCCTCAGAGGATGTAGATGACGGTGAAATAGACCATCATGGCGGCGCCCGCCGCGGGGGTCACGTCATTTCGCCCACTTGTCCATGAGGGCCCGGAGCTGGTCGGCCAGCCTGCCCAGATCCTTGTTGGAGCGGCCCCGGCTGGCGGCGATGAGATCGGTGAGCTTCTGGCCCACCTCCACCAGGCGGCGGAAGGCGGGGGAGCCGCTCTCAGGCTGCCTGGCTTTGGGCTCCAGCGCCACGCCGGGGGCGACCATGCGGTTTTCCAGCAGGTCGTAGATCTCCTCGTAGTTGGCGGAGTGGGCGGGGATCCCGCGCTTGCGCAGGGTCTCGGCGTAGAGCTCGGTGACCTGGCTCTCCCCGTGGACCACAAACACATGTTTGGGGGCGGGCCGGAAGGCGTCGATCCAGCGCAGCAGGCCGTCCCGGTCGGCGTGGGAGCTGAGGCCGTGGAAGTTGACGATGCGTGAGCGCACCGCGATCTCCTCGCCGAACAGCTTCACCCTGGGGGCGCCGTCCAGCAGCCGGCGGCCCAGGGAGCCCTCCGCCTGGTAGCCCACGAACAGGACGGTACACTCGGGCCGCCACAGGTTGTGCTTCAGGTGGTGGCGGATGCGCCCCGCGTCGCACATGCCGGAGGCGGAGATGATGATCTTGGGGGCGGGGTCGCCGTTGAGGTTCCGGGATTCCTCGGTGCTCTCGGTGATGTTCAGCCCGGGGAACTGGAACAGGCTGCCCCCCTTGAGGGCGGCGATGGCCTCCTCGTCCAGGTAGCCGTGGAGGTCCCCGGAGAAGATGCGGGTGGCCGCCCCGGCCAGGGGGGAGTCCACATAGACCTGGAAGTCGGGGGCCTTTTTGCACAGCCCCTGCTCCTTGATCTCCCGCATGAAGTACAGCAGCTCCTGGGTGCGGCCCACGGCAAAGGAGGGGATCACCAGGTTGCCGCCCCCGCCGAGGGTCTCGTCGATGAGGACGGCCAGATCTTCGGCGTAGTCCGGCTTCTCCGACATATCGTGGAGCCGGTCCCCGTAGGTGCTCTCGGTGACCACGTAGTCCGCATCACGGATATACTGGGGGTCCCGGATGATGGGCTGCTCCCGGTTGCCGATGTCGCCGGAGAACACGATCTTCCTGGTCTCGTCCCGCTCGGTGAGCCACAGCTCCGCGCTGGCCGAGCCCAGCAGATGGCCCGCGTCCACAAAGCGGAGCCTGATCCCCTCCGCCAGCGGGATCTCCTGGCCGTACTCGCAGGGGATCACATGGCGCAGGGTCTTCTCCACGTCGGCCACGGTGTACAGCGGCTCCACCGGCTCCCGGCCGGCCCGCATGCCCTTCTGGTTCTCCCACTGGGCGTCGCTCTCCTGGATGTGAGCGGAGTCCCGCAGCATGATGTCCAGCAGGTCCCGGGTGAGGCGGGTGCAGTAGATGTTGCCGGCGAAGCCCAGCTTCACCAGCAGGGGCAGCCGGCCGGAGTGGTCGATGTGGGCGTGGGTCAGCACCACGTCGTCGATATAGCCGGGGGAGAAGTCCAGCTCCCGGTTGTCCCGCTCGTCCCGGCCCTGCTGGAGGCCGCAGTCGATCAGGATCTTGCGGCCATTGCACTCCACGCAGTGGCAGCTGCCTGTGACCGCCTTGGCCGCGCCGAAAAAGGTCAGCTTCATAGTATCACTCCCTGATCGTGTGGTTTGTGGATTTCTGCCAATATTATAGCGGAAACGGCAGGAAAAGTAAAGCGGTTTTCCCCATGACCGGAAGGCCGCGTTTTTGTGGTCCGGGACGGAAAAACAGTGGACTTTTCCGGCGCAAAATGCTATACTGTTGCCATCTTTATGAGAGCGTAACGTTCTCCACGAAAGGAGCTGCTTTTATGAGCCAGTACCGTCCCGAGACCGTCTGCGTCCAGGGAGGCTATACCCCCGGCAACGGCGAACCCCGCCAGATCCCCATCATCCAGTCCACCACCTTTAAATATGCCACCAGCGAGGAGATGGGCAGGCTCTTTGACCTGGAGGCCAGCGGCTATTTTTACTCCCGGCTCCAGAACCCCACCTGCGATATGGTGGCGGCCAAGATCGCCGAACTGGAGGGGGGCACCGCCGGCATGCTCACCTCCTCCGGCCAGGCGGCCAACTTCTTCGCCCTGTTCAACATCTGCTCCTGCGGGGACCACATCGTCTCCTCCTCCACCATCTACGGCGGCACGTTCAACCTGATCTCGGTGACCATGGCCAGAATGGGCATCGAGGCCACCTTCGTCTCGCCCGACTGCACCCCCGAGGAACTGGACGCCGCCTTCCGGCCCAACACCAAAGCCGTCTTCGGCGAGACCATCGCCAACCCCGCCCTGACGGTGCTGGACATCGAGAAGTTCGCCGAGGCCGCCCACGCCCACGGGGTGCCCCTCATCGTGGACAATACCTTCGCCACCCCGGTGGGCTGCCGGCCCATCGACTGGGGGGCGGACATCGTCACCCACTCCACCACCAAGTACATGGACGGCCACGGGGCGGCGGTGGGCGGGGCCATCGTGGACAGCGGCAGGTTCGACTGGTTTGCCCACGCCGACAAGTTCCCCGGCCTCACCACCCCGGACGACAGCTACCACGGCGTCACCTACGCGGAGAAGTTCGGGCAGGGGGGAGCGTTCATCACCAAGTGCACCGCCCAGCTCATGCGGGACTTCGGCTGCGTCCAGTCCCCCCAGAGCGCCTTCTATCTGAACCTGGGCCTGGAGAGCCTCCACGTCCGCATGGCCCGCCACTGCGAGAACGGCATGGCGGTGGCCCGGTTCCTCCAGAGCCACCCCAAGGTGGAGACGGTCCACTACTGCGACCTGCCCTCCGATCCCTACCACGCCTTGGCGGAGAAGTATCTGCCCCACGGCTCCTGCGGGGTGGTGTCCTTCGAGCTGAAAGGGGGGCGGGCCGCCGCCGAGGTCTTCATGGCCAGCCTGAAGCTGGCCGCCATCGAGACCCACGTGGCCGACGCCCGGACCTGCTGCCTGAACCCGGCCACCTCCACCCACCGGCAGATGACAGAGGAACAGCTTGCCGCCGCCGGCGTCCCCGCCGGGCTGGTGCGGATGTCCTGCGGTCTGGAGAGCAAGGAGGACCTGATCGAGGATCTGCGGCAGGCGCTGGAGACCATCTGATAACTGATAAGGATACGAATAAATATCCCCCCGCGAAAGCGGGGGGTATTTCAGTTTCGGGCATAGCCCTAATATTACAGGCGGCGCACAA
>CANRFU010000045.1 GCA_947629975.1 uncultured Oscillospiraceae bacterium | reverse complement strand
GCGGCATCCGGCCCCAGCACATCAGCGTGGGCGAGGGCGACCTGGTCGCCACCATCGAGGTCAACGAGATGCTGGGCAGTGAGGTGAACCTCCACGCCCGGTCTGACGCCGACGAGGTGGTCATGGTGATCCCCACCGTGGATCTGAAGGTGGATGTGTCCCAGGGCGCCACGGTGAACTTCACCACCCAGCCCAAGCTGATCCAGCTGTTCGACAAGGCCACCGGGAACAACCTGATCTGGTACGACGCCGACTCCGCCAACGCCAACGCCCCCGTCTGCAAGAGCTATAATTTCTGATTTCTCCTTTTTCCCTCCGCAGTCCGATAAAAAGCGCGCCGGCGGCCCTATTTGGGGCCGCCGGCGCGCTTTTGCGCAGAAAAAGCGGGCGGTCCTTGGGACCGCCCGCCGGCGTCACTTTTTCCGCCTCCGGTGCTTGCAGGCCAGCCAGAGTGCGTAGGCAAAGCTGATGATCGCCAGGATCAGGATCGGGATCTCAGCCACCATGATCCGGCGCTCCGCGTACAGAACGGCGGCCGCCAGCAGCCACAGGCAGCCGCACACGGCGTAGAAGATGGGGGAGTCCTTCAACATCCGCCCGTTACCTCCTCCAGGGTGGGCATGGCCGGGATGGCCCCGTGGCGGCTGGTGGTGATGCTGGCCGCCTTGTTGGCAAAGGCCGCGATGCGCTCCAGCTCCGGGACGGTCAGGTCATCCAGCGAGTCCAGCCTGGCCAGCTGCGACAGGGCCGCGCCGAAAAAGGTGTCTCCCGCGCCGTTGGTGTCCCCCACCTTGCAGGGGACCCCGGGCACCAGGCCGGTCTGCCCCCGGAAACGGTAGAACACGCCGTTGGGGCCCAGGGTGACCAGGATCAGGGAGATGCCTTTGTCTGCCAGCAGGGCGGAGCCCTGTTCCGGATCGTCCGTGCCGGTGAGCAGGGGCAGCTCCTCGTCGGAGATCTTCAGCACGTCCACCAGGGGCAGGGGCTCCAGCATCCGCTCCACGGCGGTCCGCTCGTCAGGCCACAGGCTGGAGCGATAGTTGGGGTCGTAACTGACGGCGGCGCCCAGCTTCTTCGCCGTCCTCGCCGCGTGGAGGGTGGCGCTCCTGGCCGGCTCCGCGGTGAGGCTGACGCTGCCGAAGTGGAGGAATTTCGTGTCTTTCAGGGCCTCCGCCGGCACGTCCTCCGGCGACAGGTCCACGTCGGCGCTGGGGTCCCGGTAGAAGCTGAAATGCCGCTCCCCGGAGGGGTCCACCGTCACCACCGCCAGGGTGGTGTGCTGAACCGGGTCCACCGACAGGCCGGATACGTCCACGCCGTTCGCCGTCAGGGTGTCCCGAAGGAGGTCGCCGAAGCTGTCATTGCCCACCTTGCCGATGAAGGCGGTCCTGGCCCCCAGCCGGGCGGCGGCCACCGCCAGGTTGGCCGGCGCGCCGCCGGGATTGGCCGTGAACCGGGGGATGCCCTGTTCATTGACCCCGCTCTGGGTCAGGTCGATCAGGATCTCGCCCACCGCTGTGATATCTCTCATACCGATCGCTCCTTTTCTTCATCCTCGTCCGCGTCATCCGGCGCGGCCCGGTACTGTTCGATCAGCTCCCGCGCAAGGTCCGCGCTGCCGGTGACGAATCCGTCCCGCGCCAGCAAAACGCCCTTTTTGTCCGTGCTCAGGAGGATCAGCAGGTGTTCGGAGGAGAGGAACTGCCCCACCTCCTCATAGGGGATGGTGACCTCCGCCCCGGCCCCGTCGATCTCCAGCCGGTCCTCATAGAAGCGGGTGACCCGCTCCAGATCGGTCCCGCAGCGGCCCTCCAGCGCCCGCCAGCCCCGCCGGGCCCGGCTCCTGGGGAAGAAAACGCTCAGCCAGACGCCCACCAGGCTGATCACGACCAGTTCGATCAGGACGAACACGACGCTGCCCCGGCTGAACAGGGTGACCGCCGCCAGGACCGCCCACGCCGCGGCCAGCGACAGCATCGCCTTTTTGGTGAAGGGACCCATGCGCTCCCGGTCCACCCGCAGCGCGCCCTCATAATAGAGCTCTTTGGTGATGACAAAGCGGTTTTCCGCAAGAGGCTCCACAGTCACTCCTCCGTTTCGTCGTCATAGATCGGAATCTGCTCGGGAAACTGCGCGCCGATTTGTTCTTCGATCCTGAACGCCTCGTTCAGCTTGTCGTACAGCAGGAACATGGCCAGGAACAGGATGTACCACACCCCAAGAACGGGCACCGCGAAGCCCGACCAGGGCAGCAGCAGGAACATGAGGATCCAGAAGCCGGCCTGGACGGCCGCCGCTTTCAGGACCTGGGGGAAGTACTGGAGGCAGAACAGCGCGCAGTTCTTCAGCCGGACAAGGGTGCGCTGCTCAAAGAGGACCACCTGGGGCCACCAGACGGAGAAGATCATGCAGAAGATGACGACGGAGGCGCACAGAATGGCCGCCGTGCCCAGGGTAAGGGTCCCGCCCCACCAGATCAGGGCGCCGGAAAACACCAGAAAGCCCAAAAACAGCCCCTCCAGCGCCCCGGGCAGCAGGGCGGCCCGCCAATTCTGCCGCAGGGACCGCTTAAAGGATGTCCACCAGTCGTCCATCACGTCCCGCATACGGCGGAGGATGAGATCGTACATGGCGGCGAGGCCCTGCCCCGCGATCATCCCGCCGATGAGCGACACCGGGATCAGCACCAGCACGCTCTGGGACAGCACCGCGTAGCCGATCCCCAGCCCCAGGGGGATGAAGGAGGCCAGCGCCAGCAGGTTGGTCAGGTAGAACTGCTTGAAGTCCCGGCCCAGGATCTCCCGATACCGGGCAAACCCCTTTCTCCTGCCGGGAGGCAGTTTATCGTCGTCCATTGGGAAAAACAGGCCCATGAGGCACCCTCCTTATCCGCCGTTGTAGTGGAGGCCGTCCAGGAACTCGCCCAGCAGGGCCTGCGGGTCCCCCTCGAAGCCGTCCCGGCACAGCAGCTCCACGCAGATGGCCCAGCCGCTCTCCCGCAGGGCGAAGGCGGCCGCCCCCCGGGCGTAGGGATTGCCCTCCTTCCCCTCCAGCAGGGGGAGGATGGTGAACTCCTGCCCGGCGTGGGTCTCGTCCGCCGCCTCGCCGGCGGCGTAGTTCTCCCGCTCCCGGTCCTGCCAGCTGTCCAGCTCCGCCTGGGCCTTGGCGCTCTCTCTGAACTGCTGGATCAGGACGTAGATCTGGGCGTCGTACAGGGTGGCCTCGCCGTCCTCGCCGTTGTCGACGGTCTCCCCCTCGCCGGCGGTCCAGGTGGCGTAATACAGCCCGGCGGCCCCCATGGCGTCCTTGTTTTCATTGGGGGCGAAGCCATCCATGGGTTCCACTCCAAGCAGATCGCCCACCCGGACCCAGCTGTCCTCCCAGCCCGGGGGGAGGGTGGCCGCTTCGGAAGGCCCGGCGCAGCCGGCGAGCAGCAGGGCGCACAGCGCCGCCAACGAAATGATACGTTTCATTTTCAAGAGACAGTCGCTCCTTCGATCAAGATCTCCCAAAGTGCCTCGTTCTGCTCCAGGTTCTTCGCCTGTTTCTCGTTATAAAATCCCCGTCGGCCGATATACAGGTCCGCCAGCAGCTCCTGGCAGTCCCCCGAGTAGGCGCTCCCGTCCAGGGCTTCCTGTTCGTAGCCGCCGAGGGGCAGTCCGGCCAGGGCGGGGCAGTCGGACCAGAGGTACGCCCGCCCGTCCACGCTGTAATCGTCCCGCTCGGGCATGGAGCCGTCCGGCCCGGCCAGCGCCTGGGTGGTCAGCTGGAAGCTCTCCGGATCCTGCATAAGGAAGAAGTAGCTCTCCCCCTGGTTGATGTCGGCGGACAGGGTGACGGTGGCCGCGTAGGCGTACTGCATGGCGCTCTCAGGGTCGTTCTCCGCGTTCCCGGAGATGTACTGCCGGAGCTCCACCGCGGTCTGGCCGTCGCCGTTCACGTCCTCCCCCAGGGCGGCCAGCTGCTCCTGCAGCGCGGCGGCGCAGTCCTCAGGCAGCGCGTACTCCCCCACATAGGCGAAGATGTAGTCGGGCCTGACCTTCCCGATGCCCAGGGCGTTCCACAGGATGCTGCCCAGGATGGCGATGAGCGCCGCGCCCGCCAGAAGCCACCACTTATAGTAATAGAACCAGTTGGCGGCCTTTTCTTTTTTCGTCAGCTCCCTGGGCGGCTCGTCGGGCTTCACGTCCCGGTACTTCCATTTCAAATACTCGCTGGCCATATCGTTTACTTTTTCGTAGTGCCGCCGTAGGCGTAAGTCACCGACAGGCACGCCAGCGCGGGCATCTGGGTCCGGTCCTTTTCCAGCACCATGCGGACGCACTGGGCGGCCAGGTCCTCCACCGGCTGGACGATGGTGGAGCAGGTGTACTCCAGATCCCCAAAGCTGCGGATCCCGTCGAACCCCACCACCTGCACGTCCTCCGGGACCCGCAGGCCCATGGAGCGCAGGGAGCCGATGATCTGGTGGGCCAGCGAGTCGGTGACGCAGAAGATGCCGTCGAAGTCCAGCTTGCCGTCGTGGAAGTGCTCCCGAAGGAACTCCTCGAAATCGGAATAGGGGGTGCCGTCGTCCACGATCTTCAGGGAGTAGGGGATCCCCATGGCCTCGCAGCCGTTGATGAAGCCGTCTTTGCGCTTGTTGGGCTCGTTGGTGAGGACCGAGCCGATGCGCAGGAAGGCCAGGTTCCTGCAGCCGTTTTCCACCAGCTTTTCCGCCGCCAGACGGCCGCCGCCGTAGTTGTCGCTGGCCACACAAGGGATCTGGGCGCCGAAATACCGGTCGATGGAGATCAGCGGCAGATCCTCCGACACCTCCAGGTCCGGGTTGTAGGACAGGCAGATGATGCCGTCCACCTTTTGCTGTTCCGCCATGATGACGCAGGCCTGCTCCTGCTCCGGATCGTAATCGGTGGCGCACAGCAGCATCTTGTACCCGCGGTCGGCCAGTTCCTTGTTGATGCAGTGGACGATCCGGCAGAAATAGGGGTTGATGAGATTGGGCACCATCACCGCGATGATATAGGTCTGGCCGCCCTTCAGGCCCCGGGCGTAGTTGTTCACCCGGTAGTTCAGGGCCTTGACGGCCTCCTCCACCCGGACCCGGTAGTCCTCTCCCACCGGCAGCCCGTTGATGACCTTGGACACGGTGCCCAGGGCCACGCCCGCCTCACGGGCCACGTCTTTCATGGTGGGCGCTGAACTCTGCTGTCTTGACACAGGCTCACTTCCTTCTTGTGGAATAGTTGAAACGGTCTTTTGATAATTTCATTATAACCGATAGATATCGGTTTGTAAAGGGGTTTTATCAATTTTTTCATGAAACGTTTGAGCGGCTTTCATTTCGTCAAAATGGCTATTTTGGCGGGGTTTCTTTTGTGTACTTTGCGAAAAATTCATTTCTGAAGCAAAAAATTCCGAGATTAATATTGACTTAAACGTTTCATTGTGTTACCCTTTGTTCGAACAAGAAATAACGTTTCGCAGAGGAAAACGTCCCGCGTTTCCGGCACAGGTTGGTGACCCGGCCGGGACCGCGGGGCCCGGGCGGGAGAGTCCGGTACTCCGCCTCTCCCGCGTTCCAAGGACCTGGATTCACATCTGCCCCGCGTTATGGAAACAGGTCCCAAACGGCAACTTAATATTGAAGGAGGGAGTCCCCAAGTGAGCAAAACTGCTTCCGCAGCCTCAGGGCAGGCGCCGGCACAGACCAGAACGGTGGCCGGCAAGTCCCTGGGCAAACGCATCCTGGAGAATTGGCAGCTCTATCTGCTGCTGATCATCCCCATCGTCATCACCGTGATCTACAAGTACATCCCCATGGTGGGCATCCAGATCGCCTTCCGGGACTACGTCCCCAGCCGCGGCTTCTTCGGCAGCGAATGGGTGAGCTGGCAATGGTTCGAGCGGTTCTTCACCGCCCCCAATTTCCGGCGGATGATCGTCAACACTGTCCTGCTGAGCCTGTTCAGCCTGCTGTGGAGTTTCCCGGTGCCCATTATCCTGTCCCTGGCCATCAACCAGCTGCGCTTCAAGCGCTTCAAGCGGGTGGTGCAGACCGTCCTCTACGCCCCCCACTTCATCTCCATCATGGTAGTCTGCGGTATGATCCGCATCTTCCTCTCCCCCTACGGCGGCCTCATCAACCTGCTGCTGGGTTCTCAGGTGGACTTCCTGACGGTCCCCGAGGCATTCCGCACCATCTACATCGCCTCCGGGATCTGGCAGGACGCCGGCTGGGGCACCATCATCTACCTGGCCACCCTGTCTGCCGTGGACCCCGGCCTCTATGAGGCGGCCAAGATCGACGGCGCGTCCATGTTCCAGCGCATCATGAACATCGATGTGCCCGAGTTGACTCCCATGATCATCCTCCAGCTCATCATGAGCGCCAGCGGCCTGATGAGCGTCGGCTTCGAGAAGGTCTTCCTGCTCCAGACCCAGCTGAACAAGGCCACCAGCGACGTCATCGCGGTGTACGTCTACGAACAGGGTATCGTCCAACACGCCTACAGCCTGTCCACCGCCGTCGGTCTGTTCAACACGGTCATCAACATCATCCTGCTGGTGGTCGTCAACCAGATCGCCAAGAAGGCTGCCGACGTCAGCTTCGTGTAAGGAGGTGCGGACAATGACTAAAAAAACTGGCCTCTCTGACCGCACCAGCGACATCATCCTGGTGGTCCTCTGCTGCGTGATCCTGCTGATCATCGCCTATCCTCTGTACTATGTCGTCATCGCCTCCGTCTCCGACCCCTATGACGTGTACGCCGGCAAGACCTTCCTGCTGCCCAGCCAGTTCACTCTGGAGGGCTACGCCTCGGTGTTCGCCCGGTCCGATCTGCTCCGGGGCTTCCTGAACTCGGTGAAATACACCGTCATCGGCACCATCTACTCGGTGGTGATGGTCTACATCGTGGCCTTCCCCCTGAGCCGGAAGGACCTGCCCGGCCGGAAGTGGATCTCCATCTTCTTCATCATCACCATGTACTTCGGCGGCGGCCTGATCCCCACCTACATCGTGGTCCGGGACACCGGCCTGCTGAACAACATGTGGGCCCTGTTCCTCCCCGGCGGCGTGGCCATGGGCAACGTCATCATCGTGCGGAACTTCTTTGAGAACAACATCCCCAGGGACATGATCGAGGCCGCCCAGATCGACGGGGCCGACAACATGACCATCTTCCTGCGGGTGGTCATCCCCCTGAGCCGCTCCATCATGGCGGTGATGGTGGTGTTCTCCATGGTGGCCTACTGGAACGACTGGTTCACCGCCCTGATCTATTTCAGCGATCACACCAAGGACCCCTTCCCCCTGGTGCTGCGCGGCATCCTGATCAACGCCTCCGCCAACATCAACTCCGGGGACGGCGGCTACGCCGAACAAAACCGGATCGCGGAACTGATCAAGTTCGCCTCCATCGTGGTGGCGGCGGTGCCCATGCTGGTCATCTACCCCTTCGTGCAGAAATACTTCGAGCAGGGCTTTATGTCCGGCGCTGTGAAGGGCTGATATGCAACTTTTGAAATCTGTGATAAGGAGAATCGCTATGAAAAAGAACATCCTCGTCAAGGCGCTTTGTCTGGCGCTGAGCGCCGCCCTCCTGTGCGGCCTGCTGGCCGGCTGCGGCAACGGCGGCGCCCAGGCCTCCGCCGACCCCAACCAGACCGACTTCTACCTGGTGGGCGGCATCTCCGCCCTGAGCTCCGGCTACGACTCCAACCCCGTTATGATCCAGATGGCGGAGGACGCCGGCGTGGAGATCGAGTGGGACCTGATGAGCGACTCCCTGGGCGAGCGCGTGGGCACCCTCATCGGCGGCAACCAGCTGCCCGACGCCTTCATCGCCGTGGGCTTCAGCCAGAACGACATCAACAAGTACGGCAACGACGGCACCTTTATCGACCTGACCTCCTACATCACCCCTGAGATCATGCCCAACCTGAGCAAGATCCTGGACGAGCACCCTGAGATCCGCTCCGCCATCACCATGGCCGACGGCAAGATCTACGGCCTGCCCGCCGCCGAGTTGCTGGGCACCGCCGCTATCGGCGAGGAGGAGAACATCCCCATCCACTCCATCCCCGAGTTCTCCATGATCAACAAGACCTGGCTGGACGAGCTGCACCTGGATATGCCCACCAACCTCACCGAGCTGCACGACGTGCTGAAGGCCTTCAAGGACAACGACATGGCCACCCGCAGCGGAAACGCCGCCGGCTCCACCATCCCCATGTCCACCGGCTATGACCAGTGGTGCTGGGGCCAGGAGATCTTCTACGCCGGCTTCGGCTTCACCAATTTCACCAGCGACGTGTGCAACGACCTGCTGGCCCATGACGACGGCACCGTGGAGTTCGTCTGCGTCAGCGACGCCTATCGTGACGCCGTCAGCTACTTCTCCGACTGGTACAAGGAGGGCCTGATGGACCTGGAGATGTTCTCCCAGGACACCAGCCAACTGATCGCCAAGGTCTCCCAGGGCCGCGTGGGCGTCACCACCTGGTGGTACATCGACGAGATCGCCGGCGACAAGGCCGATGACTTCGTCTTCCTGCCCCCCATGTACGGCCCCGAGGGCACCGACTACGCTCAGACCCGCAACGTCACCATGCGCTCCGCCCCCGCCGTCACCTCCGGCAACCTGAACATCACCAGCGTCTGCGGCAACCCCGAGCTGCTGTGCAAGTACTTCGACCAGTGGTATGATCCCGAGATCACCATGCAGCTCAATTACGGCCCCATCGACACCTACTTCCTGGAGAAGAACGACGCCGGCCTGTGGAAGTCCATCACCGACGACGAGGCCCGGGAGAAGTTCGGCAAGAGCGCCGGCGAGCTGCGCAGCCAGTACCAGGCCCTGGGCCCCGTGCTGATACTGCCCGAGTACTACTCCACCGTGTTCGAACTGGAGGCCCGCGGCCAGGAGCGCCTGCATGACCTGGTGGATTCCTGGCTGCCCTATGCGAGCTCCTCCGCCGCCTACCCCAACGACGTGACCTTCAACGCCGAGGAGCTGGAAGTCATCGACCGCTACAAGGCCGACTTCACCAGCCAGGTCTCCGAGTATGAGGGCAACTGGCTGAAGAACGGCGGCCCCACCGACGACGAGTGGAACGCCTACAAGACCATGCTGGAGGACAGCTGCGGCATGAGCAGGCTGCTGGAAGTCTATCAGAGCGCCTACACCCGCTATCTTGAGGCTCAATAAGTCTTAAATCACCCCAAAACGATCCGATGATCCCAGGTACAGCCGCATCCCTCGGGATGCGGCTGTACTTGGACCTGAACCGATTCCAACTATGTGGGAGGAAGCTCCATGATCAGCGAAGTGCTGCAAAAGGCCCGGGAGTACGAGGAACAGTTTGGCGGCAACATCCGCCGGGAGGATCGGCCGGCATTCCATCTGACCCCCCGGGTGGGCTGGATGAACGACCCCAACGGCTTTTCCTTTTACAAGGGGCAGTACCATCTGTTCTACCAATATCACCCCTACAGCATCCAGTGGGGACCCATGCACTGGGGCCACGCGGTGAGCCGGGACCTGCTCCACTGGGAGTATCTGCCCGCCGCCATCGCCCCGGACACCGCCTATGACGACGCGGGCTGCTTCTCCGGCTCGGCTGTGGAACTGTCCGACGGGCGCCAGCTGCTCATGTACACCGGCGTGCGCCGCCAGCTTCGGGAGGACGGGGCCAGGCAGGACATCCAGACCCAATGCCTGGCCGTCGGGGACGGACTGAACTATGAGAAATGGAGGGCCAACCCTGTGCTGGGGGATCCCGATCTGCCCGACGGGTTCAGCCGCTTCGACTTCCGGGACCCCAAAATGTTCCAAAACGAGGACGGGACCTACGGCTGCGTGGTGGGCTGCCGCACTGAGGACGACAGCGGCGCCATCCTCCTGTTTGAGAGCGGGGACGGCCTGGAGTGGCACTTCGTCACCGTGCTGGACCGCTGCTACAACGAGTTCGGCCGTATGTGGGAGTGCCCCGATTTCTTCCCCCTGGGCGGGCGGCAGGTCCTGATGTGCAGCCCCCAGGATATGAGCGCCGTGGGCATGGAGTTCCACAACGGCGACTGTACCATGTTCCTGCTGGGCCGCTACGACCCCAGGACGCACCGCTTTGAGCGGGAGGGCGTGCAGGCGGTGGACTATGGCCTGGATTTCTACGCTCCCCAGACCATTCTGGCCCCGGACGGACGGCGCATCATGGTGGCCTGGATGCAGAACTGGGACACCTGCGTAGGGGGCCAGCCCCGTGGCGCCAGCTGGTTCGGACAGATGACCCTCCCCCGGGAGCTGTCCATCCGGGACGGCCGGGTGATCCAGGCCCCCATCCGGGAGCTGGACGCCCTCCACGGCCGCCGGGTGGCCTACACGGATATCCCGGTGCAGGAGGAGACCGTCCTGCGGGGGGTGTTTGGCCGCACCATCGATATGACGGTGACCGTGCGTCCCCTGGCCGACTGCAAATACACCCAGTTCCGCATGAAGGTGGCCTCCGGCAGCCAGCACTACACCTCCATTACCTACAACCCCCAGACCTCCATCCTGCGGATCAGCCGGGAGCACTCGGGTGTGGACCGGGACTTCGTCCATGTGCGGGAGTGTTTCGTCCGGGACCGGGGCGGGGAACTTAAACTCCGGGTGATCCTGGACCGGTTCAGCGCCGAGATCTTCGTCAACGACGGAGAGCAGGTCATGAGCATGACCTTTTACACCCCTCAGTCCGCCGACGGCATCTCCTTCCAGTGCCTGGGCAAGGTGCTTATGTGCGTGGAAAAATACGATATCGTCATGGAAAACCGATGACGCCGGCCGGGAAGGGGTTTGACTTTTCCCGGTCCGATTTGGTATAATGCAATCCGTGCGAAAAAATACTTGAAAGACCGGGGAGGCGACCCGTTTGAAGCTGATTTTCCGATATTTGGGACGATATAAGTGGAGCGTGCTGCTGGTGATGGCTATCAAGCTGCTGGGTACCATGGCGGAGCTGACCCTGCCGTACATACTGGAGCACCTGCTGGACAAGGTGGTGCCCCTGGGACAGCTGGGCCCGGTGATTTTCTGGGGTGTGCTGATGATCGCGGCGGCCATCGTCACCCGGCAGCTCAACGTGGCGGCCAACCGCCGGGCGGTGGAGAACGCCCATAACATCTCCTACGACGTGCGCCAGGCCCTGTTCCACAAGACGGTGAACCTGTCCGGCGGCCAGTTCGACGCCTTCGGCCTGCCCAGCCTCATCAGCCGCATGACCAGCGACAGCTACAACGTCCAGTCCTGCGCCCAGTCCCTCCAGACCCTGTGCGTCCGGGCCCCCATCCTGCTGATGGGCAGCATCATCATGGCCCTGTCCATGGATGTGCGGATGGCCCTCATCATGTGCGTGATGGCCCCCATCCTCATCGTGGTATGCGTGGGGGTGTCCCGGTTCGGCATCCCCTTGTATAACAAGGTCCAGCAACGGCTGGACGACGTGGTCCGCATCATGCGGGAGGACATCACCGGCATCCGGGTGGTGAAGGCCCTGTCCAAGGAGGAGTATGAGAAAGGGCACTTCGGCGCGGCCAACGAGGCCATGGCCAAGAGCGATATCAAGGCCAGCACCGTCATGGCCATCCCCGGCCCCGCCATGCAGATGTGCCTGAACATCGGCCTGACCCTGGTGGTGGTGCTGGGGGCCTACCGGGTCAACGGCGGGCAGATGGACCCCGGCGTCATCCTGGCGTTCCTCACCTACTTCAACATGATCATGATGGGGGTCATGGGCCTCAACCGGGTGTTCATGATGCTGAGCAAGGCCTCCGCCTCCGCCGACCGCATCGACCTGGTCCTGTCCGTGGAGGACGACCAGACCACCCTCCCCGCGGAGGATTGTCCCGCCCCCGCCGGGGAGCAGTTCATCCGCTTCGAGCACGTGGACTTTAGCTATGGCTCCGCCGCCGACCCCGCCCACGAGGGCTTCGCCGGGGCGGAGCGTGAGAAGTGCCTGTACGACATCAGTTTCGCCCTGAACAGGGGGGAGAGTTTGGGCATCATCGGCTCCACCGGCTGCGGCAAGTCCACCATCCTGAACCTGCTCATGCGGTTCTACGACGTGGACGGGGGCGCGGTGTTCGTGGACGGAAAGGACGTCCGCGCCTATGAGAAGGACGACCTCCACCGGAAATTCGGCGTGGTATTCCAGAACGACATGGTGTTCAACGACACCCTCCGCCGCAACATCGACTTCGGCCGGGGGCTGGAGGAGCAGGACGTGCTGAACGCCGTGGAGGACGCCATGGCCGCCGAGTTCATCGGGGAGCTGGACGCCGGCCTGGAGTACATGGCGGACATCAAGGGGGCCAACCTGTCCGGCGGACAGAAGCAGCGGCTGCTCATCGCCCGGGCCCTGGCGGGGCACCCGGAGATCCTGATCCTGGACGACTCCTCCTCCGCCCTGGACTACAAGACCGACGCCGCCCTCCGCAAGGCCATCTTTGCCCGGCACAAAGACGCCGCCGTCATCATGGTGGCCCAGCGGGTGAGCTCGGTGCAGTCCATGACCAACATCCTGGTGCTGGAGGAGGGCCGGTGCATCGGCTACGGCAGCCACGCCCGCCTGCTGGAGACTTGCCCGGTTTACCGCGCCATCTACGAGACCCAGATGGGCTCCATGACATAAACTGTCTTCCCCACCTGGCGGCGGGGGAAAACAGGACGACTCATGAGACCCAAATGGGCTCTATGACTGAAAGGAAGGGGAGAGCGCTATGCCCGGACCCAGTGACCGGGGCGGCCAGGGCCGCCCCAGAGACACCCGCGGCGCGCTGCTGCGGATCTTGAGTTATTTGGCGGAGTACAGGTGGATCGTGCTCCTGCTGCTGATCTGCGCCTTTGCCAGCAACATCGGCAACCTGCTGGGGCCCTCCTTCGCCGGGGAGGCCATCGGCGTCATCGAGGCCGGGGCCGGCAGGGTGGACTTCGACCGGGTGTTCTTCTACGCGAAATGTATGCTCGTGGCCTACCTGGGGAGCAATCTGCTGTCCTTCCTGGTGAGCCAGGGGATGATGCGGGTGAGCCGCAACGTGGCCAAGCGGATGCGGAAGGACGTGTTCGACAAGCTGATGGCCCTGCCGGTGAAGTACTTCGACCGGAACCAGGCCGGCGACATCATCAGCCGGGTGTCCTACGACGTGGACGTGGTGTCCACCAGCCTGTCCACCGACGTGGTACAGATCCTGACCTCGGTGGTGACGGTGGCGGGCTCCTTCGTGATGATGTGCGTCACCTCTCTGCCCTTGGTGACGGTGATGCTTATCACCATCCCGGTTTCCATCCTGTACACCCGCTTCATGGGGAAGAGGACACGGCCCCGGTACTCCAAGCGCAGCCGCGCCTACGGCGAGATGAACGGCTTTGTGGAGGAGATGTTCTCCGGCCAGAAGACCATTCTGGCCTACGCCCACGAGGACGGGGTGTGCGACGAGTTCAGCGCCATCAACCACAAGGCCGCCGACGCCTACCGGGACGCGGACTCCTTAGGGATGACCATGGGCCCCACCATCGGGCTCATCTCCAACCTGGGGCTTGCCCTCATCGGCCTGCTGGGGGCGGTGTTCTACCTGTTCAACATCGTGAACCTGAAGCAGATCTCCAAGTTCGTGCTGTACTCCCGGAAGTTCTCCGGTCCCATCAACGAGATCGCAAACATCATCAACGAGATCTACTCCGCCCTGGCCGCCGCCGAGCGGGTGTTCCAGCTGCTGGACCAGCCGGAGGAGCTGGCCGACCTCTACGGCGCGGAGGAATTGAAGAATCCCGCCGGGGCGGTGGAGGCCGACCACGTGTCCTTCGGTTATCTCCCCGGCAAGACCATCCTCCACGACCTGAGTCTGACGGCGGAGCCGGGGCAGACGGTGGCCATCGTGGGCCAGACGGGGGCGGGCAAGACCACCGTCATCAACCTGCTCATGCGGTTCTACGACGTGGACTCCGGGGAGATCCGGGTGGACAGGAAGGAGATCCGCACCCTCACCCGCAAGAGCCTCCGCCGGGCCTACGCCATGGTCTTGCAGGACACCTGGGTGTTCCGGGGGACCATCTTCGAGAACATCGCCTACGGCAAGGAGGGGGCCACCATGGACGAGGTGGTGGCCGCCGCCAAGGCCGCCCGCATCCACGGGTACATCATGCGTCTCCCCGAGGGCTACCGCACCGTGGTCAGCGAGGACGGCGGCAACATCAGCAAGGGGCAGAAGCAGCTGCTCACCATCGCCCGGGCCATGCTGTACGACACCCGGATGCTGATCCTGGACGAGGCCACCTCCAACGTGGACACCCACACCGAGCAGCAGGTGCAGAAGGCCATGCGGGAGCTGATGAAGGGGAAGACCAGCTTCGTCATCGCCCACCGGCTCTCCACCATCCAGAACGCCGACAAGATCCTGGTCATGGACCACGGCGACGTGGTGGAACAGGGCACCCACGAGGAGCTGATGGCGGAGCGGGGCTATTATTACAGGCTGTACGCCTCCCAGTTCGAGTGAGGACAAAAGGAGGGCCGCGCCGACCGGCGCGGCCCTCTCGCATCCCGATTCAGTTGACCATGTTGATCCGCTGGCCGGTCACCAGGGGATAGCTGACCAGCTGATCGCCGTCCAGATCCTCTTTGTGCATATCCACGCCGGTGATCTGGCTGTTCTCATAGGTGGTGTAGTAGTAGACACCGGCGTCGGTGTCGCAGCAGGAGGAGTAGATGGTGTACTCGAACTTGTGCCCCACCCGGCAGCAGCCCATCTGCTGGGCCACCGAGCCGAGGATGTGGAAGAACTGGCTGATGCTGGAGCAGGCGTCCTTCTCACAGACCGAGTTGGCCCGGGTGAAGGCCGCCTTCACGAACCGGGAGGCAGAGGACAGGTCCCCGGGGATGCCCATGCCGCCCATGCCCCGGCTGTACGCCGCCAGGGGCAGGTCCAGCTCGGAGGAAAAGCGGTCGGCGGCCTCCTCCCGGGTGCAGCCCATGTAGTTGGCCAGGTTCAGCAGATGGAAGTCGAAGGGCGGGTTGTTGGTGAGCACCTTCACCGGGTTGTCGTAGACCTTCAGACCGTCCGCCATGGGCTCGGCCACGATGCACGCTTCCCTATCCGAGATGATCCAGTGGAGGGGGGAGGCGGGCAGCTGCTCGCTGAAATCGATGGCGGCCAGGTTGAGGTTTGCCAGGAGGGCCTTCGCCTCCGCCACGGTGGAGCACTGGCTCAGCACCCAGGGGATGAACTCGAAGGGGGCTACGTTGTCCTTTCCCTCCGCCTCGGGCAGATAGCGGGCGTTGCCGGGGAAGTTGAGCCCCGCCATGCCCAGGCCCTTCTCGTTCACCGCGTCGTAGTAAAGGGGGTAGCCCTCCGCCACATAGGCCATGCCGATCATGGCGAAGTGGGCGGGCCTGTCCCCCATCCGGCGGAAGGAGAAGGGATAGTTCCGGGGGGTGACGGTGACCGTCTCGTGATAGGAATACTCCAGATCCAGATTGCGGCCAAAGTAGTGGTGTTCGGTGAGGAAGGAAACAGCGGTACACATGATACAGGACCTCCGTGTTTGATTTGTGGGGCGCGTTAGATCCATTATACAGGAGCTGCTGGAAAAAGGCAATCCCAGCGGGAAAAATCGGATGGACAGGGGAACGGTGATGTGTTATAATACATGTGCTCAACAACTAATTGGATGGGATGTGTGATTATGAGCGACTATTTCGGAAAAGAGACCCCCAAGCTGGGCTTCGGCCTCATGCGGCTGCCCAGGGTGACGGTGCGGATCGACGTGAAGCAGACCGCCGCCATGGTGGACAAGTTCCTGGAGGCGGGGTTCACCTATTTTGACACCGCCTTTGTATATGTAGGCTCCGAGGCGGCGGCCAAGAAGGCCCTGGTGGACCGCCATCCCCGGGAGAGCTACACTCTGGCCTCCAAGCTGAACGTGATGGCGGCGCCTACGGAAAAGGCCGCGAAGAAGCAGTTCGAGACCAGTTTGAAGCGCGCCGGAGCGGGGTATTTCGACTACTATCTGCTCCACGCCCTGTCCTCCGGAAGCGTGGGCCGGTATGATAAGTTCGGCCTGTGGGACTTTGTGAGGGAGCAGAAGGAGAAGGGGCTCATCAGGCACATCGGCTTCTCCTATCACGACGGGCCGGAGCTGCTGGACAAGCTGCTCACCGAGCACCCGGAGGCCGAGTTCGTCCAGCTCCAGATCAACTACGCCGACTGGGAGAACCCCAAGGTCACCGCCCGGGCCAATTACGAGGTGGCCCGGAAGCACAACAGGGGCATCGTCATCATGGAGCCGGTGAAGGGAGGCCGCCTGGCCGACCCGCCGGCGGAGGTGAAAAAGCTGTTCACCGACTACGCCCCTGACGCCTCTCCCGCCTCCTGGGCCATCCGGTTCGCCGCCTCCCTGGACGGGGTGCTCACCGTGCTGTCCGGCATGTCCAATCTGGCCCAGATGGAGGACAACCTGGGCTTTATGAGCGACTTCAAACCCCTGAACGATGACGAGCGGGCCATCATCCAAAAGGCTCAGGAGATCTTGGGCAAGTCCGCCGCCATCCCCTGCACCGCCTGCCGGTACTGCGTGGAGGGCTGCCCCAAACACATCCCCATCCCGGAGATCTTCGCCGCCGCCAACAAGCATCTGACGAACGGCCAGACCGCCGAGGCAAAGGCGGACTACCGGGCCGCCGTGGCGGGGAGGGGCAAAGCCTCCGACTGCGTGGGCTGCCGTCAGTGTGAGAAGATGTGCCCCCAGCACCTGCCGGTCATCGACCAGCTGAAGAAGTGCGCCGCCCTGTTGGAGGAGTGAGATGCGCGGCTACGATCCCATTCTGTTCGATCTGGACGGCACCCTCACCGACTCGGGGGAGGGCATCCGCAACTCGGTGGCCTACGCCCTGAGGCGCTACGGCGTGGAGGTGGCCGACCTGTC
>CANRFU010000044.1 GCA_947629975.1 uncultured Oscillospiraceae bacterium | reverse complement strand
CCTGCGCCTCCTGGCATCCAACATCGTGCGCCTTCCTGCGGCTTGATCTTTCGCACGGTGTTTTGCTCATCTCTCTTCTTTTTCTTGAAAGAAAAAGAACTAAAAAGAACTTTAAACCCGTTATAATTACAGCAAGACCGATATTCCCGCCCGCAGCCGGGCAGCGGCGGCATGCTCACTGATCCTGTTCCACTAAGGTCAGGACGCCGTCCTCGTCGTATTTCAGCAGCTGGATGTCCGCCCGGGTGTTCCGGGCGATGTCACGCATCTTCACGTACTCGCCGGGGGTGGCCATCAGGGTGTAGGCCACGCCGTGCTTTTTGGCCCGCCCGGTGCGGCCGATCCGGTGGATGTAGTACTCCTGCTCGTCGGGCACGTCGTAGTTGAACACCACGTCCACGTCGTCGATGTCCAGCCCCCGAGCGGCCACGTCGGTGGCCACCAGAACCCGGATTTTCCCCGCCTTGAACTTCTCCAGGGTCCGCTCCCGGACCCGCTGCTGGATGTCCCCGTGGATGGCCTCGCAGGAGATCCCCCGCATTTTCAGCAGGCCGGCCAGCCGGTCGGTCATGTTTTTCGTGTTGCAGAAGGCGATGGCCCGCTCGTACTGGCCGCCCTCCAGCAGGGCCGCCATGGTGTCCAGCTTCTGCTCCCGGCCCAGCAGCTCGATCTGGTACTGCTGGATGTCCGGGCGGTTCTCCTCGATGGGCCGGACGGTGATCTCCGCCGGGTCCCGCTGGTACACCCAGGAGATGTCCATCACCTCCCGGCTGATGGTGGCCGAGAACAGGCCCAGATTGCGGCGGTTGGGCATCCGGTCCAGGATCCGGGTCACGTCCTGGATGAAGCCCATGTCCAACATGCGGTCGGCCTCGTCCAGCACCACGGTCTGCACCCTGTCGATGCGCACCGTGCGGCGCTTCATGTGGTCCATGAGCCGCCCCGGCGTGGCCACCACCAACTGGGGTTTGGCCTTCAGCTGGGCGAACTGCTTCTCGATGGGCTGGCCGCCGTAGAGGCAGGCGGTGCGGACCTCCTCCCGGAAGGCGCACAGGTCGTCCAGCTCATCCCGGATCTGGAGGGCCAGCTCCCGGGTGGGGGCCAGGATCAGCCCCTGGACGTCCCCGTTAGCCGGGTCGATGTGCTCCACCATGGGGATGCCAAAGGCGAAGGTCTTGCCGGTGCCGGTGGGGGCCTTCGCTACCACGTCCTTCCAGTCCATGAAGAAGGGTATAGCGCCCCCCTGGATGGGGGTGGCCTGGGTGAAGCCCTTTTTCTCCAGGGCCTTCATGGTGGCCTCTGACAGGCCCATGTCTTTGTAGTAGTATATCTCCTGTACCTGCTCGCCGTTGATCTCCATATCTATGGTTCCTCTCTTATTGTAAATCAATTCGTGATAGTATACCACAAACCAGGCCGGAAAGCAAACTATATTTTCCCCTTGAAATCATAGCGGTTTTGTGGTATTTTATTGTCAACACATCGGAAGGAGGGACCGTTATGAAGATTTCCACGAAGGGGCGCTACGCCCTGCAATTGATGGTGGACCTGGCCATGCACCAGCAGGACGGCCCCGTGTCCCTCAAGGACGCCGCCCGGCGGCAGTCCCTCAGCGACAAGTATCTGGAGCAGATCGTCACCCCCCTGTCCAAGGGCGGCCTGGTGCGGTCGGTCCGGGGGGCGGGCGGCGGCTACCTGCTGACGCGGAAGCCGGAGGAGTACACCGTGGGGGACATCCTGCGCCCCCTGGAGGGCGATTTGGCCCCGGTGGAGTGCGTGACCAACTCGGAGTGCTGCGCTCAGAGCGGCCAGTGCTTCACCCTGGAACTGTGGCAGGATATCCACAAGGCGGTGTCGTCGGTGGTGGACCACACCACCCTGGCCGATCTGGTGGAGCGGTGCGAGGCGAAGCGCCCCCCGATCAGTGACCCGGCGCGCTGACAGGGAAAACAGCCTTACAGCGATACGGCGCATGATTCAGCCCTCCGGCCATGGCCGGAGGGCTTTTTTCAACTGATTCGGAAGTGGGCCACCAGGTCGTCCCTGGTCTCCAGGATATCCTGCTCATAGCCGATCTGATTGGGGCTGCCGTGGTGGAGGACGAAGGGCACGCCGCGGAAATTGCGCATATCGGACACCACGCCGATGTGCCCTTTGAACACCACGATATCTCCCCCCTGCCACTGGTCGATCCGGGACAGGTCGGTGGTCAGCTCGATGGCGGTGTGCCGGAAGTACACCAGCAGATTGCGCACCCGCCGGAAGTCGATGTTGCTGTCGACGCGGTCCTCGCCGTAGGCGTCCAGGTCCTTCCGCATATCCTCCGCCACCAGCTCTTTCAGGTCGTACCCCGCCCCCAGCAGGCCGAAGGCCACCACGTCGGCGCAGACGCCGTATCCGTCGTCGGGGTATCCGCCGTCGTAATAGGCGCTCTTATATTTTGGCTCCGTGGCCAGGTACGCCCGGACGCTTTGGAGGATGTCGGCCTGGTCGTTGATCCCGTCCCCGTCGGCGTCCAGGGCGCTGACGTAGGTCTCTATGCCGAAGTGGGCGCCGTCGTACATCCGGTGGGGGATGACGTTGAACCGGTACAGGAGGAATACCGCCGCCCCGGCCAAAACCAGTGCGAGCACGGCGATCACGGCGGCCGCCGCGCCCATGCGGGGCCTCTGCCGCCCACGATATCTCACAGGACTCCCCCGTTCCGGCGTTGAAAAAGCGCCGGGATTATGATACCATATCCAACAGGATATTGCAAGAAGGAGGCCCCGCTGTGGACGGACTGGACAGACTGCCCCTCCCCCTGCTGGAGTGGTTCCGGGACAACGCCAGGAAACTGCCCTGGCGGGAGGACCCCACCCCCTACCACGTGTGGCTGTCGGAGATCATGCTCCAGCAGACCAGAGTGGCGGCGGCGCTGGGGTACTACCGCCGCTTTTTGGATGAGTGCCCCAATATCGAGGCCCTGGCCGGCCTGCCCGAGGACCGGCTCATGAAGCTGTGGCAGGGGCTGGGTTACTACTCCCGGGCCCGGAACCTGCAAAAGGCGGCACGGGTCATCATAAATGACTACGGCGGACGGTTCCCGGCGGACTATGAGGCCGTCCGCGCCCTTCCCGGCGTGGGGGACTACACCGCCGGGGCCATCTGCTCCATCGCCTTCGGCCTGCCCGTCCCGGCGGTGGACGGCAACGTGCTGCGGGTGGTCGCCCGGATCGCCGGCGACGGCGGCGACATCTCCTCCCCGGAGATGAAAGGGCGGGTGACGGAGGCCGTCCGGGCCGTCATGCCCCTCCACGCCCCCGGGGCGTTCAACCAGGCGCTGATGGAGCTGGGGGCCACCGTGTGCCTCCCCAACGGCGCCCCCCTGTGCGACCGGTGCCCCGCGCGGGCGTTCTGCGCCGCCCTGGCCCAGGACCGCATTGGGGAATTGCCCTCCAAATCCCCCAAAAAGCCCCGGCGGGTGGAGGACCGCACCGTGTGGCTCATCTTCCATGGCGGCCGCGCGGCCCTGCGGCGGCGGCCGGAGCGGGGCCTGCTGGCGGGACTGTGGGAGTTTCCCAACGAGCCCTCCGGCGCGGAGCCTCTGCCGGACTGGGGGATCGTCCCCCTGTCCAGAGAATACACCGGTCAGGCAAAGCACATCTTCACCCATGTGGAGTGGCGGATGACCCTCCAAGCGGTGGAGGCGGCCTCCGAAGCCCTGCCGGAGGGCTGGGTATGGGCCACTCTGGACGAGCTGGAGGGGGTCTATCCCATTCCAAACGCCTTTGACGGAGCCAAAAAGGCCGTGCTGAAGCGGCTGGGAGGGGTAATATGAGCGGCTTTGTGTGTTCCCTCTGCCCCCGGAACTGCGGCGCTTACCGGGACGAGGCCCGCGGGGAGGGCTTCTGCGGGATGCCGTCCGTCCCCCTGGCGGCCCGGGCCGCCCTCCACCGCTGGGAGGAACCCTGCCTCACCGGGGACCACGGCGCGGGGACGGTGTTCTTCTCCGGCTGCACCCTGCGGTGCGTGTTCTGCCAGAACGCCTCCATCAGCCGGGAGAATTATGGGAAACCATTGACGGACGGCGAGCTGTACGCCGCCTTTGAGCGGCTGGCTGCGCAAAGGGCCGCCTGCATCGAACTGGTGACGCCGACGCAGTTCACAAACGTCCTGGCACGGGTGCTGGAGCGGCCCGTCCCGGGCGGCCTGCCGGTGGTGTGGAACAGCGGCGGGTATGAGAAGGCGTCCACCCTCCGCGCCCTGGACGGCAAGGTGGACGTCTATCTGCCC
This sequence comes from uncultured Oscillospiraceae bacterium, assembly GCA_947629975.1. Taxonomy (GTDB): domain Bacteria; phylum Bacillota; class Clostridia; order Oscillospirales; family Oscillospiraceae; genus Enterenecus. The sequence goes on along the minus strand of CANRFU010000044.1, from coordinate 13,116 downwards.
GACCTGAAATACGTCACCCCCGCCCTGGCGGAGCGGTACTCCGGCGCGCCGGACTACCCCGAGGCGGCAAAAAGCGCCATTTTGGAGATGTACCGCCAGCGGGGGCCCGTCCGGCTGGAGGATGGGCTGCTGAAAAGCGGGGTTCTCATCCGGCACCTGATCCTGCCAGGGCAGGTGAACGAGGCCAAACGGGTGATGGACTGGGCGGCGGAGACCTTCCCGCCCGGGGCGGTGCTGTTCTCCCTCATGGCCCAGTACACCCCCATGAACGATCTGACGGACTATCCCGAGATCGGCCGGCCCCTGCGGAGGTCCGAGCTGCGCATTGCGCGGGAATACATGGAAAACCTGGGCCTCGCCGGGTATGTCCAGGAGCTGGAGTCCGTGGGCGAGGGGTTCGTGCCCGCCTTCGATCTGACGGGGCTGTGATCTACACCGGAATGGTGAAAAACGTCCGCACCGTCTCCATGTCCTTGAACAGCAGCCCCTCCGGCGGGTAGAAGGAGAACCAGAAGATCAACACCCACACCAGCGCCGTCAGGGGGACGGCGGCCTTCTGGAACCACCGCTTCTCCCCCAGGGGCCACAGCAGCCGGGGCAGCAGGAAGCCGGCGGCCATCAGCACCACATAGAGGACGATGTCAAAAATGAAATTTTCGCCGTGGAGCAGCACATGATAGAGATAGCTGACGACGAGCAGAGCGGCGCAGACGATCAGATCGGACCACAGCCGGACGGCCCGGCTCTCGTCGTCCCGGCCGAAGATCAGGGCCGCGGCCAGCAGCGGATAGAACAGCAGCTTGATGTGTTCCCACAGGCTCTCTATCACCGGAGAGAACACGGCGGTCAGCGGGATGGGTAGCCATGTGTACAGATTGTGAATCAGCACTCCCGCGGCCGCCGCGATCAAAAAGGCGAAAATCATGGTTTTTGTGGACGTTTTCATGGATGATCCCCCGCATTTCCCGGCGGAGCACGGATTTGGAGGGCGTCAACACACCCCAGTTTCCCCGCCGCGGTACAACTTATGCGCGGCGCGGGGCAAGCTATTCTTGAAAACGCCATTCGCCGCAAAAACGGCAAATGTGTGAAGCGCAAGCGACATTTCCCCCGCATAAAAGCGGAAATGCCCCGCGGCGGGACGGTCCGGTGTCCCCCGCCTGCCAACGCCCCCTGTCATTGCCACGGTGAAAAGCCGGCCTCGCCGCCATATTAAAAGGGCGGGCGCTTGCCGCCCGCGGCGCCGGGGACGGAAACCGCTGCCTCACAGCGGGCGGCGGCCTCCCTCGCCGGCGAAGCGAAAGAGGGAGGCGGTTGATTTGAATGAGGAAACGAGACCGTTTTGGCGGGCCGCCCTGCGGGCGGCCCTGCTCACGGCGGCGGTGATGTTGACGATCTGGCCGGCCGCCGCTCGGGCCAGCGCGGCCGCGGTGGTCCCGGTGGGCCGGGCGGTGGGAATCAAGCTGTTTTCAGACGGCGTGGTAGTGGTGGGCACCTCCGAGGTGGCCACCGACCAGGGCGAGGTCAATCCCGCCAGGGCCTGCGGGCTGAAGGAGGGCGACATCATCACCCACATCAACGGAGCGGAGGTGGACACCATCGAGGAGGTGGAGGCCGCGCTCCAGGAGACGGAGGGCGGCCTGATGAGCATTCGGGCCATCCGGGACGACAGGCAGATCCAGCTCAGCGGCCGGGCGGTACAGTGCTCCGCCGACGGCTCCTATAAGCTGGGGGCCTGGATCCGGGACTCCATGGCGGGCATCGGCACGGTGACCTTCTACTGCCCGGACACCGGCGCCTTCGGCGCCCTGGGGCACGGCATCAACGACACCGACACCGCCCTGCTCATGCCGCTGGAGAGCGGCTCTATCCTGCCCGCCACGGTGGCGGCGGTGCAGAAGGGCGAGGCGGGCACGCCGGGGCAGTTGCGGGGCGTCTTCGACACGGATACCACCCTTGGACTATTGAACTCCAACACGGCCGGCGGCGTGTTCGGCACCCTGTCTGATCCCGCCTGGGCGGCGGGTTCCCCGGTGGAGACGGCGGAGCGCAGCCAGGTCAGGGCCGGGAACGCCACCATCCTTGCCAACATCGACGGCGATCAGGTGCGGGAGTACTCCATCCGCATTGAAAAGGTGTACCCGGAGAGCGAGAGCGACTGCCGGGACTTCCTCATCCGGGTGACGGACCGGGATCTGCTGGAGGCCGCGGGCGGCATCGTCCAGGGGATGAGCGGCAGCCCCATCCTGCAAAACGGCAGGCTGGTGGGGGCGGTCACCCATGTGATGATCGACGACCCCACCCACGGGTACGGCGTCTGGGTGGGCCGGATGTTGGAGCGGTGCGGCGCGAACTGACCCGCTGTCCGCCTGTTCGACAGCGGATGTCGAACAAAAAATCAGAAACTTTGCAAAACTTTCTTGCCATTTGGTTTTTCCTGTGATATTTTAATTGCAGGTAAAAAATGCCATATATCACGAGGCCGTCAGGCCGGAAAGGATCATGCCATATGAGCGAGAAGAAAACTGTGATCGTGGCCGATGCCGCGGAGGAGCTGCGCCGTATGCTGCGCGAGATGATGGAGCAGACCGGAGAGCTGACCGTGATCGGCCAGACGGGCAGCGGCGACGAACTGCTGGCCCTTGTCCACGACCTCCGGCCCGACGTGGTGGTGATGGACACCATGCTGACCGGGCAGGACGGCATGGACGTGCTCCCCCAACTGGGGGAGGACCGGCCCCGGGTGCTGGTCACCTCCGCCTTTGCCGACGGCGCCCTGGCCGGCGAGCTGGCCGCCCTGGGGGCGGACTACTGTATGCTCAAGCCCTACAAGCCCCAAAAAGTGGCTGAGCGCGCCCTCAAGCTGGCGGCCAACACCCTGTCCGGCGCGGAGGAGGACCCCGCCATCGCCCTGGAGCGGCGGATCACCGCCATCATCCACGAGATCGGCGTGCCCGCGCACATCAAGGGCTATCAGTACCTGCGGGAGGCCATCAGCCTCACCGTGGCGGACATGGAGGTCATCAACGCGGTGACCAAGGTCCTCTACCCCGCCGTGGCCAAGAAGTTCAACACCACCGCCAGCCGGGTGGAGCGGGCCATCCGCCACGCCATCGAAGTGGCCTGGGACCGGGGCGACCTGGAAACCCTGCAAAAGTATTTCGGCTACACCGTGTCCAACGCCAAGGGCAAGCCCACCAACAGCGAATTCATCGCCATGATCGCCGACAGGATCTCGCTGGAGATGAACAAGCGGCGGGGATGAGCGTCAGAACAGCACAGCAAAAGGGGCCGGCTCGCGCCGGCCCCTCTTTTGCGCGCATATTCCGTTTCAGTGCTTTTCCGCCAGCAGCTCCGCCCGAACGTCCCACAGCTTCTGGGACAGGTCCACATAGTAGTTGTGGGGGTTCTCGAACCGCTTGACCTCGTCCCACAGGTTGTCCACCTCGCGGAGGCAGCAGGCCCGGATGGTCTCGATGTTCGGCAGATCGTACACCAGCTTGCCGCCCTCAAACACAGGCACCTGCAAGGGCCGGGCGGTGTAGTCTGTAAAGGTCTTCCGCTTCCAGGTGGCCTCCGGGTCGAACAGCTCCAGAGGCTTGGTAAAATCGGGCTGCTCGTCGTACACAGTGACGTAGTCGGCCATGGCCTTCCCGGTGGAGTTGGAGAACAGCCGGTAGGTCTTTTTGAAGTGGGGCCAGGTGACCTTGGCGGCGTTCTCGCTGATCTTGATCTTGGGGACCACCGTGCCGTCCCGCTCCTCGATGGCGGCCAGCTTGTACACCCCGCCGAACACCGGCTCGCTCTTGGAGGTGATGAGCCGCTCGCCCACGCCGAAGCCGTCGATCTTCGCGCCCTGGTTCAGCAGATCCCGGATGAGGTACTCGTCCAGAGAGTTGGAGGCGATGATCTTGATGTCAGGCAGGCCGGCGTCGTCCAGCATCTTCCGGGCCTTTTTGGACAGATAGGTCAGGTCGCCGGAATCGATGCGGATACCGCCGGAGGTGATCCCCATCTCCTGGAACACCCGAATGGCGTTGGGCACGCCGGATTTCAGCACGTTATACGTGTCTACCAGCAGCGTGGACGCCTTGGGATAGGTCTGGCAGTAGGTCTTGAACGCGGTGTACTCGTTGGGGAACATCTGCACCCAGGAGTGGGCCATGGTCCCCGTGGCGGGGGTGCCGTACAGCGCGTCGGCCATGGCGCAGGCGGTGCCGGAGGCCCCGGCGATGTAGGCGGCGCGCGCCCCCAGCAGGGCGCCGTCCGCCCCCTGTGCCCGACGGGAGCCGAACTCGGACACGGCGCGGCCCTCCGCCGCCCGGACAATGCGGTTGGCCTTGGTGGCGATGAGGGACTGGTGGTTCAGGGCCAGCAGCAGATAGGTCTCGATGAGCTGGGCCTGAATGGCCGGGGCGCGGACGGTCAGCATGGGCTCCCGGGGAAATACCGGGGTCCCCTCTGGAACGGCCCAGATATCCCCTGTAAAGTGAAAATCCTTTAAGTAGTCCAGGAACCCTTCACTGAAGCAGTCCTTGGAGCGGAGATAGGCGATGTCCTCCTCGTCGAACCGGAGGTCCCGGATGTACTTCACCGCCTGCTCCAGCCCGGCCGCGATGGCAAAGCCGCCCCCGTCCGGTACGCTGCGGTAGAACAGGTCGAAGTAACAGATGCAGTCCTTCATACCGTTTTCAAAGTAGCCGTTGCCCATGGTCAGCTCATAGAAATCGGCCAGAAGGGTGTAGTTGACGTCGTGCTTCATGGCGCGATGCCCCCTTTTGTATGGATTGGGGTTATTATAATCCTTTACCGCGATAAAATCAACACCGGATGTGGGGCGGCCCGAAGGCCGCCCCCTTTCCTCACGCCGTCGTATAGGGCGCCATCTCCAGCCGCACGTAGTATCCCTGCGGGTGACGGCATACCGGGCACACCTGGGGCGCTATAGCCGCGTGGACGATCTCGCCGCAGTTGAGGCAGATCCACGCCCGCTCGCCCTCGTCCGCGAACAGCTTCCCCTGCTCCAGCAGATCGGCAAACAGGCCGAACCGGTCTCCGTGGGTCTTCTCGATCTCCGCGATGAGTTCGAACTGGTGGCCGATGAGGTCGAAGCCCTCCTCCCGCGCGGTGCGGGCAAAGCCGGCGTAATCCGTCTCCCACTCCTGATACTCGTTGTGCCGGGCCGCCCGAAGCTGGTCCAGAGCGTTCCCCATGTTCACCGGATAGGTCCCGTCCGCCTGGACCGTCTGCCCCGCGCAGCTCTCCAGCAGGTTCAGGAATACCTTGGCGTGGGCCCGCTCCTGGCCGGCGGTGAACTCGAAGACCCGGGCCACCACCTCCAATTGCTCCTTCCGGGCAACGCCGGCGGCAAAGTCATAGCGGTTCCTGGCCTGGCTCTCTCCGGCGAAGGCCCGCATCAGGTTCTCCCGGGTGCGGCTGGACATGAAATCCACGTTTCCCTTGGTGTAGTTCTCGTAAGGACTGCTCATGTGTATACCTCCCAACCTGTGATGAGGACAGTATGCCCCGTTTTTGGAAAAGTTTGCGGCCTGGCCATCCGCGCCCGCGCACCCCCTCCCCCGCCCGGTCATACACTGGTGCGATGGCAGTTTTCGTTCTGAGGGAGGATTCGGATATGGCGAAAAATATCTGGGTAGTGGGGGGCGACCCCCGTCAGGCGGCGCTGGCCCGGCTGCTGGCCGACGACGGCCACGGGGTATATACTTACGCGCTGGAGCGAGCTGACGGAGTGAGATGCCAGCCGTCCATGGCCGGGGCGGACCGGGCGGACTGCGTCGTGCTGCCCCTGCCCGCCCTTGGGCCGGAGGGCGCCCTCAACGCCCCCCTGTCCGACAGCCCCCACCCCCTTGCGGAGATCCTGGACCCCCTGCGCCCCGGCCAGCTGGTGTGCGCCGGGATGGTCACGGAGCCCCTGCGGGCCATGGCCGGAGAGCGGGGCCTGGCGCTTTGCGACTACTTCGCCCGGGAGGAACTGGCGGTACTTAACGCTATCCCTGTGGTGTTAGCGGTATAGCCATGTGGAAAACGCGGGGCGGTATGCAAAAGCATACCGCCCCACATTTTCACTCACAAACACTTTACCTTTACAGATTCTCTTTCAGTGATTCCCACATCTTGTCGATATTCTTGCGGTTCTCCATGACCGTTTCCACCGACATATCCCGTGCGGCCGCCCGAGCCACCTGGAAACCTTGCCAAGCGAATTCCTGCCATTGAGCCAGATTGATCCCCGCCAAATCTCCTGAATTCGGAGGAAGCAGGATCTTAATCACGTTCCCGGCAGAGGCCACTCCGCTGGTCACCAGCCTCAATTCCCGGCGCAGTAGTTCGCGCCTCAACTGTATGAGTTCTCCTTCGGCGCCAGCCACATGAGGTCCTTGGGGGTGCGCCAGGGCCATGTAACATTCTGTCAGGCCAATCCCGAGCTGCGCGGATGTGATCATCCCAATCAGCTGGCGGGTATCAAACCCGTCTTTATACATATCCTCCGCCGCTCTTGCCAGAGACTCTTCGTCATCGCTGGTAAAAAACTGCGTCAGGAACCAGCCCGGAACCGGAAGCCCGCAGGTGGTAAACGCGTCGGAAAGCAGATGGCCCAGATAATAGAGCAAAAACAACGGCGCTTTTTTATCCGCTTTTCCTTTTGGTGAGGGCAGCATGACCAGTTGACCGGCATCGTTGATGCAAGTGGTCGTCCCCATGCAGATGTCCAGCAGAGCGAACAGCGCGCCGAACAGGGGATCATGCGCCAGGCTTCGCAGCCGGTGATTCAGCGGGTACACTGTGTCCTTTACCGCTGAAATATCATACGGCACCGTACAATGCTCTGAAAGCCACTTGAAGATCCCCGTATTTCCATCGATCGCCCGAAGCCACTGCTGGATGGGGGCACCGTTTACCTTTCCGTCCCGAAGCTGGGGTGTTCCTACAAAAATTGCGTCCGCCATTGCCGCGAGCAGGCCGCAAATGCAGCAGGCAACTATGTCCTGCGCACTGAGCTTTGGAAGCCGTTCCGCTTTTTTTAAGACCTCCGGCACCTCGATCTGTCTCTCTAATTCCTCCTGAAACGCCGCAAGCCAAGCGGTGTCCATCATCGGAAGTTCCGCCATCCCCCGTTCGCGCAAAAGTTCGTTGACGTGTTCGGTGATCTCGTTCAGGTCGTTCTGAGTATCAACGATCTCCCGACCAAGCCGTCCGGCCTGACCCTTTGCGGCCTCAAGCTCCTGGGGAAAAGAGTCCCGCTCAGCGTTCATGCTTTCGCCTCGTTCTCAACCTCAAGCCCGATCTCAAAAGAAGACGTGAAGCGGTCAAGCGATTTCGTAGATTTGGTCAGATAGCCGATGGAGGTTTTCAACACTTTGATCTGCTCCTTATTGGCCGCATCTTCCGCCTCCATATCTACCAGAAGATGCTTCAGACGGCGCAGTTCTTCCTTATAACTGGCCAGCACCTGTTGGGCGGACGCAGTATCCCTTTGGGCGTTCAAGAGGACTTCCCGGATGGTGACCTCCAGCTTTGCGGCCGTGCTCAGCGCCAGCTTGGGAGACGCGATCACCAGGCCGGTGATCGTGGCGGAGGCTGTCCCGCCTACCGCAAGGCCCAGCAGAGCGCCGCCGCCAACGATGGTGGCCACGCCGCCGGCTACACCCGCCCCACCGGCTGCCAGCGATCCTCCGGCCAGGGCGGCCAAAGACGCACTCGTTAAGGCAGCACCATGAAATGTGAACTGGCTGCCCGCTATTGCAACCGCGATCGGCCCCGCAAAGGTCCCCGCCGTTGCCGCTGTAACAGCAGAGATGGCAACCGCGCTCAATGTGCCAATGGCAATCTTGGCAAACCTGCCATCCATCCTTGCGATGGCGTCTTTGTAAGTCTTATTGACCCGGTCGATGAAAGAGACAGGGATCCTTCCGTCCATCATCACAAACTGTTTGACGAAATCCGCGCTGTGAAACTTTAAGCCCTTGAAGGGTTTATTCTTTTCCTTTTCTTCTTCACCGTACAACGGGCCATACGGGATGAACAGCTCCGCCTCCATAACGGCCAGATAGTACCAGGTCAAACCGCTGTCCTCCGCCAACAGTTCCGCGGAACGCTGGCACAACTCATAGGGAGTTTGCCGCAGAGCGCAGACGTCAGTGGAAAACTGTTCCTTAAAAGCGGTTTGTTCAAGGTCCAGCCATTGAGTCAGCCACTGAGTCTTTGCCAGTGCCTTCTTCTCGTCCTTTTCGGCCCCGGCATCCGCGTAGACCTTTGCCGCTTTCAGCCCCAGCATCCATTCATGCTGTTCTTTGCTCAACGCCAGCACATTCACAAAGTCTTCCATTTTTTACTCCTCCTGTATTTTTATATTATTTCCTTGGCTTCTCAGCCACATTTCGATTCCCTTTCCGAACACCTCCGCCTTTATCTCATATCCGCCGTCCCGCTCGCCGACGATCTCCGCCGTGGGCAGCCGGTCCAGCACCGCCTCCACCGAGGGGCCGGTATAGAGGAAACGCACCGTTTGCAGCCTCCCGCCGTACATGAACTGGACCCGCTTGCGGAACTCCCCCTCGGAAAACCGGTCCCGGTACGGAACGGCAAAGCGCTCATTCAGGACCTCCACCGCATCCAGACGATCCACCCGGTAGATCGTGGGATAGGGGTCGTTCGGCGCCTCGAAAGAACTCTTGTCCACATCTTCGATAAAAGCCGTCAGATAGAAATAAAACTCGGAAAACATCAACCCCACCGGTTCCAAGCGGCGAGACTTTTCCTCTCCCGTCTGGGTCCGGTATGTCACCCGGATCACCGACCGGCTCTGGATGGCCTGTCCCAACTGCCATAATCGTTCGGTCAGCGGTTTCCCGTGGCACGGCGGGATGTAATAAAGCCTCTCGTTGGCGATCATCCGGGCCAGCGCCTTTCTGTCTCCCGGTGCCGCACAACCCGCTGTAAGCTTGTCCAGTATGGGGTCCAGCTCGCTTTTCGCAAAAGCGCGGCTCTCCAACAGGATCTTGCAGACCGCCAGCATCTCGCCCCGGCTGAAAAAGGCGCTCTGCCCCTGCACCAGCCGGTACCGTTTCTCATGAGGAAAGTACCGCACCTCCGCAGGCGGGGACTGCAAGGTGAAAAAGCTCCGCAGCACCGAGATGTCCCGCTGGATGCTCCGCTCGTTGACGCCGAAACGGGCCGCCGCCTCTTTTTTGCTGATCCCATCGCCTGTCAGCAGGTCATGATACAGCTGCAAAAGCCGCAAACTCTTCTCCGTCTCCAGCCAAACCGCCCCCTTCTGTCCGAATGATAGCAAATTCAGGTGGACAGTACTTGTCCTTTCGACAATTTTTTCAAAAAGATTATACCCTATTGGTTTTCTGATTTCAATCCTTAAAGTTAATTTATGACAGCAGCTTTATGGTGGACAGCGCTTGCCCTTTCGACAATTATTTCAGGAAGATTATACCCTATCAGTTCTCCAATTTCAACCTTTAAAGTTTATTTATGGCGATAACTTTCCGGGGTAGACTAAACCCATCAAATTGATGGGGGAATCACAATGGACTGGACCGCGATCGGCATGAGGATACGCAGGTAGCGTGAATACATGGGTTTCACCCGTGAACGGCTGGCCGAGCTGCTGGACGTGACCCCAAAGTTCTGCTCGGACATTGAATTGGGCGTCAAGGGGATATCCGTCCCCACCCTCTGCAAGCTCTCGAAGATCCTCCGTCTGCCCACCGACTATATCCTGTTCGGCAAGACTGAGCTCCCGTCGGACAGTTCCCTTTCTCTGCTCCTTCAAAGCTGTGACAGCACGGAGCGGCAGTACGCCGAGCAACTGCTGAAAACCTTTCTCACCGCATGGGTACAAAAAAAGATCCGCTGTGACACGGATCAAAATGAGAATCAAAACCACCGGTTGAACCGGTGGTTTGAACAGACCCTATAAGGGCCTATCTCCTGTGGTAGCCCCCTGAAGGGGGCACTGAAAAAGAGCATCAATCACACTTTTTGCACTGCAAGTCCCCTGCTCGGGGACTATATTCTCTGATTCTCACCCTTTTGTTGTCCCCTGTGCTTTTCAAGAACCCGCCGCACTTTCTTGTAATGCGGCGGGTTCTTGGCTTTCGCTAAAGCATTTTTATCGACCCCCAGTTGAACTGGGGGTTTATTGACGCTAAAGCGCCAATTAAGAGGGACAGATGCGCCGCATCTGTCCCTCTTGGCATACACAAGGAGTCAAACCTCAACTATTATATCTCCCACACCGTTTCGTCCCCTCCGCTCCATGGCTCAAGTACGCCTTAAACAGACAATAAATTTGCATTATGGAGCAAGATCTTGCTTACAACTCAAGGTTTACGAATAGATATATTCAACCCCAATGCAATGACAGACAGGGCGAGCAACATAATGAACGGAGCAAGATAACCGCCGGTGGCGGTGAACAGCTCACTGGAGGCTGTCACAAGAAAGGATGCTCCCATCAGGTTGAAATTCATGATGCTGAAGTTCATGGAAAAATGTTTGGCTCCATAAAACGCAGAGGTAAACGCCGAAGTTATAGTAGGACACGCACCGAAGGACATCCCCGTAAGGCAAAGTCCGATAATACATAGCGGCAGGGAGGTGATCAGCACAGAAATCAGGGTCACCCCGGATGCGGCAATTGTAAGGACATTGGCGCATATCATGGTTTTTCGGCAACCAAGAGAATCGAACATCGCGCCGGTAAGAATACGTCCAAAGCCGTTGCAGATCGACAGGACTCCTACCAGGGTAGTGGCCAGTTCCACTCCGGCTCCTACGGATTGTGAGAGCTGACTTGCAAAACTGATGACCGAACTTCCAACAGCGGCCAGAAATACAATGCAGAGAAATGCCCGCCAAAAAGTGGGACGGCGAATCATTTCAACGGTGGTGAAATCCTCGGAGATAGAATCTGTCCCGTTCGCTGACCTGCCGTTTTCGGCTTTTGGAAAGACCGTGTCAGCAGGGGGCATACATAGGATCAGTCCTGCAATCACCAACACCGCTCCCACGGAAACGCCAAGGAAACGGAACGCGAACCTCCATCCAAAATCCGGGCTTTGGATCAGCATCCCTGCCGCTTTCCCCAACACAAGGGACGACGCGCCGTAACCCATGAGCAGTACCCCGGAGCAGAGTCCTTTCTTATCAGGAAACCACGCGCTGATGGTGGACAGCATTACATTGTACGCCACGCCAATGCCCAGCCCTGAAAGAGCGCCGTAATAGATATTCAGCATGGCGATGCTGCCCGACAGAGTGGAGGTGAGGAATAGTCCCGCGGCAGCCACAAGTCCAGCAGAGACAACAGATGCTTTAGTACCGATCCGCTTTGAAATAATGCTGCCCGCAAACGCTCCAATACAGAAAAAGCTCATCGTCAATGTAAAGGTCAGCCCGGTCTCGGCAAGTGACCAATGAAAAGCCTCTTCCAGCGGGGCCCGCAGAATAGACCATCCGTAAATGATTCCGGCAAACAGCATGGCAACTACTCCGACCACCAGATAAAGCCAGCGTATAGATAAGCTATGCGCTTCTTTTTTCATAGCATATCCCCTCTTTACTCAATGTCACAAAAACAAAAAACGTTGAACAAAAAATGTGGTGTTCGGTGTTTCAAATATCCAGTGCCGCATGGTAGCCCCAGTAGACGGCGTTGGTGATGGTGGACACCCTGGCGGCGTCGCCGATGACCCGGACCCAGGGGGCGGTATCGTACAGCTCCTCGACGACCTTGGTGCGGGAGCGCTGACCCAGGGCGCAGATCACGCTGGGGCCGGCCACCAGGACCTCTTTCCCCTCTGGATCCTCGCACACCACGCCCTCGGCCGTGACCTTCAGGGCCTTGTGACCGGTGAGGATGGTGAGATTGTCCTTCAGCTCCTCCATCCGCTTGAGCATCAGGGGGCGGTGCCGGACATTGGCGTCGGGAGCCAGCATGTCCCGCATCTCCACCAGGCTGACCTTCTTGCCGTCCATGGCCAGGTGGATGGCGCACTCGCAGCCCGCCAGGCCGCCGCCCATGACGACCACCTCGTCCCCGACCTTGTCCTTCTCCAGGTAGTAGTTGTTGACGATGACCACATTGTCCCCGTTGAGGCTGGGGATGGGAGGCACCAGCGGCTCAGACCCCACCGCGATGATGAGGGCGTCGGGGGCCTCCTTCTCGGCGTACTCCTTGGTGACCTCGGTGTTCAGGCGGATCTCCGCGCCGGCCTCCCGGGCCATTTTGGCGTAGGTACCGGAGAGCTGGTACATCTCGTATTTGAAGGGAAGGGCCTGCTCGGACTTCAGGATGCCGCCAAGCTGCCCCTCCTTCTCGCACAGGATGACCTGGTGGCCCCGCCTGGCGGCGGTGTAGGCCGCGTACAGCCCGCCGGGGCCGCCGCCGGCGATGAGGACCTTCTTCTTCTCGGGGGCGGGATAAATCACGTCGCCCTCGCACTCCCGGCCGATGAGCGGGTTGACGGTGCAGCGGCGGGTGGAGGTGGCGGCCCGCTCGGCCATGCAGGTGAAACAGCGCAGGCAGCGGACGATGTCCTCATCCTTGTTCGCCATCACCTTGTTGGGCAGGAAGGGGTCGGCCAGCAGGGCCCGGCCCATGTACACCACGTCGGCCTTGCCCGAGGCGATGATCTCCTCCATCTGGGCGGGGTCGTTGAGGCCGCCGATGGTGGCCACCGGTTTGGAGACGTGCTTTTTGATCTCAGCGGCCAGGAACACATTCCGGCCGTGGTCGGTGAACATGGAGGGATGGGTGATGCCGAAGGTCTTCTGGTATGTCCCGGCGGAGACATGGATCATGTCGCAGTAGGGCTCGATCATCTGGGCGATGCGGACGCCCTCATCCAAGTCGTAGCCGCCCTCTACGAACTCGGCGCCGCTCATGCGGAACTCGATGGGGAAGAAGGGGCCCACCGCTTCCCGGACAGCCTTCAGCACCTCGATGGCCAGACGGCAGCGGTTCTCCAGAGAGCCGCCGTACTCGTCGGTGCGGTGGTTGAACATGGGGGACAGGAACTGGTTGATGAGCCAGCCGTGGCCGCCGTGGACCATCAGCATCTCAAAGCCCGCCCGCTTGGC
>CANRFU010000043.1 GCA_947629975.1 uncultured Oscillospiraceae bacterium | reverse complement strand
GGCGAGGTCCTCACCCAGACCCTGCGCACCACCCCCCGCACCATCGACACCAAGAACTACAAAGAGCGCGAGCAGCGGCCCCGCCGGGACCGCCGCGACGGCGAGCGCAGAGGCGGCTTCAACCGCCAGGGCGGCGACCGGCGCCAAGGCGGCCAGGGCGGCTTCAACCGCCAGGGCGGCCAGGGCTTCAACCGCGGTCCCCGGCCCAGCGCTCCTAAGGAAGGAGGCGCCCAGTAATGCTTCTGCCCAAGAGAGTGAAGTACCGCCGGCAGCACCGCGGCCGTATGACCGGGACCGCCACCCGCGGCAATAAGGTCTCCTACGGCGAGTGGGGCCTGCAGGCCGAAGAACCCGCCTGGATCACCGGCAACCAGATCGAGGCCGCCCGTGTGGCCATGACCCGTTACACCAAGCGCGGCGGCAAGGTCTGGATCAAGATCTTCCCCGACAAGCCCGTGACCAAGAAGGCGCTGGGCACCCGTATGGGTTCCGGTAAAGGCGCCCCCGAGTACTGGATCGCCGTGGTCAAGCCCGGCCGCGTGATGTTCGAGATCGCCGGCGTGGGCGACGAGACCGCCAAAGAGGCCCTGCGCCTGGCCAGCCACAAGCTGCCCATCAAGTGCAGGATCGTCAAGAAAGAGATCGAGAATGGTGGTGAATGAAGATGAAAGCGAACGAGATCCGTAAAATGAGCGCCACTGAGCTGGAGAGCAAGCTGGTGGACCTGAAGAAGGACCTGTTCAACCTCCGTCTTCAGCACGCCACCAATCAGCTGGACAACCCCGTCCGCATCGCTGAGGTCCGCAAGGACATCGCCCGCGTCAAGACCATCCTGCGTGAGCAGCAGGGCCGATAAGGAGGAGTAGGACATGGAAAACAGAACTTCTTCCCGCAAGACCAGAGTCGGCCTGGTGGTTTCGGACAAGATGGACAAGACCGTGGTGGTCGCCATCGCCGACCGCGTGGCCCATCCTCTGTACAAGAAGATCGTGAAGCGGACCTACAAGCTGAAGGCCCACGACGAGAACAACCAGTGCGGCGTGGGTGACCGCGTCCGTGTGATGGAGACCCGCCCCCTGTCCAAGGACAAGCGGTGGCGCGTGGTCGAGATCATTGAGAAGGCCAAGTAAGGAGGTGCCAGAGTATGATTCAGGAAGAAACCTATCTGAAGGTTGCTGACAACACCGGCGCCAAGGAGATCAAGACCATCCGCGTGCTGGGCGGCTCCAAGCGCCGCTTCGGCAACATCGGCGACGTAGTGGTCGCCTCTGTCCGCAAGGCCCAGCCCGGCGGCCAGGTGAAGAAGGGCGAGGTCGTCCGCGCCGTGATCGTGCGCTCCAGCCGGGGCGTGCGCCGGGCTGACGGCTCCTATGTCCGGTTCGATGACAATGCCGCCGTCCTCATCCGTGAGGACAAGAACCCCCGGGGCACCCGTATCTTTGGCCCGGTGGCCCGCGAGCTGCGTGACAAGGATTACATGAAGATCCTGTCTCTGGCTCCCGAAGTGCTGTAAGGGAGGAGCGAACGAGTATGAACATCAAAAAGAACGATACCGTCGTGGTCCTCTCCGGCAAGGACAAGGGCAAGAAGGGCAAGGTCATGTCCGTTGACCCCAAGGCCGGCAAGGCCATCGTGGAGAAGGTCAACGTGGCTGCCAAGCACCAGAAGCCCCGCCGTGAGGGCGAGGAAGGTGGCATCATCTCCAAGGAGACCCCCATCTACGCCAGCAAGCTGATGACCGTCTGCCCCAAGTGCGGCAAGCCCACCCGGGTGGCCCACAAGGTGGAGAACGGCAAGAAGACCCGGGTGTGCAAGCACTGCGGGGCCGAGATCTGAGAGAGGAGGAGTGATTCGCAATGGCTGACAAGAAGTCCAAGAAGGCCGCCGAGGTGGAGGAGACCCCCGCCGTGAAGAAGGTCCCCAACCTGAAGGCCAAGTATCAGTCCGAGGTCGCTCCCGCTCTGATGCAGAAGTTCGGCTACAAGTCCGTGATGGAGATCCCCCGGATCGACAAGATCGTGGTCAACTGCGGCTGCGGCGAGGCCCGGGACAACGCCAAGGTGCTGGACGCCGTGGTCACCGACCTGGGCGCCATCACCGGTCAGAAGCCCGTCATCACCAAGGCCAAGAAGTCCGTGGCCAACTTCAAGCTCCGTGAGGGCATGCCCATCGGCGCCAAGGTGACCCTGCGGCAGAACAAGATGTGGGAGTTCATGGACCGTCTGTTCAACGTGGCCCTGCCCCGCGTCCGCGACTTCCGCGGCATCAACCCCAACGCCTTCGACGGCCGCGGCAACTATGCCCTGGGCCTGAAGGAGCAGCTGATCTTCCCGGAGATTGAGTACGACAAGATCGACAAGATTCGCGGCCTGGACGTGGTCATCACCACCACCGCCAAGACCGACGAGGAGGCCAAGGAGCTGCTGACGCTCCTGGGCGCTCCCTTCACCACCAACGGCTGAGAAGGAGGAGACAGCTATGGCTAAGAAATCTATGATTCTCAAGCAGCAGGCTGAGCCCAAGTTCTCCAGCCGCCGCTACAACCGCTGCAAGATCTGCGGCCGCCCCCACGCCTACCTGCGGAACTACGGCATCTGCCGTATCTGCTTCCGGGAGCTGGCCTATAAGGGCCAGATCCCGGGCGTCAAGAAGGCGTCTTGGTAAATCTCGCTCGGGGATTTAAAACACTCTGATAACTTGTCCAAGGCGGGAGCTTGCTCCCGCCTATGGGCCTGTTATACGGGCCTGTCGAAACGACGCGAAAACGGGCCCGTTCCGCGGGGATCGACCCACCCCGCGGAGCAAAACGAGACCCCCAGCGAGGGAAAAGACGGATAACAGGTCGGGCGGCCCCTTACCTGGCGCCCGATACCTTTCCGCCTGTACGGATGAAAGTTCCGTAATCTGAATAGGAGGTAAAAATCTCATGCAAATCACCGATCCCATTGCGGATATGCTGACCCGTATCCGCAACGCGAACAACGCCAAGCATGACACCGTGGATGTTCCCGCTTCCAACATGAAAAAGGCCATCGCCCAGATCCTGTTGGATGAAGGCTATATCAAGAACTTCCAGAACATCAGCGACGGCAAGCAGGGCGTGATCCGCATCACCCTGAAGTATCAGCAGCCCGGCAAGGAGAAGGTCATCTCCGGCCTGCGGCGGGTGTCCAAGCCCGGCCTGCGGGTGTACGCCGGCGCCGAGGAGCTGCCCCGCGTCCTCCGCGGCCTGGGCATCGCCATCGTGTCCACGTCCAAGGGCGTCATGACCGACAAGAAGGCCCGCGAGGCCCATGTCGGCGGCGAAGTCCTGGCGTTCGTGTGGTAAGGAGGGGATAGGAATGTCGAGAATTGGTAGAACTCCTATCGCCGTCCCCGCCGGTGTGGACGTCAAAGTGGAGGACAACAATGTTGTCACCGTGAAGGGCCCCAAGGGCACCCTCACCCAGCAGCTGCATCCCAGCATGACCATCAACCAGGACGGCGGCGTGATCCACGTCACCCGCCCCAACGACCTGAAGGAGAGCCGCTCTCTCCACGGCCTGACCCGGAGCCTGCTCCACAACATGGTGGTGGGCGTCACCGAGGGCTACAAGAAGACCCTGGACGTGAACGGCGTCGGCTACCGTGTCGCCATGGAGGGCGGCAAGCTGGTCATGAACCTGGGCTACTCCCATCAGGTCACCATGGAGGCCCCCGCTGGCATCACCATCGAGACCCCCAACCCCAACCAGATCGTGATCTCCGGCGCCGACAAGCAGATGGTGGGCCAGTTTGCCGCCAACGTCCGCGAGAAGCGTCCTCCCGAGCCGTACAAGGGCAAGGGCATCAAGTATTCCGACGAGGTCATCCGCCGCAAGGTGGGCAAGACCGGCGTCAAGAAGTGATAAGGAGGTGTGCCGATTATGATCAACCGTCCCAATACCAAGGCTCAGCGCCTGCACCGTCATAAGCGGGTCCGCGGAAAAGTGTCCGGCACCCCCGAGCGTCCCCGTCTGAACGTGTTCCGCAGCGAGACCAACATCTACGCCCAGGTCATCGACGATACCACGGGCAAGACCCTGGCCTCCGCTTCCTCTCTGGAGAAGGGCTTCTCCCACGACGGCACCAAGACCGACGCCGCCAGGAAGGTCGGCAAGCTGGTGGCCGAGCGGGCCAAGGCCAAGGGCATCGAGGCTGTCGTGTTCGACCGCGGCGGCTATCTGTACCACGGCCGCGTGAAGGCTCTGGCCGAGGGCGCCCGCGAGGGCGGCCTGCAGTTCTGAGAGAGGAGGAAAAACAAGCTATGCCTAGATTTGAAAGAGAACCCAAGGAATATGTGGAGAAGGTCGTGTACCTGAACCGGGTTTCCAAGACCGTCAAGGGCGGCCGTGTGGCCAAGTTCTCCGCTCTGGTCGTCGTGGGCGACGAGAAGGGCAAGGTGGGCTACGGCCTGGGCAAGGCCGCCGAAGTGGCCGAGGCCATCCGCAAGGGCATCGAGGACGCCAAGAAAAACATGGTGACCGTCACCCTGTCCGGGACCACCATTCCTCACGAGATCATCGGCGAGTTCGGGGCCGGCCGCGTCCTTCTCAAGCCCGCCAGCAAGGGTACCGGCATCATCGCCGGCGGCCCCGTCCGCGCTGTCATGGAGGCCGCGGGCGTGTCCGACATCCGCGCCAAGTGCCTGCGCACCAACAACCCCCAGAACGTGGTGGCCGCCACCATGGAGGGCCTCAAGGCTCTGCGGAGCCCCGCCGAGGTGGCCCGCATCCGGGGCAAGAGCGTGGAAGAGATCATTTAAGGAGGCTCGCGACAATGGCTAAAACGATCAACATCAAGCTCGTCAAGAGCCTGAACGGGCGCCTGGCCAACCACAAGGCCACCGCGGCGGCCCTGGGTCTGCGCAAGATCGGTGACACCACCGTGCAGCCCGATAACGAGGCTACCCGCGGCAAGATCGCCCACATCGGTTACCTGCTCCAGGTCACCGAGAACGCCTAAGGAGGTGCCACACATGAATCTGCATGATCTGTCTCCCGCCGCCGGCTCCACTCACGTGGCCAAGCGCAAGGGCCGCGGCATCGGCACCGGCAACGGCAAGACCGCCGGCCGCGGACACAAGGGCCAGTGGGCCCGCTCCGGCGGCGGCGTCCGCATCGGGTTTGAGGGCGGCCAGATGCCTCTGGCCCGCCGGCTGCCCAAGCGGGGCTTCAACAACATCTTCGCCAAGCCGCTGGAGGCCATCAACGTCTCCGCGCTGAACAGGTTCGAGGACGGCGCCACCGTCGACGCCGCCGCGCTGCTGGACAAGGGCATCCTGTCCAAATGCGAGTACGGCGTGAAGGTACTGGGCAACGGCGAGGTCACCAAAAAGCTCACCGTCCGCGCGTCTGCCTTCTCCGCCTCCGCCAAGGAGAAGATCGAAAAGGCGGGCGGCACGGCGGAGGTGATCTGACATGCTTCAAACGATCCGTAACGCCTGGAGGGTGCCGGAGCTGCGGGGCAAGCTGATCTTTACCATTTTCGCGCTGCTGATCTTCCGCCTGGGCGCCTGCATCACCGTCCCCTTTATCGACACGCAGACCCTCAGCCAGTATATGAACCAGCAGTCGGCCAGCATCTTCGGCCTGCTGAACGTCATGAGCGGCGACGCCTTCGCCTACGCCACCGTGTTCGCCCTGGGCATCCAGCCCTATATCAACAGCTCCATCATCGTGCAGCTGCTGACCATCGCCATCCCCGCCCTTGAGCGCATGGCCAAGGATGAGGGCGAGGAGGGCAAGAAGAAGATCGCCGCCATCACCCGGTACGCCACCGTGGCCATCGCCCTGATCCAGGCCTTCGGCTACTACACCATGATCAACTACTACGGCGTGGTCACGGTGAAGGGCGTCTGGCCCGCCATCGTCATCATCGCCGCCTTCGTGGCCGGCTCCGCCTTCGTCATGTGGCTGGGCGAGCAGATCACCGAGTTCGGCATCGGAAACGGCATCTCCATCGTGCTGTTCGCGGGCATCGTGTCCCGCGGACCCGCCATGGTCAACAGCATCATCAACGGGGTGCAGAACTGGGCCGCCGGCCGCGACCCGCAGACCTACAGCGTCCTGGCGCCCTGGTTCATCCCGCTGATCGTCGTCGGCCTGCTGCTGCTCACCGCCTTCGTGGTGTTCATCGACAACGCCGAGCGGCGCATCCCCGTACAGTACGCCAAGCGGGTGGTGGGCCGGAAGATGTACGGCGGCCAGTCCAGCCATATCCCCATCAAGGTGAACATGGCCGGCGTGCTGCCCATCATCTTCGCCCAGGCCATCGCCTCCATCCCGGCCACCATCGGCTCCTTCGTGCCGTCGGCCCAGACGGAGGGCACCGGCTGGTATAACTTCCTGCACTTCTTCAGGACCTCCGGCCTGCCCTACTGCATCGTCTACTTCCTGCTGATCGTCGCGTTCAGCTACTTCTACAACAGCATCCAGTTCAACCCCGTCGAGGTGGCCAACAACCTGAAGAAGAACGGCGGCTTCGTCCCCGGCTTCCGCCCGGGCAAGCCCACCAGCGACTTCCTGCAGCGGGTCATCTCCCGGCTCACCCTGTTCGGCGCCCTGTATCTGGCGGTCGTCGCCCTGCTGCCCGCCATCACGGGCAACATCATGGAGGCCGCCAAGAGTTCCGCCGGCAGCAGCCTGGCCATCGGCGGCACCTCCATCATCATCGTGGTGGGCGTCGCGCTGGAGACCGTGAAGGCCCTGGAGGCCCAGCTGCTCATGCGGCACTACAAGGGCTTCCTTGAGTGAGCCCGGCGAGGTGAGCAAGATGAAGCTGATCATGCTCGGCGCCCCCGGCGCCGGTAAGGGGACCCAGGCCGCCATCCTCAGCCGGCGGCTGGGCATCCCCACCATTTCCACAGGCAACATCCTGCGGGCGGCCGTGAAGAACGGCACCCCCGTGGGCCTGAAGGCCAAGAGCTATATGGACGCCGGCAGGCTGGTGCCCGACGAGGTCATCATCGGCATCGTGGCCGAGCGGCTGGCCGAACCCGACTGCGTCGGCGGCTACATCCTGGACGGGGTGCCCCGCACCATCGCCCAGGCCGAGGCCCTTGACCAGGAGGGCGTCGTGTTCGACGCGGTGGTGGACATCGAGGTGGCGGACGCCGTCATCGAGCGGCGGATGTCCGGCCGCCGGTCCTGCCCCGGCTGCGGAGCCACCTATCACATCGAGGCCGCCCCCCCCAAGGTGGAGGGCGTGTGCGACGTGTGCGGCGGCGAGCTGGTCCAGCGGGCCGACGACAGGCCCGAGACCGTGCGCAGCCGTCTGGCCGTGTACCACGCCGAGACGGAACCCCTCCGGGACCTCTACGCCAGACGTGGCCTTTTGAAGACTGTGGAAAATCAGCAGACCATCGAGGGCACCACCAAGGCGATCCTCGCGGTGCTGGGACTCTGAGTCTATGGAGCTCATCACCCTGAAATCTCCCCGGGAACAGGAACTTATGCGGAGAGCGGGGCGGATCACCGCCCAGGCCCGCAGACTGGCCGGGGAAATGGTCAAGCCCGGCGTCACCACCTTTGAGATCGACGCCGCGGTGAGAAAATTTATCGAAAGCCAGGGGGCTACCCCCTCGTTTCTGAACTACAGCGGTTACCCGGGATCGGCCTGTATCTCGGTGAACGAAGTGGTCATCCATGGCATCCCGTCAAAGCGGATCGTCCTGAAAGAGGGCGACATCGTCAGCGTGGACGTGGGCGCCTATATCGGCGGGTTCCACGGCGACTGCGCCGCCACCTACCCCTGCGGGGAGGTCTCCGCGGAGGCCAAAAAGCTCATCGAGGTCACCCAGCAGAGCTTTTGGGAGGGCATCAAAAACGCCCGGGCGGGGAACCGCGTGTCCGACGTGTCCCACGCCGTGCAGAAGTATGTGGAGAGCTTCGACTTCTCCGTGGTCCGGGACTTTGTGGGCCACGGGGTGGGCAGCAAGCTCCATGAGGCGCCCGAGGTGCCCAACTACGGCCCCGCCGGCCACGGCGCCCGGCTCCAGCCGGGGATGACCATCGCGGTGGAGCCTATGGTGTGCGCCGGCGACTGGCGCGTGCGGGTGCTGAAAGACGGCTGGACCACCGTGACGGAGGACGGCAGTCTCGCGGCCCACTATGAGAACTCCATCCTCATCACCGATGACGGGCCGGAGATCCTCACAGTCACCGAGGACGGCGCCTATGTATGACTACACGGGCTGGATCGTCCGGGCAAACGCCGGACGGGACAGGGACGGGATCTTCTGCGTCGTCGGCGTGGACGAGAGTTCGTCCCGCCTGCTGCTGGCGGACGGCCGGCGGCGGAAGGTGGCGCGGCCCAAGCGGAAAAAGCCGAGGCATGTGCAGCCGCTGACCGACGGGAAGGCCCTGTATCCGCACCCGGCCATTCAGAAACTGAAACTGGGAGAGCCGGTCACGGACCGGGAATTGAGACGGGCGCTGGCCGCCTTCAAGGAGGAAAACACCCTTGGCTAAAGACGATATGATCGAACTGGAGGGCGTGGTCACCGAGGCCCTGCCCAACACCACCTTCAATGTGGATATCGGGAACGGACACATCATTCTCGCCCACATTTCGGGAAAACTGCGGATGAACTTCATCCGGATCCTCCCCGGCGATAAGGTCACGGTCCAGATGTCGCCCTACGACCTGACCCGCGGCCGCATCACCTGGCGGAGCAAGTAAGTATCAACGACCTTCGAAGCCGCGGACATCCCTTTTGGGGCCTTGCCTCCAAAAGGGGCCCCGCAAAACGCCTTTGTTTTGCGGAGAGAGGAGCAGGATCGCGGCCCGCGGCGGCGAGGGGGCCATTTAAGGCATTAACAGGAGGTTAAACAAAATGAAAGTAAGACCGTCTGTCAAGCCCATGTGCGAGAAGTGCAAGATCATCAAGCGCAAGGGCAGAGTTATGGTCATTTGCGAAAACCCCAAGCACAAGCAGAGACAAGGTTAAGGAGGGGCAAAGAGTATGGCAAGAATTGCCGGCATTGATCTGCCGAGGGAAAAGCGAGTCGAGATCGGACTCACCTATATCTATGGGATCGGCCGCACCAGCGCCAACAAGATCCTGAAGGAAGCTGGCGTCAACCCCGATACCCGGGTCAAGGACCTCACCGACGCCGAGGAGGCCAAGCTGCGCGAGATCATCAGCCACGAGTACACCGTGGAGGGCGACCTGCGCCGCAACGTGGCCCTGGACATCAAGCGCCTGACTGAGATCGGCTGCTACCGTGGCATCCGCCATCGCAAGGGCCTCCCCGTCCGCGGGCAGCGCTCCAAGACCAACGCCCGCACCCGCAAGGGTCCCAAACGCACCGTCGCCAACAAGAAGAAGTAAGGAGGGATATGCAACATGCCTGCTAAGAAAGTCGTCAAGCGCCGCCGCGAGCGCAAAAACGTGGAGAAGGGTCAGGTGCACATCCGCTCCTCCTTCAACAACACCATGGTCACCGTGACCGATCTGCAGGGCAACGCCCTGTCCTGGGCTTCCTCCGGTGAGATGGGCTTCCGGGGCTCCCGGAAATCCACCCCCTTCGCCGCCCAGACCGCCGCCGAGACCGCCGCCAACGCCGCCATCGATCAGTGCGGCCTGAAGAGCGTCGAGGTGTACGTGAAGGGTCCCGGTCAGGGACGCGAGGCCGCCATCCGCGCGCTGCAGGCCGTGGGCCTGGAGGTCACCCTCATCAAGGACGTGACCCCCGTCCCCCACAACGGCTGCCGCCCGCCCAAACGCCGCCGCGTGTGATTTGGAAGGAGGAAAACAACAGCTATGGCTAAAAATTCTCAGCCCATCATGAAGCGCTGCCGCGCTCTGGGCATCTCTCCCGCCGTCATGGGCTACACCGGCAACAGCAAGCGGGAGTCCAACCGCAACCCCGGCCCCCAGCGCCGCGCCAAGAAGAGCGAGTACGCCCTGCAGCTGGCCGAGAAGCAGAAGGTCAAGTTCGTCTACGGCGTGCTGGAGAAGCAGTTCCGCACCTACTATGAGAAGGCCGCCCGCATGAAGGGCAACACCGGCGAGGAGCTGATGTCCCTGCTGGAGCGCCGCCTGGACAACGTGGTGTACCGCCTGGGCCTGGCCGGCACCCGCCGGGAGGCCCGCCAGCTGGTCAACCACGGCCACTTCACCGTCAACGGCAAGCGGGTCAACATCCCCTCCTACCTGGTGAAGACCGGCGACGTGGTGGCCGTGGGCGACAAGAGCCGCTCCAACGCCCGCTTCAAGAAGCTGGTGGAGGACGACGCCTTCGCCCCCGCCCCCAAGTGGCTGGAAAAGGCCAAGAACGCCCCCCTGGAGGGCAAGGTCATCGCCATGCCCGCCCGGGACGATATCGACTTCGAAGTGGCTGTCAACCTTATCGTGGAGTTGTATTCCAAGTAACGCGTCTCCCGGGCGCGCCGCGCCCATGCGTCAGAATACGACAACGCCGCGCCAGTTTGCGGCGACCGCCATCAAAAGGAGGGTAAACACACGATATGGTAGAAATCCAGAAGCCGCGCATCGAATGTATCGAAAATGTGGGCGAGGACGCCTACGGAAAGTACGTGGTCGAGCCGCTGGAGCGGGGCTATGGCACCACCATCGGCAACTCCCTGCGCCGGATCCTCCTGTCCTCTCTGCCCGGGACCGCCGTCACCTCGGTGAAGATCGCCGGCGTGCAGCATGAGTTCTCCACCATCCCCGGGGTGAAGGAGGACGTCACCGAGATCGTGCTGAACATCAAGGGGATCATCGCCAAGCTGTACAGCGAGGGCGCCAAAACGGTCTATATCGAGGCCGTGGGCGAGGGCGAGGTCACCGCGGGGGACATCAAGGCCGACAGCGATGTGGCGATCCTCAACCCTCAGCACCACATCGCCAGCCTGGGCCCGGACGCCTCCCTCAACATGGAACTGACCCTGTCCCAGGGCAGGGGCTATGTCACCGCCGACAAGAACAAGCCCGCCCAGACCATCATCGGGGTCATCCCCGTAGATTCGGTGTACTCCCCCGTGCGCAAGGTGAACTACTTCGTGGAGAACACCCGCGTGGGCGACGCCACCGACTACGACAAGCTCACCCTGGAGGTCTGGACCAACGGCACCATCTCCGCCCGGGACGCCGTCTCCCTGGGGGCCCGGATCCTGGTGGACCACTTCACCCTGTTCACCGACCTGTCCGAGACCATGGGCTCCAAGTCCACCGTGGTGGAAAAGGCCGAGGCCCAGCGGGATAAGGTCCTGGAGCTCACCATCGAGGAGCTGGACCTGTCCGTGCGGTCCTTCAACTGCCTGAAACGGGCCAACATCAACACCGTGGAGGATCTGATCTCCAAGACCGAGGACGAGATGATGAAGGTCCGCAACCTGGGCCGGAAGTCCCTGGAGGAGGTCATCAACAAGCTGGCCATGATGGGCCTGTACCTGGCCTCCGAGGAGAATAACTGAAAGGCTCCTTCTTCAGAAGGAGCTGGCAGCCCGAAGGGCTGACTGAGGATGTTCGCTTTTTGAAAGAGAAAATCCCCCGCCCCTTCGGGGCACCCCCTTTTGCGAAAGGGGGCTTTACGGGGTAAGTAACGTTCCCCCGCGCAAGACCGAACGAATTTATCCGCCCGCAACGGGCGAAAGGAGTAATACGCTATGGCTACCAACCGCAAGCTGGGCCGCCCCAGCGATCAGCGCCGCGCCATGCTGCGCGCCATGACCACCTATCTGCTGGAAAACGGGCAGATCAAGACCACCTACGCCCGCGCTAAGGAGGTCGCCCCCATCGCCGAGAAGATGATCGGCCTGGCCAAGAAGAACAACCTGGCCGCCTACCGGCAGGCCCTGGCCTACCTGACCAAGGAGGATGTGGCCAAGAAGCTGTTCAACCAGATCGGCCCCAAGTACGCCGACCGCAACGGCGGCTACACCCGGGTGCTCAAGATGGGCCCCCGCCGGGGCGACGCCGCGGAGCTTGCAATCATCCAATTGGTGTAATTCAAGCATGAAAAAGCCCACCCCGTCCGGGGTGGGCTTTTTGCGGAAAGATTGACATTTCGGGCCGTTTGCTGTAGAATACTGCCGAGGGCGCTGTTACATTAAGGCGGTCAAGCCACTCCCTGAATAAGGGGGTGATGCTGATGGAAGAAGATCGGTGGGCGAAAGTCCTCCGCTTCGTTCTGCGCTTCATTATCATCCTGTGGATGATCGGCTGCGTGGTCCAGAAAGCGCGCTAACCGCCCGGTGAGCCCCCGGACGGTTAGCTATTTTTTAGCGAAACCTGCGAGGGTTTGACCGCTGTAACAGCGCCCTCACTATATCTATTATAACACGGCTGGAGCGTTTGTCAAGCAGAAACCGCCACCCCGGCAGGTGACGGTTTCTTTTAGAAGCTTGCTAACCAAACCGGGTTAAACCGCTGTCGGGGTCATCGCAGCGGCACCCTTTCTATGTCTATTATAACACGGCGGGAGGGTTTGTCAAGCAAAAAGCGCGCTAACCGCGCGGCGGGCCGGAATGGGCAGGAAGCACCATCCATTTTCGCGAAATTTAAGGGGATTTTCCTCTGTTGTACCGTTTTTGGCAACTAATTCGCCCTGTTACGGTTATGTTACAAATGACCACCCCGGCTTGACTTCCCATGGGGGCGCGGCTATAATGAGGCCAGCCTGAGATGGGGACATTTGTGCGGTTGAGAGGATGGCTCATCTTCCTGAGGTACAAAATGGCCCCAAAAGTCAGGAAAAAATCAAAAATGAGGAGGAAATTCAAACCATGAGAAACTTGAAGAAGCTTCTCGCCCTGGTACTGGCCCTGATGATGGTCGTCTCCGTGATGGTCACCGTCAACGCCGCCACGTATACCGATCTGAGCTCGGTCGACGCGGATTACCAGGAGGCAGTCAGCCTGCTGAAGGAGCTGGGCGTCATGGAAGGCATGACCAAGGACACCTTCGGCCCCAAGACCAACATCACCCGCGCGCAGATGGCCGCCATCGCCTACCGCCTGATGACCGGCGACACCGCCGGCTACGGCGCTGACAAGTCCGCCGTCTTCGCCCCCTATGCCGCCAAGTTCACCGACGTGAACCAGAAGGGCTGGTACGTCGGCTACATCGGCTACTGCGTCAGCGCCGGCATCGTTGTCGGCCGCTCCAGCACCACCTTCGACCCCGACGCCATGATCAACGGCTACGAGGTCCTGACCATGCTGCTGCGCTGCGTCGGCTACGGCCAGAACCACGAGTATGAGGGCAACGGCTACGAGGTCAACGTGGGCGCCGACGCCAAGCGGCTGGGCGTGGTCCTGGGCACCACCGGCCTGAACGCTAAGACCCCCCGGCAGGAAGTGGCCCAGATGACCTACAACGCCGCTCTGAAGGCCCCCCGCGTCACCTATGTGAACGGCAAGTACAGCTTCGTCGTCAATCCCCGGGATCCCTCCAGCGATGAGACCGTCTCCCTGATTTGGTCGGAGAAGGTCGGTGAAAAGACTGCGACGAACGTCTGGGGCATCCCCGGCGCCACCACCACCACCTACAGGTACTACTGGTCCTTCCCCGCCCAGAAGCCCGGCCTGACCTATAAGGACGTGAAAACGACCGAGACTCCCAAGGCCCTGATCAACGAGTATGACGCCATCACCGAGTGCGACGTGGCCACCAAGCTGGGCGTCGACGGCACCCACTACGCCATCACCTACACCAATGGCGTCGAGAACAAGAACCTGTGGAATAACAACGAACAGAAAACCGCGGCTATGCCTTTTGAAGCCAAGGACACCGTGAACAAGATCGGCCACGAGGGCCGCCACTTCCTGGCGTATGCGAACCCCAAGTTCGACGCCGACAAGAAAGAGGACGGCAGCAACCCCAAGTACATCTTCGTGTTCATCGACACCTATCTGGGCGTCGTCACCAACACCTGGGGCGAGGTCAAGGATCCCGCGCAGCACGTGATCCGCGAGGCCGGCGCTACCGTCAGCGTGTCCTACAACACCGCCTCCGTGGGCGCTGGCTCCACCACCGCTCCGATCACCCTTGAGATCGAGGGGAACTTCTCCGTGGGCGACAAGATCGGTGTGAACATGACCAACTACGGCACCGGCACCGCCCTCAAGGACAAGAACGTGGCCACCGCCACCGGCTCCACGATCGAGGACGACGTCACGCTGAAGCCCGTCACCGCCAAGGTGACCTCCATCACCAGCGACACCACGGCCGCCGGCAACCACAATGTGGGCTTCATCGCTGACGGCGTGCAGTACTACTACAACTACACCTTTAACGGCAAGGCCCTGGACGGCTCCAACGTGGGCCAGACCTACACCCTGCTGCTGGGCCATGACAACGACGTGCTGGATTACCAGCTGGCCGGCACCGTCAGCGGCTACGGCGTGACCCAGACCGCCGTGGTGAAGCAGGTCAACTCCAAGGAGTACGTGGTGACCTACACCATCCTGCTGCCCAATGGCCAGACCACCACCATCGACGTGGTGAACAATACCGGCGCGGTGTTCGCGAGTTACTCTTCTGCCGAGACCTATGCCAACACCACGATGCCCGCCGGCAACCTGGTCCACTACACCAACGCCGGCAAGTACTACGCGTTCATCGCCACCGGCGACAACGCCAACAGGATCAGCGATAACAACTCCAAGACCGTGTTCGAGTCCGGCCGCGTTGAGGCTGCCGACAAGAACTTCCCCGCCACCGCTCCTGTGGCCGGCACCGCCGAGGGCAGCGCGGTCAACGGCGCCCTGGTGAACAACAACACCGTGTTCTTCGTGGCCAACTATGTGCCCGACACCAGCACCGTTACCGCCAACAGCGGTACTGACAACCTGGACAAGGACTACAAGATGACCGGTTACAGTGTCTACACCGGCTTCCAGTCCATCCCCGATCTGGCGATCGCTGCCGACAGCTATCTGCCCGATGGCAGCGGTGGTGTTGCGAAGGTACAGCACCTGACCATCCAGGCCTTTGACGTGGGCGCCGACGGTAAGCCCGTGGTCCCCGCCGCCGGAGCGTACGCCAAGTACGTCCTGATCACCGGCGCCACCAAGCAGACCACGCCTCCCGCCAAGATCGCCGTGAAGGATTACGCCTTCCTGATGACCAACGACAGCTTCAAGCAGGAGACGGACAGCTCCTATATCTTCGGCGCCATCATCGAGGGCGAAGCCGGCAAGACCCTGCAGGTTGCTCTGGCCGCCGGCCTGAACATCAAGACTTCCGGCCTGTACACCTATGGCAACAACATCAACGGCCAGGGTTACAGCGAGGTCTATCTGATGAACACCACTGGCAACACCAGCCTGGCCGCGCCCTATAACGCCGACTTTGAGCTCGACGCGGATCGTTACTTCTACGCCAACGGCGTGCTGACCCTGACCAGTAACTCTGTCGCTTCCGGTTCTCCCACCGCGTCCGCCTACTACACCGTGGCTGACGGCTGCAAGGTCTTCCTGGTGAACCCGACCACCGGCACCAGCGTTCCCAGCGACCTGGGCGCTCTGGCTACCAGCGTGTACGGCGAGAAGAGCGCCATCTGGTATCAGCTGGATGAGTTCGGCCGTATCGACCTGATCTACATCGTTGATACGGGCACGGGCGGCGGCGGCACCACGGTTCCCGAGACCGCTTCCCTGAAGTTTGACGGCACGCCCACCGCCACCGGCTCCGCTAATTCCATTACCGTCAGCACCGGCGGCGTGACCGCCACCGGCGCGGCCAAGATGGACAATACGAAGGTCACCGCCGAGATCCAGAAGAACTACTCCGGCACCGGCTGGGGCTTCTTCTGCAACGGCACTGGCGACGACCTCTCGCTGCAATCCTCCGGGGCTGGTAGCATCACCAAGATTACCCCGACTGGCGCTACCCTGGAGGCTGGCAACTACCGGATGAAGATCACCGTTAAGAACGACAAAGGCGAAGTCACGACTGCCGACTGGATCTACTTCAGCGTCGCGGCCTAATGTGATCTGACCACCCCTATCCCCGCATAAGAAAGCCCCCCGGCTCACGCCGGGGGGCTTCTCTTTCGCGCCTTTACTCGTCCGTACCGATGGCAAAATAGTGATACACGACGTCCTTTTCGTCGCACAGGGACTTCAGCGAACCGGAAGTGCTGATATTGGTCCAGGAGACGGACCGGGCGGCCCAGGTGACCCTGTTGTAGTCCCCGCCGTTACCGCCGGCGCTGGTCCAGGGCCGGGCCATGAGGATGCAGTGGTTATCGTCACTCTCCGGGACCACGAGCACCACCAAGGCGTTGAAGTCGAAGGTGAGCGACGGCTTTCCCTTCCCCGCGCCTGTGTACTGGCCGGTGGCGATGCGGCAGGTCTTGCCCTTGGTACCCACGGCGGCGGTGAACTTGGAGTCCAGGGCCTTTTCGGCGGCCTCGCGGGCCTGGAGCTGGGCCTCGACGGCCTCCATGTTTTGGTTCAGCGGGTCCGGCAGGAACTCGTCGGACGGGTCGATCAGGTTGAGCTGGTACTTTTCGGTGTGTTGCATAATTTTATCCCTCCCATGGGGAGGGATAACGGAGGAGGGGTTGCACGGGGGAGGGCAAAATGCGGTTGACAAAACGTCCGCACGTGGTATAATGGAGATAGAGAGGGCGCTGTTACAGCGGTCAAGCCCTCGGGTTAAGTCAACACAAAAATGCTAACCGTCCGGGGGGAAAGCCGGGCGGTTAGCGCACTTTCTGGACAATACAACTGATCATCCAAAAGATGATGATGAGTCTCAGAAGGATTCGGAGGGCTTTCGCCCGCCAATCTTCTTCCATCAGCACCACCCCCTTTGTCAGGGAGTGACTTGACCGCCATATGTAACAGCGCCCTCGACGCTATTCTATCAGATGTGCCCGAAATAGTCAACGTTGCACGGTGTTTGAGGTTCCGCCTCAGAGCCCTGCAACGTTGACTTTTCCCGTCGAACCGTGTATAATGGACAGCGGAAAGGGTGCTGCCATAACGGTAGGCGGTCGGCCACTACCCCGAGAGGGGGTGACCTTATGCCTCTGATCTTCACGTTCCATGTCTTCGGTCTTACCGTGACTGTGAGGATAAAAAGAGACAACCGCCACTCTGCCAAGTGACGGTTGTCTTAGACTTGTTCTAACCAACTGCAAACTGGGCTGACCGCTTATCGGCTCACCCTTTCCTTTATTATAGCCTCGCTGCGGTGTTTTGTCAAGCGGAAACCGCCACCCGGCACGGTGACGGTTTCTTAGGAAGCTAATACATCGACTGGGCTAACCGCTGTCGGGGGTTCCAACGCGGCGGCCCTCTCTATGCCCATTATACCACACCCCGCCCGCTTGTCAACCGCATTTTGCCTTTACGGGGAGAGAAAATCCCCCGGCCCTTCGGGCCACCCCCTTTTGCGAAAGGGGGCTCGGCGGTGGATCGCAGCCGTCACAAGAACAGCACCAAGGCTCCCTTCGCAAAGGGCCGACTCCCCCTGTCAGGGGGAGATGTCCCGGAGGGACAGAGGGGGTGGGGACGCTGTCGAGCGAAGCGAGACTGAGGGTTTTCCCCTAATAAAAAGCCGCCGCGTTTTAGATCAGAGAAAATCCCCCGGCCCTTCGGGCCACCCCCTTTTGCGAAAGGGGGTTTGGTGCGTTGAACGCAACTGGTACGGTAGAAGTACCAAGCTCCCTTCGCAAAGGGCCGACTCCCCCTGTCAGGGGGAGATGTCCCGGAGGGACAGAGGGGGTAGGGACGCTGTCGAGCGAAGCGAGACTGAGGGTTTTCCCCTAATAAAAAGCCGCCGCGTTTTAGATCAGAGAAAATCC
>CANRFU010000042.1 GCA_947629975.1 uncultured Oscillospiraceae bacterium | reverse complement strand
CGAAGATGCCCTGGGCGGTCTCGGGCCGGAGGTACACGGTGTTCTTGGCGTCCTCAGTGACCCCCTGGAAGGTCTTGAACATCAGGTTGAACTGGCGGATGTCGGTCCAGTTGTGCCTGCCGCAGGTGGGGCAGGGGATCTGATGCTCCTCGATGAAGTCCTTCATCTGAGCCTGGGACATGGCGTCCACGCTGTGGCCCAGGTCGAAGTTGTTCTCCTGGCACCAGTCCTCGATGACCTTGTCCGCCCGGAAGCGCTCGTGGCACTCCTTGCAGTCCATCAGCGGGTCGGAGAAGCCGCCCACGTGGCCGGAGGCCACCCACACCTGGGGGTTCATGAGGATGGCGGCGTCCAGCCCCACGTTGTAGGGGTTCTCCTGGACGAACTTCTTCCACCAGGCCTTCTTCACATTGTTTTTCAGTTCCACGCCCAGGGGGCCGTAGTCCCAGGTGTTGGCGAGGCCCCCGTAGATCTCGCTGCCGGCGAAGATGAAGCCCCGGCCCTTGCAGAGGTTGACGATCTGCTCCATGGTCTTGTCGGTGTTTTTCATGAGAAGCACTCCTTTTTGGATTTGCCGCCGCTCCTGCCCGGCGGTGAAGGCGCGGCGCGCCCTTCGATCAAAATTCTCTTTGGCTGCCCCGTGTTTCCTTTGCTCTTCGCTTAAAGTTCTTTTTGTTCCCTTTTCTTCAAGAAAAAGGAACGCCCTGAGACCGCTCAAGCCTCAGGGCGAACAACATTTCTCGCGGGTCCTGAGTTCACGGCTGGCTGCCGCGCGCTCCCATATGACACGCATTTTAGTATAGAAAATTCCCCCTGTCAAGAATATTTTTTATTCCCTTTTCCACGGCGGTGTGTTATAATATGTAACCAGATATAAATGAGGGAGGAGACCGCCATGCAAAACCGCGTCACCGTCACCGTAGGGGGGCTGAGCTACACCCTGCTGGCCGCCGAGGGAGAGGACTACGTCCGCCGGGTAGCCGATTACGTCAACGCCAAGATGAAGGAGACCGCCGGGGGTGCGAAGATCTCCCAGATGGACTGCGCCATCCTCACCGCGTTCAACATTGCGGACGACCGCTTCAAGGAGCAGGAGGCCTCGGAGAATCTCCGCCGCCAGTGCAAGGAGCTGATGGAGGAGTCCTCCAAGCTGAAGATGGAGCTGAGCGAGGCCAAGCGCGAGATCTTTAAGCTCCAGCAGAAGCGGTAAGGCGGACGGATGGGGGACGCCCCCTCCTGTGCGGCGCACCGGCGATGACGCAGGGACCGGCGCCCCCGTCGGTCTTCGGTTCGTAAATTCACTCTTTGGAGGCAGACGATGGAACTTTTGGCCCCCGCCGGCAGCCCGGAGGCCCTGCACGCCGCTGTGAGCGCGGGGGCCGACGCGGTCTACCTGGGATTCGGACAATTCAACGCCCGCCGCGGCGCCCGGAATTTCACGTCCGTGGAGTTCGCGGAGGCGGTTTCTTATTGTCATCTGCGGGGGGTAAAGGTCTATCTGACGCTGAACACCCTCTGCTCCGACCGGGAACTGCCCCAGGCGGCGGACTGCGCCGTGGAGGCCTCCCGGCTGGGGGCGGACGCGGTGCTGGTGCAGGACATGGGCATCGTCCGCACCCTGCGCCAGGTGGCCCCCGACCTGCCCGTCCACGCCTCCACCCAGATGACCATCCATAACCTGGACGGCGTCAAGGCGGCGGCGGATCTGGGGATGCGCCGCGTGGTGCTGGGCAGGGAGCTTTCCAAACAGGATATTGCCTATATCTGTGAGCGCTCCCCCATCGAGACCGAGGTGTTCGTCCACGGGGCGCTGTGCATGTGCTGGTCCGGCCAGTGCTATATGTCCTCCGTCATCGGCGGGCGCAGCGGCAACCGGGGCATGTGCGCCCAGCCCTGCCGCCTGCCCTACGGCTGGGGGGACGACCTGGTGGAGAACTACCCCCTGTCCCTGAAGGACCTGTCCCTGGCGGGGCACCTGAAGGAGCTGGAGGAGATGGGGGTGGCCTGCGCCAAGATCGAGGGACGCATGAAGCGGCCCGAATACGTCTACATCGTCACCCGGACCTACGCCTCCGCCCTCCGGGACGGGCGGGAGCCCTCCCCGGCAGAACTGCGGCGGCTGGAGCAGGCCTTCTCCCGCCAGGGCTTTACCGACGGTTACTTCACCGGCCAGAAGGGCCCGAAGATGTTCGGCGTCCGGGAGGAGACCCCCGAGCCGCGGGAGCTGTTCGCCGAGGTCCGCGCCGCCTACGAGCGGAGCGAGGGGCCGCGGGTCCCGGTGAAATTCTACGCCATGGTCCGGGCGGGCCAGCCCGTCCAGGTGGGGGTGGAGGACCCCGAGGGGCGGCAGGCCGCCGTCTCCGGCGACCCGCCGGAGGTGGCCCGCAGCCGGCCCGTCACCCGGCAGGTGGTGGAGGATCAGCTGGCCAAGACCGGCGGGACCCCCTACCGGGCGGAGCGGATCGTCGCCCTGGTGGAGGACGGCCTGTCCGTCCCCCTGTCGGCGGTCAACGCCCTGCGCCGCCGGGCGCTGGAGGAGCTGTCCCGCCAGCGGACCGCCCTGCCGGAGCGCCGCCACGGGCAGTACAACATGGGCGCGCGCTATGAAAATTTCCGGGGGGAGCCCGCCGTCCAGGCGTCCCTTCGCCATGCGGAACAGATCACCTTCGAGCTGCTCCGCCGCAAGCCAGACCTGATCCTCCTCCCGGCGGAGGAGATCGCCGCCCACACCGACGAGATCCGGGCGGTGATGGACCGGGAAGTCCCTGTGGCGGTGGCGCTGCCCCGCATCTGCCTGGACCGGGAGATGGACGAACTCCGCCGCCAGCTGGAGCAGTGCCGGAAGGCCGGCGTCACCGACGCCTTTGTGGGCAATCTGGGCTTTGCCGCCCCGGCCAGGGAGATGGGCTTCGCCCTCCGGGGGGACTTCGGCCTCCAGGTGTTCAACAGCCAGGCCATCAAGGAGTACAAGCGGATGGGCTTCCAGACTCTCACCGCCTCCTTTGAACTGAAACTGGCCCAGATCCGGGATCTGGCCAAGGCGATCCCGGTGGAACTCATCGCCTACGGCCGCCTGCCCCTGATGATCACCGAGAACTGCGCCATCAGGAACCAATCGGGCAAGTGTGTGTGCGCCAACGTGAATCTGCTCACCGACCGCAGGGGGAAGCGCTTCCCGGTGGAGCGGACCTTCGGCTGTCGAAACGAACTGCTGAACGCCAACAAGCTGTTCCTGGCCGACAAGGAGGCCGACTACAGACGGGCGGGGGTGTCTGCCATCCGCCTGCTGTTCACCACCGAGAACGGCGTGGAGTGTGCCCAGGTGCTGGACCGCTACCGGGGCAGGGGAGGTTACACCCCCAACAATTTCACCCGCGGCCTGTATTACCGGGACGTGGAATAACCTGTGAACGGAGAGCGCTATGGACATCATTCTCGCGTCCCAATCGCCCCGCCGCAAGGCGCTGCTGGAACAGATCGGCCTGGCCTTCCGGGTCCACGCCCCCGACGTGGACGAGACCGTCCTCCCCGGAACGCCCCCCGCCGCGATGGTGGAGGAGCTGTCCCGCCGGAAGGCGGCCGCCGTGGCCGCCCTGGAGGGGCCGGGGCCCCTCATCATCGCCGCCGACACGGTGGTGGCCATTGGGGACGCCGTTCTGGGCAAGCCCCACACCGGGGACGACGCCTTTTCCATGCTGTCCGCCCTGTCCGGGCGGGAGCATCACGTCTACACCGGGGTCACCGTGACCCGGGGCGGGAGATCCGTCACCTTCCATGAGAGCACCGCCGTGCGCTTCCGCCCTCTGCCGCAGGAGGAGATCGCCGCCTACATCGCCACCGGGGAACCCATGGACAAGGCGGGGGCCTACGGCATCCAGGGCCGGGGCGCCCTGCTGGTGGAGGGCATCCGCGGCGATTACGGCAACGTGGTGGGCCTGCCTGTGTTTCGGCTGGGCCGGGTGCTGGCGGAGGACTTCGGCCTGCCCCCGTTCCAACCATAAAAGGAGTACGGTATGAAGCAGTTTTTCAAGGACAACGGGGGACTCCTCCTGCTGGCGGCGGCGCTGCTGGCGGGGGTGATCGCCCTCAGCTCCTATATTTTCGGGTTCGATCCCCTGTCGGGGGTGCTGGAGGTGCTGGCCACCCCGGTGCGGGCCATCTCCTCCTGGGCGGCCGAGTGGGCCCAGCGGCAGTATGACCGCACCTTCCAATATGAGAAAATGGCCGCCGAGATCGACGAACTCCGCCGGCAGCTGGCCGAGATGGAACAGGCCGCCCGGGAAGGGGAGGATGCGGTCCGGGAGAACGAACGGCTGAAGGACCTGCTGGGCTTGGCGGAGGAGCGCCCCGACCTCACCTACAGAGATGCGGAGGTCACCCGCCGTTCCACCTCCAACTGGGAGTCCAACCTGATGATCGACCGGGGCACCGCCGACGGCGTGGCGGTGGACAACTGCGTCATCGACCAGTACGGCAACCTGGTGGGGGTGGTCACCGAGGCGGGCCTCAACTGGGCCGAGGTCACCACCATACTGGACACCTCCACCCAGATGGGGGGGCGGGTGGCCCGCACCGACGAGAACGCCATTTTGCAGGGGGACTTCACCCTGATGCAGGAGGGCCTGCTGAAGCTGTCCTTCCTGCCGGCGGATACCAAACTGGCGGCGGGCGACCAGGTGACCACCTCCGGCCTGGGAGGCGTATATCCCAAGGGGATCCTGGTGGGAAGCGTCCAGGATCTGGAGACCGAGGCGGACGGGGTCAACCGATGCGCCGAGGTGAAGCCCGCCGCCGACATCGCGGGCATCCGATACGTTTACGTGATCACCGATTACGACGGCGGGAGCGAATAAGCCCCCGCCGTTTCCGGGAGGAGAGAAAGACATGGCCGAGCTGACCCCCATGATGCGCCAATACTGGAAGATCAAAGAGCAGTACCCCGACTGCCTGCTGTTCTTCCGCCTGGGCGACTTCTACGAGATGTTCCACGATGACGCCAAGATCGGCACCGAGGAGCTTGGCCTCACCCTCACCACCCGTGACCGGGGCAAGCCGGAGGATCAGCGGGTCCCCATGTGCGGGGTGCCCTACCACTCCGCCCAGAACTACATCGCCCGGCTCATCAAGCGGGGGTACAAGGTGGCCATCTGCGAGCAGATGGAGGACCCCGCCCTGGCCAAGGGTCTGGTGGACCGGGACATCATCCGCATCGTCACCCCCGGCACCGCCATGGACGACGTGATGCTGGACGAGAGCCGCAACAACTTTATCTGCGCCGTCTACCGGGACAGCGCCGGGGCCGCCCTGGCCCAGTGCGACCTGTCCACCGGCCAGTTCACCGCCGCCCCCTTCACCGGGGAGGGCTGGCTCACCCACCTGATAAACCGGCTGTCGGCCTGTCCCCCCAGCGAGGCCATCCTCTCCGACGGGGCGGCCTCGGAGAAGGAGCTCACCGATTTTCTGAAAGAGCGGCTGGGCTGCCTCTGTGAAAACGGGGAAGAGGCCCCCTTCCGGCCCGCCCGGGCCAGGGAGGCCCTGGTCTCCTGCGGCCTGGTGGAGGCTGAGAAAGAGCCGCCCGAGGACGACGCAGGCGCCCTGCTCTGCTGGCAGGCCGCCGGGGCCCTGGCCGCCTACCTGGCCGAGACGCAGAAGACCGATCTGAGCCATCTCACCGCCCTGGAACTGGGGGGCGAGGCGGGGCCCAAATACCTGGAGCTGGACCTGACCGCCCGCCGGACCCTGGAGCTCACCGAGACCATCCGGGGGCAGGAGAAGAAGGGCTCCCTGCTGTGGGTGCTGGACCGCACCCGTACCGCCATGGGTCACCGGCTCATCCGCTCCTGGATCGAGCAGCCCCTCCGGGACCCCGCCGCCATCGCGGTCCGGCAGGACCAGGTGGCCGCGCTGACGGCCGATTCGGTGACAAGGGAGGAACTCTCCCTCACCCTCCGCCGGGTGCCCGATCTGGAGCGGCTCATCGGCAAGGTGGCCTACGGCAGCGCCAACGCCCGGGATATGCTCGCTCTGGCGGAGGGGCTGGGGGTTCTGCCCACTCTGGCGGAGCAGGCGGCCCCTCTGGCCCAGGCGGCCCCCCGCCGGTTTAGCTTCCTGGAGCGATTCACGGAGCTCCAGGACCTCCAGGCCCTCCTCCGCTCCGCCATCCGGGACGACGAGGACGACCACCGCCTCCCCTTCACCATCCGGGAGGGCGACTTCATCCGCAAGGGCTACAACGAGGAGGTGGACCACCTCCGGGACGTGCTGGACCACGGGGCGGACATGGTGGCCGCCCTGGAGACGCGGGAGAAGGAGCGCACCGGCATCAAGAGCCTGAAGGTGCGCTACAATAAGGTGTTTGGGTACTATATTGAGGTATCCAAGAGCTACTTCTCCCTGGTGCCCGACGACTACATCCGCAAGCAGACCCTGGTGAACTGCGAGCGGTTCATCACCCAGGAGCTGAAAGACCTGGAGCACGAGATCCTGTCCGCCCAGAGCCGGGTGGTCGCCCTGGAATACCAGCTGTTCTGCCAGCTGCGGGAGACCGCCGCCGGCAGGGTGCGGCAGGTCCAGGGGGCGGCCGCCGGCGTAGCCGCCCTGGATGTGCTGACCTCCTTCGCCTCGGTGGCGGTGGAGAACGGCTACTGCCGCCCGCTGGTGGACGACAGCGGCGTCATCGACATCCGGGAGGGCCGCCACCCCGTGGTGGAGAAGATGCTGAGGGACAGCCTCTTTGTTCCCAACGACGCCTATATGGACGGCGGGGCGGACCGCCTCGCCATCATCACCGGGCCCAATATGGCGGGCAAGTCCACCTATATGCGCCAGGTGGCCCTCATCGTCCTCATGGCCCAGATGGGCTCCTTCGTGCCGGCCAAATCCGCCCGGATCGGGGCGGTGGACCGGGTGTTCACCCGCATCGGCGCGTCCGACGACCTGTCCGCCGGCCAGTCCACCTTCATGGTGGAGATGACCGAGGTGGCCCAGATGCTGAAAAACGCCACCAGCAAGTCCCTGCTGATCCTGGACGAGATCGGCCGGGGCACCTCCACCTACGACGGCATGTCCATCGCCCGGGCGGTGCTGGAATACTGCGCCGACAAAAAGAAGCTGGGGGCGAAGACCCTCTTCGCCACTCACTATCACGAGCTGACCGAGGTGGAGCAGTCCATCGAGGGGGTCAAAAACTACCACATCGCCGCCAAAAAGCGGGGGGACGGCATCGTGTTTTTGCGGAAGATCGTCCCCGGCGGGGCGGACCAGAGCTACGGCATCGAGGTGGCCAAACTGGCCGGGGTGCCCGCCAAGGTCATCGAGCGGGCCCGGGCTATCCTGTCCGAACTGGAGGAGCGGGGCGGGGCCGCCCCCGTCCGGAGCGCCGCTCCGGCAGACGACCAGTTTTCCCTGGGGGACATGGCGGGCTCCGCCGTGCTGGATACCCTGCGGAACACCTCCGTGGAGACCCTGACCCCCATCGAGGCCATGAACCTGCTCTATCAGTTGAAACAGCAGCTATAAAAAGTTCCTCGCCCGAATCAGGCGAGGAACTTTTCTATGGTGCTTTAGCTTAAAAAATCCCCTGGTTCTACCAGGGGTGGAAAAAAGCCTTGGCAAAATAAAATCCCCAAGGCCAAACATGATGGTTTGGCAACCGCATCACGAAAGGCCAAGGGGATTTTTGCAGAGGGGAAGAAACATCGTCAAATCAACGCAGCAGCTGATATAAATTACCTGTTTACAGGTTGCAGGGCAAGCGATGCGGTGATAATATTCGATGCCCCTTACAGGGGCCAGCAAGGACTGACCCCTCTGGGGTCTGAGCAAACCACTAGTTTATGGTGCTTTAGCTTAAAAAATCCCCTGGTTCTACCAGGGGTGGAAAAAAGCCTTGGCAAAATAAAATCCCCAAGGCCAAACATGATGGTTTGGCAACCGCATCACGAAAGGCCAAGGGGATTTTTGCAGAGGGGAAGAAACATCGTCAAATCAACGCAGCAGCTGATATAAATTACCTGTTTACAGGTTGCAGGGCAAGCGATGCGGTGATAATATTCGATGCCCCTTACAGGGGCCAGCAAGGACTGACCCCTCTGGGGTCTGAGCAAACCACTAGTTTACTAGTGGTTTTGATTTGACTGGCTGCCCGGCGGGGCCTGTGGGTGGAGCAGGGGCACGGTGCTTGTAAAGAATGTCAGCTCCCCGTCCGCAAAAGAGGCCGCCTCCCGAAGCTCCGCGCCCGCCTGTTCAGCCAGGGCCAAAAAGGCGCCCCGCTGGTCGGCGGTCACCAGATATACCGCCCGCTGGTTGTCCTCGGCGGAGTAGATGTTCTGAGGGTTGATATAGCCCAGCACAGTGAAGTCGTCGTCGGTCCAGCAGCCGGCCAACACTGCGCCGTCTGTCCTGGCGGCCACATAATTCACGGTGGCCCAGGGGCCGTAAAGATAGTCGTAGCTGTCCTGATCCACCAGCCATTGAGCCGCCTCGTCAATTATGGTTTGAGGCGGGTCCAGCGATTTCTGGACGGAGGGCAGATAGGTGACACACAGATTGGCAGCCATCAGGAGGATCAGCGGGAGCTGCCAGAACTGCCGATGGGTCCGCCGGGCCAGGAGAACGGCGCACAGGGCGGCCAGCGGGTACCAGGTGAACAGATAGATGGACCGCAAGGAAAGGTCCAGTACGATACCGGCGGCCTGGACGGCCAAAATACCCAGAGCGCACATGGCGGCATATGCCGCCAATGGATCGTGACAACGATCCATTGATAGCAGATACGGACCAGTGCTGTCAGGGACAGGATGACCAGCGCGGCGGCGAATAGCCCCAGCCAGAGATTGAACCGCTCTGTGAGCAGATATTTCAACCCGGTGATACTGCGCAGGGCCCGGAGAGCGGTGGAAAAATGCTCCTTCAGGCGGGCCAGACCCGTGAGGTCATAGCCCGAAAAAATGGTGACCTGAGCGGGAGAGATCAGCCGAATGACAACGCAGCCCAGCAGATTGGCGGCGGAGATGGAGAGAACATGGAACATACCCGGAACGGGAGGCCGTTCCACGGTCCCGCCGAATCTCCGCGACCATAGGGCTCCGGAGGCGAACCACGCGCCCTCCAGGACAATCAGCGGCAGTACCATAACAGCGGTCTGCCGCAGGCTGTTCATGCCGGTGCAGAAGCTGAGGATGAGGGCGATGACGAAACCGGGAGAGAGAAGGGCGCTCCGCCTGCCGGTTCGCACCCGCAGATAGTCTCCAAACACCACAAACAGGGTGATGGCGTAGGCGGCGTAATAGCTGGCAAAAATGTAAAAGATCTGGGGTTCGATATCGTTGAACAGGTCCGGACCCATTACGGCGGCCACCAACACGGCGGTGCCCAGCAGCCGCTCCCGCCGCTCTGTAAAGGGCAGGAGCATCCACCAGAAGGCGGCCAGCATCGCCGCTGTCATCGCGGTGGTTGCCAGCGCCATAGCCAGGTTCATGCTGCCGGTGATCCCATAAAACAGAGCCGCCAGCACCGGTGTGGCAAACACGTAGAACTGATTGCCGAATACCCATCCGTCGGGGAACAGCGTTTTCTGTTCCCACATAAGCCGGGCCACATAGGTGTCCTCATACATATCCCCCGTGCAGAACTGAGAGAAGCCGGCGAAGTTGATGATACAGAACGCGGTAAAATAGGCCACCAGGAGGACGACCAGTGCGGAGGATAGACCGACATGGAGCCAATTTCTGCGGCCGGTGCTGTTTTTCATTCCGAGCCCTCCTTTCAGATATGTCCGTGTGACATTATACTACATCGGCGAAAAGGGAACAAGTGCTTTCCACGGATTGAAATCGCGCCGAAAACATGATATACTGCCTTTATTGAAAAACAGTTCGAGGTACTGACTATGACTGACACCATTGCCGCCATTGCGACGGCCCCCGCGCTGTCGGCCATCGGCATTCTGCGGCTGTCCGGGCCGGACGCCATCGCCGTGCTGGATAAGGTGTTCACCCCCGCCCGGGGCGGGCCCATGGCCTCCCGGCCCGACCGGGCCCTGGTCTACGGCAAACTGCGGGGCGCGGACGGCGCGGTCATCGACCGGTGCCTGGCCACCGTCTCCCGCGCCCCCCGCAGCTACACCGGGGAGGACACCGCCGAGCTCCAGTGCCACGGCTCCCCCGCCGCCCTGGCCCTGGGGCTGGAGTCCCTGTTCGCCGCCGGGGCGCGGCAGGCAAAGGCCGGGGAGTTCACACGCCGGGCCTTTTTGAACGGAAAGCTGGACCTGACCAGGGCCGAGGCGGTGGCCGACCTGATCCACGCCGAGACCCCCGCCGCCGTCCGGCAGGCCGCCAGCCAGCTGGGGGGCGCCCTGGCCAGCGCCATCGAGGCCATCTACAACG
The DNA here is from genome assembly GCA_947629975.1 of uncultured Oscillospiraceae bacterium. GTDB lineage: Bacteria > Bacillota > Clostridia > Oscillospirales > Oscillospiraceae > Enterenecus. The sequence continues at coordinate 7,888 of CANRFU010000042.1, read as the reverse complement.
ATCTGGCCGGGGTCTGCGCCCACTTTCACGCGGTGCTGGACTGGCCCGACGAGGACATCGACCCCTTCCGGGCCGCCGAACTGGGGGAGGCCCTGGACGCCTCCGCCCGCCGGCTGGACGATCTGGCCGCCAGCTACCGCCGGGGCCGCGCCGTCAACGAGGGGATTCCCTGCGCCATCGTGGGCCGGCCCAACGCGGGCAAGTCTACCCTGTTCAACGCCCTGCTGGGCCGGGAGCGTGCCATCGTCACCCCCGTCCCCGGCACCACAAGGGACACGGTGGAGGAGCGGGTGAACCTGGCCGGGATGACCCTTCGGCTCATCGACACCGCCGGCCTGCGGGACACCGACGATGCGGTGGAGCGCTTGGGGGTGGAGCGCAGCCGGGCGGCCATGGAGGGGGCGGAGCTGATTCTGGTGCTGTGGGACTTCTCCCGCCCGGTGACGGAGGAGGATGTCGCCCTTCTGGAGCGGGCCACGGCCCTGGCCCCCACGATCCTGGTGCGGACCAAGCGGGACCTCCCTTCCGCGCCGGTGCCGTCCCTTGACCCGTCGAAGCTGCCCCCCGCGGTGGAGGTATCCGCCCCCACCGGCCGGGGGCTGGACGCGCTGGAGCAGGCCGTGGCCGCCCTGTTCCCGGCGGGGGCGGATCATTCCGCCGCCGTCCTCACCAACGCCCGGCAGATGGAGGCGGCCTCCCGGGCCCGGGAGGCTGTCCGACGGGGGGCAGAGGCCCTGTCCGCCGGGATGCCCCCCGACGCGGTGGTGGCCGACGTGGAGGAGGCCATGTCCGCCCTGGGCGAGCTGACGGGCCGCACCGTCCGGGAGGACGTGACCGACCTGATCTTCCAGCGGTTCTGCGTGGGCAAATAGCGAAAGGAGACCCCCATGAGCTACATCGAAGTGACCTATCCCGCCGAAAGGCCGGCGTTTTATCGGATGTTGAAGGAGCAGCTGGCCCTCTACACGGCGGGCTCCCCCAATCTCACCGCCGCCCTGGCCAACTTCTCCGCCGTGCTGGCCCAGGCGTTCCCGGAGGCCAACTGGGCGGGCTTTTACCTGGTGGACGGGGACGAGCTGGCGGTGGGTCCCTTCCAGGGCAGGCCGGCGGTGAGCCGCATCGGATACGGCAAAGGGGTCTGCGGCACCGCCTGGAAGGAGGATAAATCCCAGGTGGTGGAGGAGGTGTCCTGCTTCGCGGGGCACATCGCCTGCGACTGCAACACCCACTCGGAGATCGTCGTCCCCCTCCGAAAAGCGGACGGCTCCATTTGGGGTGTGCTGGATATGGACAGCGTCCTCCCCGGGCATTTCACCCAGGAGGACAGGATCGGGCTGGAGGAGTGCGTAAAACTCCTCCCGGCCCCGGAGCGCCGCCGGGGAGCTTACAATGTTTAACGTGGCCCGTGCTGAGCTGAAGCACGTTTTAGAGGATTTTGGGGTCGTTTCAGAGCTCAAAAGCGTATCTGAGTTGCAGCGCTCTAATTACAAGGAGGACAACCCCGGCACCCAGGAGGTCCGGCTGATCGTCAAGGCGGAGCTGACGGACGGGCCGCCTCTGGTGGTGCGGTTCAAAAACGAGGAGGGCGTCACGGCGGAGCTCTGGGAGAGCCAGTGCCGCTTTGCGGACGCTCTGCGGGAAAACGGGATCGCCACCCCCCGTCAGTATCGCTCCGGCAGCGCGTTTGTCAAAACGTATTCTCTCTGCGGGCGGAACGTGTTTGTAACTGTGGAACGGTTCGTGGAGCGCGAGATCAGAGTTGTCGATCCGCAGACCGCCGAAAAGACGGGGGAGTTGTTGGCGAGGATGCATAACATCGCCGAGCAGCGGGACCTCCACGCGGCCGGCCGGGTACTGTTCGACCCCTTTGCCCCCAACGACCTGTTTGACGTGGACGCCTTTCTATCTGTGGGAGAGGCGCTGAGCGGGGAAAACAGGGCGCTCTTTGATCAGATCCGCCAAACATACAACGATCATATGGACACCCTGTCCGCCCTGAACAGGCGGCCCAGATACGCGGTGCAGGGGGACATCAGCGACTGCAATCTGTATGAGACGGCCTCCGGGGAGATCGGGGCCTTTGACTTCAACCGCAGCGGGGATAATGTCCTGTTCTGCGATGCTGTCATGCAGGCGGTCTTTGAGGCGCGGCTGATGGACTATCCCCCGGACCTCGGCGAGGACCGGGAGGAGCAGATCTTCACCGCATTTTTGAGGGGATACTGTTCCGTCCGCCCCTTCTCGGAGGCGGAACGGGCCTGCTGGCCCTATCTGTACGCGGTCATAGACGCCTTCTGGAGCTCGGACGTCAGATGGCGCGAGGACAGCCTGACCAACGCCGTGGCCGCCGGCGACCGGGAGAGGACCCGGGAGCGGCTGGAAACCATCCTGCGCCGCCTTGAGAACCTCGGCGGCCCAGGCAGAGAAAAGGGGAGGAATACGCCATGCGCGCGGTGGTGACAAGAGTCAAGAACGCCCGTGTGGAGATCGACAATCGAATCAACGGCCAGATCGAAACGGGGCTGCTGGTTCTCTTGGGGGTGGGCCCCGACGACACCGAGGCCCAGGCCGACAAGATGGCCGATAAGGTGTGCGGCCTCCGCATCTTCGAGGACGAGAACGAGAAGATGAACCTCAACCTGGCCGCCGTAGGGGGCTCCATCCTGGCGGTGAGCCAGTTCACCCTGTATGCCGACACCTCCTCCCGGCGGCCGGGGTTCTCCCACGCCGCCAAACCCGATGTGGCCATCCCCCTGTATGAGCGGTTCATGGACCAGTGCCGCCGGCGGGGCTTCGCCGTGGAGCACGGGGAGTTCGGGGCGGACATGCAGGTGTTCTCCCAGAACGACGGCCCCGTGACCATTTTATTGGAGGTATGACCATGCCCGTCATCAGACAGCTTGACCCCCATGTGGCCGACCTCATCGCCGCCGGTGAGGTGGTGGAGCGCCCCGCCTCCGTGGTGAAGGAGCTGATGGAGAACTCCATCGACGCCGGGGCTTCGGCGGTGACGGTGGAGATCGTCCACGGGGGGATGACCCTCATCCGGATCAGCGACGACGGCTGCGGCATCCCCGCCGACCAGGCCGCCACCGCCTTCCTCCGCCACGCCACCTCCAAGATCGCCACCGAGTACGACCTGGAGGCCATCGGCACCCTGGGGTTCCGGGGGGAGGCCCTGGCCGCCATCTCGGCGGTGTCCCTGGTGGAGCTGCGCACCCGCACGGAGGACGAGGACCTGGGCGCCGTCCTCACCCTGGAGGCCGGGGTGGTCACCTCCCAGGAGGAGGCGGGCTGCCCTAAGGGGACCACCATCTCTGTCCGGGACCTGTTTTACAATACCCCCGCCCGGTTAAAATTCATGAAGAAGGACGTGGCGGAGGGGGCCGCCGTATTCGCGATCGTCCAGCGGGTGGCCCTGTCCCATCCGGAGCTGTCGGTAAAATTCCTCCGGGACGGGAAGCAGGAGCTGCTCACCCCTGGAGACGGACAGCTGAAGAGCGCCGTCTACGCCGTGCTGGGCCGGGACGTCGCCCTGGGCCTCCTTCCGGTGACCGGCTCCGGCGAGGGGATGTCCGTGTCCGGCTTTACCTCCCTGCCCACCTGCTGCCGGGGCAGCCGGGGCTACCAGCATTTCTTCGTCAACGGGCGGTACGTCAAAAGCCGCGTCATGACGGCGGCGGTGGAGGAGGCCTACAAAAACCAGAAGATGGTGGGCAAATTCCCCGCCTGCGTGATCCACCTGACCCTCCGGCCCTCGGAGGTGGATGTGAACGTCCACCCCACCAAGACGGAGGTGAAGTTCCAGAAAGAGCAGTCGGTGTATACCGCCGTGTACTACGCGGTGCTCTCCGCCCTGGACCGGGACCGCACCCGGCCCCAGGCCACTCTCTCCGCCCCCAGGGGGGAGGACACCGTCACCCCCCATCAGACGAAGCTGCCGCTGCCTATGGGCCACGGCCCCGCCGTCCAAACCTCCTCTGTAGGGGCCGATGTCCCCATCGGCTCGGCCCGGTCTCCCCTGCCCCTCCACGACTACACTGCCCCCAAGGCCCCCGTAGGGGAGCGGATGACGGTGGAGGAGTTCAAGGCGGGGGCCGCTACGCCTCCCCAGCGGCCCAAGGCGGTGAGCCCCACCCCCTTCCGCCGGGTGAAGCCGCTGCCCGTGGACGAGCCCGCGCCCAGTCATTCCGCGCCCAGGCCCGTCTCCGCGTCGGAACAGAAAGCGGCTCCCGCGCCCAAACCCGCCCCCATCCCTGAACCAGAGCCCGCCCCGGAAGAGGAGCCCTGGGTGGTCCGCGGGGAGCTGTTCCGCACCTACGTGCTGGTGGAGCAGGGGGAGAAGGTGTTGCTCATCGACAAGCACGCCGCCCACGAGCGGGCCAACTTCGACCGGCTCAAGGCGGCGGACTACAAGCCCATGGTCCAGGAGCTGCTGACCCCCCTGACCTTCACCCCCGCCCCGGAGGAGCGGGCCCTGCTGCTGGAGCAGACCGCCCTGCTCACCCGGTTTGGGTTCGAACTGGAGGAGTTCGGCTCCAACGCCCTGGCGGTGCGCTCCGCCCCCGACTATCTGGACGCCGGGGACATCGAGTCCGCCCTGCTGGAGCTGGCCCGGCGGCTGCGGGTGACGGGGACCGCCGACCCCGCCGGCGTCCGGGACGAGCTGCTCCACACCATGGCCTGCAAGGCGGCCATCAAGGGGGGCTGGCGCTCCGGGCAGGAGGAACTGGAGGAGGTGGCCCGGATGGTGATGAGCGGGGAAGTGAAATACTGCCCCCACGGCCGCCCAGTGGCCATCGAGCTGACCAAAAAGCAGCTGGAAAAGCAATTCAAGCGCGCGTAAAGGAGTTATCTATGTCGTATCAGCTGACTGACATCAACGAGGCCGTCCGCCGGGACGCCAGGGGCTTCATGGAGGAGTGCGACGCCCGCTACCAGGAGGCCATCGCAAGGTGCGCGGACAGGATCGTGGAGAACCGGGCGAAGAGCCCGGTGGTGCTGCTGTCCGGCCCATCCGGCTCCGGCAAGACCACCACCGCTCACAAGCTCCGGGAGGAGCTGGAGCGGCGGGGCATCGGCAGCTACGCCGTGTCCATGGACGACTACTTTGTCCATCAGAACCCCCGCACCGCCCCCCGCACCCCTGACGGCTCCATCGACTACGAGTCCCCCAAGATGATGGACCTGGCCCTGCTGGACCAGCACTTTGAGAAACTGGCCAGGGGGGAGTGGGTGCTGGTGCCACACTTCGAGTTTGCCCGCCAGATGCGCAACGACAGCAAGGGCACCCCCCTGAAGGTGGGCCCCGACGAGGTGGCCATCTTCGAGGGGATCCACGCCCTGAACACCGATCTCACCAGCCGCCACCCGGAGGCCGCCCGGCTCTATATCTCCGCCCGGAGCGACGTGAGGGACGGGGACAGGACGGTGTTCAAGGCCACCTGGCTGCGGCTGACCCGCCGGGCCGTCCGGGACTACAACTACCGGGGCACCGACGTGGCGGGAACGTTGGAGATGTGGGGCAACGTCCGCCGGGGGGAGAAGCTGTATATCTCCCCCTACAAGGACACCGCCCACATCAAGCTGGATTCGGCCCTGGCCTATGAGACGTCGGTGATGGCTGCCTACGCAAAGCCCATTATGATGGCGGTGCCGGAGGAGAACGACCGCCGTTCCGAGCTGCTGAAAATGGTGGAGGCGTTCGACCTGTTCGAACCCATCGACCCCAGGCTGGTGCCCCCCGGCTCCCTGCTCCACGAGTTTATCGGCTGAAGGCGCGAAAGCGCCCGATCGGTCAGGACCGGCCCAACAGGGAATAGTACCATGTGCGGCAAGGCGCAGTCCCGAAAGACCGCGCCCTGCCCCTTTTTGCACCGGCGCCCGGTCCGGCCGGCGCGGGACGCCCATGCCGCGCGGCGCCCCTGCTCCTTCTGCTGCATCCGACAGCGGAGCGGATCATATGATACAGTTTTTTGTCTGCCGGCAGCGTTCGGTTTTACAATTTGTTCATTGTATTAGGGGATAGATGTGGCTATAATATGGGGAAATGAAACCATCAGGAGGTCGCCCCATGAGTAAACGGCTTCTTTACATCTATAACCCCCTGGCCGGACGGCAGAAGGCCCGCACCTCTCTGGCCGGGGTGGTGGAGGTCTTCAACGCCCAGGGCTGGGAGGTCACCGTCCACCCCACCGCCAAAGCGGGGGATGCCACCGAGACCGCCGTCCGGGAGGGCCCGCAGTTCGACCGGATCGTGTGCTGCGGCGGAGACGGCACCCTCAATGAGGTGGTCCGCGGTATGCTGCAGCTTCCCCCTGAGCAGCGCGTCCCCGTGGGCTACATCCCCACCGGCACCACCAACGACTTCGCCCGCACCCTGGGCCTGCCCAAGACCACCGAGGAACTGGCAAAGCTGGCCGGAACAGGCGAGCCGTGGGCGGTGGACGTGGGGGAGGCCAACCAGCACCCCTTTACTTACGTGGCCGCCTTCGGCCTGTTCACCGATGTGTCCTACTCCACGCCTCAGGCCAGCAAGCAGATGCTGGGCCATCTGGCCTATGTGCTGGAGGGAATGGGCAAGCTGGCCGACGTCCCAAGCTACCATATGACGGTGACCGCCTCAGACGGCCGCGCTTTCGAGGGGGACTTCATTTACGGCATGGTGGGCAACACCGTGTCGGTGGGGGGCATGGTGAACCTGTCCCGGGACCTGGTGAAGCTGGACGACGGCAAGTTCGAGGTGCTTCTGGTCCGGATGCCCAAGACCTCCGAGGACTGGCAGTCCATCCTGTCCGCCCTGAACCTCCAGGAGCTGACGGAGAACGCGGCGGTGGTGGCCTTTTCCGCCAGCGAGGTCACCTTCACCTGCGACGAACTGGTGGCCTGGACGGTGGACGGCGAATTCGGCGGCGCCCACGCGGTGTCCACCGTGGTGAACCACCCCAGGGCGGTGTCCATCATCTGCGACAGGGCCGCCGGCGGGAAAACGGAATAGGGCCCGGAACAGGCGCTCTCTGCCGCCCCGTCTCTCCCGCGCACGGAGCGCTTTTTCGCGGATCCCCCGAAGGGAGGCCAAAACGCCATTCCCGGCGGCTGACCCAGTCGGCCTCCCGGAATGGCGTTTTGCTCGCGGCGGCCCCGCGGGAGCGCTCCGCGGACGCCCCACCCCCTTGACTTTGCCAAATTCCAGGGGTAAAATGTAGCCAAATCCATAATAAAAAGGAAATGATACCATTATGACCAAGATCGACATTTTCTCTGGCTTCCTTGGCGCCGGCAAGACCACCCTCATCAAAAAGCTGCTGGCCGAGGCCTACCAGGGCGAGAAGCTGGTGCTCATCGAGAACGAGTTCGGCGAGATCAGCGTGGACGGCGGCTTTTTGAAGGAGACCGGCGTGGAGATCTCCGAGATGTCCTCCGGCTGCATCTGCTGCTCCCTGGTGGGCGACTTCGGGGACGCGCTGAAAAAGGTGCTGGCCCAGTTCCACCCCGACCGCATCCTCATCGAGCCCTCCGGCGTGGGCAAGCTGTCCGACGTGATCGTGGCGGTGCAGAATGTGGCCGACCAGGAGCCGGAGCTGCATCTGAACAGCTTCGTCACCGTGGTGGACGCCACCAAGGTGAAGGGCTATATGAGGAACTTCGGCGAGTTCTACAACAACCAAGTGGAGTCCGCCGGCACCCTGATCCTGTCCCGGAGCCAGAACCTGCCTCAGGACCGGCTGGAGGCCATGGTGGCCCTCCTGCGGGAGAAGAATCCTAAGGCCGCCATCATCACCACCCCCTGGAGCGACCTGGACGGCAAGACCATCCTGGCCGCCATGGAGAAGCCCTCCCTGGAGGAGGAGATGCTGGCCCACATGCGGGCGGAGCACGAGGCCCACGA
>CANRFU010000041.1 GCA_947629975.1 uncultured Oscillospiraceae bacterium | reverse complement strand
CCTCGGTGACTTCCTGGGACTTGGGGCGGCTCTTGCTGATGTCCTCCACGGTGAGGGTCAGCTTGCCGTTGTAGCCGCTCTTGTTCATATTGTCGTCCAGGTTGTTCAGGGCTTTCTTGTTGCCGTCGGTGCCCTCGACCATCACCCTGCTCAGATCCAGGTCGTCGGGGTTGTCCAGCAGGAAGGGACGGCCCCACAGGTTCCAGTCGATGCCCTGGCTGCGGTAGCAGATGGGGCAGTAGGGGGTGGCCATGACCACTTCCCAGCTGTTGGGCCGCTTGCCGGACCGGCCGCCCACCATCCCCTCGATCTGGAAGCGGTAGAGGGTCTGGTCGTCCAGCCACTGGGTGCTGGCGGCGAAGTCGAAGCTGACGCCGTCCACCGGGCAGACGCCCAGGACGTGCTCATGCTCCGTCTCGCAGGCGAAGTGCCATTTCAGCAAGGAGGAGTCCACATAGTGCTTGCCGAGCTTGCCGGTGTCGCAGCCCACGTGGTTCGTGTCGAAGTTCACCTGGCCGGCCAGGTCCACCTGGATGGTCTCATAGTCCTGGTCGGGCTGCCAGGTGGTGTAGCTGACCCGGATGGTCTCGCCGTTCACGGCCTGGTCGGGGGCTTTCCACTCGTCCTTGGCCGGGGCCTTGTCGGGGGCGTACAGCACGTCGTCGAACATGACCTGCATCGGGTAGGTGTAGCCGATGTTGACGTTGTGGTTGGCGGCGGGGTACTGGGTCTTCACATAGGGGGGCGCGGTGTAGTCGGCGTTCACATTGTAGAGCAGGTCGGTCTCGGCGATGATGTCCAGCCCGTCGCCGTGGTAGTAGCCGCACTCGCCCATGGTGGGCTCAAAGTAGGATTCCCAGTTGTCCTCGAAGTAGTGGTCGGGAGCCCGGGTGGTGACGGCGAACTGGGCATAGTCACAGGTGGCGCTCACCAGCCTGACGCCGGTGTCGCTGTCCTTGAAGTACGGATTGCTGTCCTTGACGCCCAGGAGGCCGGCCTCCACATAGTACCACTCGTCGAGCTTGAACTCGGTGCCGTCGTCGCTGATGTCCCACATCTTCACCAGGAGGTAGAAGCCATCCTCTGCGGCCTTTTTCGCGCCGTCGCCGCGGAAGTCCACGGTCCATCTGCCGGCGTTCTCCTCCTCCATATCGGCGGAGGCGGAGTAGGCCACGTGCAGGCCCACGGCGTCCTGATAGACGCTGTCGCCGTTGAAGGAGCGCAGCTCGATGGTGGGATAGGTGAACTCCTTCTCGCCGGAGGACACGACGCCGGAGGGCTGCCAGTTGGCGCCGATGATATCCTGGCCCACCAGCAGGTAGTTGTCGATCTCGCCGCCGTCCTGGCCGGGGATCTCGGCCTTGATGATATCGCCTTTCCTGTCCAGCCTGATGGGGTCGTCCCAGGTGGCGTCCACGGCGTACCAGTTTTCGCCGATCTGGACGGCGTTCCACATATGGGGCTCCGGGTCGCCGCCGGAGGTCTGCATGCCGTGGATCAGCACGCAGGGGATGTTCAGCTTGTCCAGGATCAGCTGCATGGACCGGGCGTAGCCCTCGCACACGCCCTCGTGGGTCACCAGGGCGTAGACGGTGCGGATGTAGTTGGCGTTTTCGGGGGTGGAGCAGTTGATCTCATACCGGTAGCTGATGGACTTGGTGATCTGGTCGTGGACGTACTGGACCCGCTTTGCGTCCCGGTCCTCATGGGAGAGGCCGCTGACGTCCAGATCGTTGGCACCCTTCACGATGGCGTCAACTGCCGAGTTGAGCGCCTGGGTCATGCTGTCCACGTCCTCGATGGCCGCGCCGTTGAGATAGTAGTTGTTCCCCCGGCCGGGGCCTACCAGGGCGTGATAGCCCTTGCTGTCAGTGACGGTCCGGAAGCTCAGGTAGGAGGAGTCCACGTACCAGGCGTCGGGGTGCTCCAGGTCGAAGGCGTCCTTGGCGGCGGCGAAGTCGTTGAACAGGGTGCCGTCGCCGTCCACATAGGCTTTGACGGCCTCCTGCCCCACGATGGGGGTTAGGTCCAGACTGGTCTTGCCGTCCTTCATCTTTCCGCTGCCAAACTGTTCGGACAGCGCGGTATAGATCAGTTTGGCCCGCGGGTTCAGCTGGTTATAGAACCAGTGGAAGGCGGCGCCGGAGCCGGAGGAGTAGTCCGCTGCGGCGGCCGGCAAGGCGGTCAAAGTGACCGCCAGGGCTGCGGCAAGTAGTAAACTGAGGATCCTGCGTGTGTGTTTCATCGTTGGGACCACCTTTCTTAATGTGGAGATCTTGCGGGAGAGCAGGGCAGGGGAGAGGCTGAAGGGGAAAAACAGGATGTAAAGGGATATTCCTTTAACCGCCCCGTGTCTTCTGAGAACTGACGAATTGATTCACCAGTTCATCGGGAATACTGGCCGCGGTAGACACCAGATAACCACGGGTCCACAGCTGAGGGCACTTGCCGCGCAGATACTCCCGCTTCAGCGGCGGCCCGGACTGCCGCTTGATGAGCCGCATGATATCGGCGGGGCCGAGGTCGGGGGGCGCGCTGACAAACAGATGGCAGTAGTCTGCCCGGCACTCTATCCCCAGGATGCCAATGCCGTTCTGTCCGCAGATTTGGGCCACAAGTTCCTTGAAGCGGGTCTCAAGCCCATCTATCAAAAATACCTTTCTGCGATAGCGCGGACAGAACACGAAGTGGTACCGGACCATGGATAGGATGGCCGCGTTGTTCGTGTTATCCTTCATGTATCTATTTTAACATAAAACAGATACAAATACAAGAGTGAAAGGAAAAAATTTTTTGCGTCTCCCCGCCCGGGGACACCGGCAAAAGGACGAAAAACTCCGCTGATTTCCGGGCAAACTTCACCAAAATCCCGCTTGCTTTTTTGGTGAAATCGCTTTAGAATTGCGGGGAATCAAGAAAGAGGTGTCATTATGGAGATCCTGATACGGTTGGCCGCGTCCCTGGTGGGCGGCCTGCTGATGACCCGGCTGGCAAAGGTGCTCCATCTGCCCGACGTCACCGCCTATCTGGTGGCGGGGCTGCTGTTGGGTCCGTTTTTTATCGGCGGACTGAATCTATTTGATATCGGCTTCAACTCCCTGGAGGAGGTGGAGGGCCTGAACCTGATCTCCCAGGTGGCCCTGGGCTTCATCGCCTTCACCATCGGCAACGAGTTCCGCCTGGCGCAGCTGAAGCAGATGGGCCGCCAGGCCATCACCGTGGGCATCTTGCAGGCGGTCGTCACCACCGCGGTGGTGGATGTGGCCCTGGTCGCCCTCCACTTTGTGAACTCTGAGCTGATCTCCCTGCCCTCCGCCATCACCCTGGGCGCCATCGCCGCCGCCACCGCCCCCGCCGCCACCCTGATGGTGGTGCGCCAGTACAAGGCGGACGGCCCTATGACCCGGCTGCTGCTGCTGGTGGTGGCCATCGACGACGCGGTGGGCCTCATGCTCTTTTCCGCCTCCTTCGGCGTGGCCTCCGCCCTGGAGAGCGGCAAGGTCAGCCTGGTGGCCCTGATCCTGGAGCCCGTCATCGAGATCGTGCTGTCCATGGCCCTGGGGTCCGTGGTAGGCTGGCTGCTGTACCGGCTGGAGAAATACTTCCACTCCCGCAGCAAGCGCCTGTCCATCTCCATCGGCTTTGTGATCCTCACCGTGGGCCTGTCCATGGCGGAATTCGAGATCGGCGGCGTCCACTTCGGCTTCAGCCTGCTGCTGGTGTGCATGATGACCGGCACCGTGTTCTGCAACATCTGCGACTTCTCTGAGGAGTTGATGGAGCGCGTGGACGGCTGGACCGCCCCGGTGCTGGCCCTGTTTTTCGTGCTGTCCGGCGCGGAGCTGGACCTGCGCATCCTGTCCAATCCCCTGGTGCTGCTCATCGGCGTGGTGTATATCGTCGCCCGGTCCCTGGGCAAGTACTTCGGCGCCTATTCCAGCTGCGCCCTCACCCACTGCGCCCCCAACATCACCAGGCACTTGGGCATCACCCTGCTGCCCCAGGCCGGCGTGGCCCTGGGCATGGCCCTTACCGCCACCAGGCTGTCCGACGGGGCGGTGGTGCGCAACGTGGTCCTCTTCTCCGTGCTGGTGTATGAGCTGGTCGGCCCCGCCCTTACCAAGCGCGCCCTGGTGGCCGCCGGCGAGATCCAGGCCGAGGGCCGGACCAGCGCCCGCCGGAAGAACAAGGGAAAGGCCCAGCCCGCCGCCTGAGTTGGAGAGAAATTCCAATCAAACATGACATGAAACGTCCCGCCTTCGGACAGACTATCTGTGCGAAGGAGGGACGTTTTCATGAATATGAAGATGGACAAGTCCATGGTGTGGCCCATCGCCGGTACGGCTCTGGCCGCCGGCGCGGTGGCGGGCATCGCCCTGATGCCCCGGAAGAAGAAGCGCTCTGCCCAGAAGGCCGCCGGCCGGGCGATCAAGGCCGTGGGCGAGGCGGTGGAGAACTTCTCCGCCAATCTGAAGATGTGAGGGAGGGGCGCCCCGGAGCGGGGCGCCCTTTCGCTGCCGGGAAAAAAACTAAAAAAAGATATTGACAAACCGCGCCGGGTTTGGTATGATAACACTCGCGCCGGGGCAAGCGCCTCGCGTGTTATGGGGGTATAGCTCAGCTGGGAGAGCGCTTGAATGGCATTCAAGAGGTCAGCGGTTCGATCCCGCTTATCTCCACCAGAAGAAGGACACGCTTCGCGTGTCCTTCTTTTTTGTCCGGCGGAGGTGTGCCCATGGAAAAAACGGTCATCATCATCAACGGCAAGGGCGGAGCGGGGAAGGACACCCTGTGCGCCGCCGCGGCCAAGCGGTACCGGGTGGAGAACGTCTCCTCCATCGACCCCATCAAGGCCATCGCCGCCCGGCACGGCTGGAAGGGGGAGAAGGACGACAGGGCCCGCAAATTCCTCTCCGACCTGAAGCGGGTCTTTACCGACTACAACGACCTGCCCAACCGCTGGCTGGAGGAGCGCTATCACGAGTTTCTCTCCGGCGACAGGGAGATCCTCTTCGTCCACATCCGGGAGGGGAGCCAGATCGCCGGCTTCAGGCGCAGGGTGACGGGGAAGTGCCTCACCCTGCTGGTGCGCTCCCCGCGCACCGAGGCGGCCTACGGCAATTCCTCCGACGACGAAGTGGAGAACTACCCCTACGACTACATCTATGAGAACGACAAGCCGCTGGAACAGGCCGGGGAGGATTTTCTGGCCTTTCTGCGGGATGTGTTCCGCCGGGAGGGACTGCGGGACTGACGGCGGAAACTGTAATGATTTGTCCCCGTAAATGGTCGATTTGTTTACGCTTTCTGGTAAAGTAACAATGTCAGACCATATTTACAGATAGAGGAGGAGATTTCTGTGTTCCAAAGACGTTCTATTCCCGTGTGCATCCTGCTGTCCATCGTCACCTGCGGCATCTACGGCCTGTACTGGTTCGTGAAGGTCACCGACGAGCTGAACTATGTCAGCGGCGACCAGGGAGCCACCACCGGCGGGATGTCCCTGCTGTTCACCATCATCACCTGCGGCATCTACGGGCTGTACTGGGCCTGGAAGTGCGGCGAGCGGGTCAACCGTCTGCGGGCCGCCCGGGGCGAGACGGACGGTTTTCTGCACGTGATCTTTCTGGTGCTCAACCTGTTTGAACTGTCCATTGTCACCGTAGCGCTGATCCAGGACGAGCTGAACCGTTATGCGGTGTGATGTGGCGGCCTCTCTGCGGATAAAGCGCCTCCTGCTGGGAGGGGCGGCTCTGCTGGGACTGGGGTTGCTCTATGCCATGGTGAACGTCCGGCTGGGCGTTTACGTGCCCTGTCTCTTCCGGCGGGTCACCGGCTGGAAATGCCCCGGGTGCGGGGTGACCACCCTGTGCCTGGCCCTGCTGCGGCTGGATCTCCCGGCGGCCTGGGCGGCCAACCCCGTCCTGCTGCTCCTGTCGCCCTTCATCGCCTTTCTGGCGGCGCGGATGGTGGTCCGCTATGTGCGCGGCGGCTCCCCGGCTCCGCGCCCCTGGGAGGGGAAACTGGCCTGGGGACTGGTGGCCGTCCTGGTCCTGTGGGGCGCGGCGCGGAACGTGCTCGGGCTGTGACGGGAGGACCGCCGGCAGCAGGGAAGGGCACCGCCTGCAAAACCGGGCGGTCGAAAACAACATCATGAGTTTCCACAGGGATGGCATGGCCGAGGCCGTGCCATCCCTGCTTTTTTGAAAAGGCCGCTGGCCTTTCGTGGGGAAGCTGGTGTGTCGGTGCTCTGTCGTTCGGGATCCGGTTTTCATGTGCGGCTCGATCGGCGTGAGCCGGCCTCTCCCATCGCTCCGTTTTTACGGGGCGCTTTTTTTGTCACATTGCCGCCCCGCCGTCCATAGGATAGGGTGCGGTGGGCCGCGAAGACGGCCCCCGCGGGAAAGGAGCGAGCTAAATGTTTGAGACGCTGCGCCTCTCCGATCTGGGAGAAGGGGAGAGCGCTTATGTGAAAGAGGTCAGCGCCCGGCCGGGGATGGACCGGCGGCTGACAGACCTGGGGCTGGTGCCGGGAACGCGGGTGATGTGCGTGCTGGAAAGTCCCGCCGGGGACCCCCGGGCCTATTGGATCCGGGGGACCCTCATCGCCCTGCGCCGCTCCGACGCGGGCGGCGTCCGGATGGAGCGCCGGCTGGAGGCCGTCCCGGCGGGGGCGGCGGCCCTATGAGCGGGGAGCGGCCCCGGATCGCCCTGGCGGGCAATCCCAACGTGGGCAAATCCACTCTGTTCAACGCTCTGACGGGCCTCCGGCAGCACACGGGGAACTGGGCGGGCAAGACGGTGGCCACTGCCAGGGGGGAGTACCGCTGGCGGGGGGTGGACTACGAGCTCATCGACCTGCCCGGGACCTATTCTCTGGCCGCCCATTCGGAGGAGGAGCGGGTGGCCAGAGACTACATCGAGAGCGGAAAGGCCGACGGCGTGGTGGTGGTGTGCGACGCCACAAGCCTGGAGCGGAGCCTGATCCTGGCGCTCCAGGTGCTGGAGCTCACCGGGCGGGTAGCGGTCTGCGTCAATCTCATGGACGAGGCCGCCCGGCTGGGGGTGGAGGTGGACGTGACCGCCCTGTCGGACCGGCTGGGGGTCCCGGTGGTGGCTACCGCCGCCGGGGACGGCATCGGGCTGGATGATCTGCGCTGCGCCATCGAGAAGCTGGTGAAGGGGGCGGGGGAGCCCGCCCCCGACCCGGAGCGGGCCCCGGAGCAGCGGGTGACCCTGGCGGAGCGGTACGCCCGGCAGGTCCTCCGGGGCCAGGAGGAGAGCCGCCTCCGCCGGCAGCGGCGGCTGGATCGGCTGCTGACCTCCAAAAGCACCGGCATCCCCATCATGCTCCTGCTGCTGGGGGCCGTCGTCTGGCTGACGGTGGCGGGGGCCAACCTGCCCTCGGCCCTGTTGACCAGGCTGTTCGCCTCCGTCGGTACATGGCTGGAGGGATTGCTGGCGGGGGCCCCGGCGTGGCTGTCCGGCCTGCTGCTGGACGGCGTCTGGCGGGTGACCGCCTGGGTGGTGGCGGTGATGCTGCCCCCCATGGCCATCTTCTTCCCCCTGTTCACCCTCCTGGAGGACCTGGGATACTTACCGCGGGTGGCCTTTGTGTTGGACCACGCCTTTCAGAAGGCCAGGACCTGCGGCAAACAGGCCCTGTGCATGTGCATGTCCCTGGGCTGCAACGCCTGCGGGGTCACCGGCTGCCGGATCATCGACAGCCCCAGGGAGCGGCTCATCGCTATCCTGACCTCATCTCTGGTGCCCTGCAACGGGAAGTTCCCCACCCTCATCGCCCTCATCACCCTGTTCTTTGTGGGCGGGCGGAGCGGACTTTTGCCCTCCCTGGAGGGGGCCGCCCTGCTGCTGGGCGTGCTGGTCCTGGGCGTGGCGGGGACGCTGGCCTGCTCCCGGTTCCTGTCCGCCACGGTGCTGAAGGGGATGCCGACCTCCTTCGCCCTGGAGCTGCCCCCCTTCCGCAGGCCCCGGGTGGGGCAGGTATTGGTGCGCTCGGTGCTGGACCGGACCCTGTTCGTCCTGGGCCGCGCGGTGACGGTGGCCGCCCCCGCCGGGGCGGTGATCTGGCTCACCGCCAACATCACCGTGGGGGACGCCACCATCTTGGCCCACTGCACCGGTTTTCTGGATCCCATCGCCCGCCTGTTCGGACTGGACGGGGTCATCCTGATGGCCTTCATCCTGGGCTGGCCCGCCAACGAGATCGTCCTGCCGGTGATGCTGATGGCGTATCTGGCCACCGGCTCCCTGGTGGAGTTCGACGACCTGGCCGCCCTGGGGCAGCTGCTCGCCCAGCACGGCTGGACCTGGCTGACGGCCGCCTGCACCATGCTGTTCTCCCTGTTCCACTGGCCCTGTTCCACCACCTGCCTCACCATCTATAAGGAGACGGGCAGCCTCAAATGGACCGGGGCGGCGGTGCTCCTGCCCACTGTCATGGGGCTGGGGCTGTGCCTTGCGCTGAACTGCGCCGCCCATCTACTGGGGGCGGCGTAGGCCCCGCGGTTCCTCATCCTCCGCGGACGGGTTCCGTGAAGTTCCGTCCCGGGCGGGCCGCTTTTCCCTCAGGGAGGAGCGGCCAAAAGACCGACGGCCCCCGAACAGGGGCCGTCGGCCTTTCCTGCACCCAGGAATTTATTGAAAAACAATAAAAAATGCTTGACAAACAATAATAGCGGTGCTATCCTTGTCCCAGGAGGTGGACATAATGGAAAAAACAGGTGTTCAAAAGCTGGCCCGTGCCCTGCGGGTCATCCTCATTGTCACGTTTATCTGCAACATTGCCGCGCTGTTGCTGGTCCCCCTCCTGACCTTTCTCTGGGGGGCGCTCCAGATGGCCCGGGCGGAGGGGGAATCCGTGGATATGCTGGCCCTGTTCGTGCTGGTGTCGGGGCTCCTGTCGGGGAACGAACCAGGATTCCTCTGGCCGGTAAAGCTCATCCTGTATGCGTGGCGCGACATTTGGTCGGAGGGGTATCTGGCCGTGCTGGCGGCTTTCCTGGAGGCGTGCGGCGTCTGCACCGCCGTGATCCTGTGGCAGGCAAAGCGGGTGCTGGACACGATCATCAAGGGAGATCCCTTTACAGCGGCCAACGCCGCCAGCCTGAAACGGGCGGCGGTGTGCTGCTGGATCATCTCCGGCGCGGCTCTTGTCCGGCTGATCTTTGGGTTCGTTGATTACCGGAGCATCCGCCCGCTGTTCACTTACAACGGCCTGTTCGTACCGGTGTTCCTCATTGGCGGCCTGCTGTGCATGGTCATGTCCGCCCTGTTCCGGCAGGCGGCGGAGCTGAAGGCCGAGAACGACCTGACCATCTGAGGTGGCTGCATGAAGATCATCGTGAATCTGGACGTGATGATGGCCAGGCGCAAGATGTCCCTCAATGAGCTGTCCCAGCGGGTGGACATCACCCTGGCCAACCTGTCCATCTTGAAGAACAACAAGGCCAAGGCGGTGCGGTTCTCCACGCTGGCCGCCATCTGCAGGGCCCTGGACTGCCAGCCGGGGGATATCCTGGAGTTCCTGCCCGACGACGAGCCGTAAGGCGAAAAAACTTCACAGCTGTGGTTCCGCATGGCCGTCCCGGGTCATGGGGCGGCCTTTTTGCTGCCAATTTTCAAACAAAGGAGCTGTCAAAATGAAACTGCTTTGGAAAACCGCGATTTCGATTTTGCTCGCCGCGCTGGTGTGCGGCCTGTCCGCCTGCGGCTGCGACGACGGCGGCGAAGTGATTTACGTCCAGACGGGCGGGGAGACGGTGGTGTCCGTGCTGGCGGAGGGCCATCTCGGCGGCGGCGGGGCCCAGAACGCCAACGGCTCGCCGCTGAAGGCGGGGAACAGCCTCTCCTTCCGGAGCAAAGACACGGGCTGGCCCATGACGGTCACCGCCTGCCGGGGGGATCACGGGGCGGAGCCCATCGCCTCGCTGGTCATCCCGGAGGCCCCGGCCAAGGGGGAGCGGTGGTTCGTGTATTTCCAAAACGGCGCGCTGGCCTACGGCCCGGAGTGGCCGGGGGAGGGCTAAGCTATGCCGTATCTGACGATCCCCCTGTATCTGGCGCTGGTCCTGCTGCTGATCGTCCCGCTCATCCTATTGACGGTGCTGTGGGCGCTGGCCCTCAAAAAACTGCCGCCGGAGCGGCGGCGGGGACTGCTGCCGGTGGGGTGCGTGATGTTCACCGCGGCGGCCCTGCTGTTCGTGGGGGAGTGGATTTTGGAGCGCTTCGGGCTCACCTGGCGGTATGTCCCCGTGTGGACGCTGTCACTGCTGCTGTGGTTTCTGGGCTGGGCAGCGGGTATCCTCACCATCCTTGACACCTACCGTTGGGTGGAGTGGCACAGAGACGCCCTCACCGGAGCAGCGATCTTCTGCTTCATCGCCGCCATGGGCATGGGCACCATCGCCGGGGGGATTTGGTTCCTGAGCGTAGCCCCCTCTCGGGAGGCGGTGGGGGAGTATCAGGGGCAGTTGGTGGTCCAGGACGGAAACGCCTGGGACGGGGGCTACCACGTCTATGAGTACCACGGCCCTCTGGTCCGGGGGAGCCAACCCCTGGCCCAGAGCGAGTACCCCTTCATCGGGGGACTGCCCCTCCAGGGGATCGACAAAACGCTGGGGCTGGACCTGTCCGCCGGGACGGTGACGGAGAGCCAGGACACCCACGGAGGCATGGGGAACGACGGCGAGACCTTTGTGGTGGTCCGGTTTGAGGACGGCAGCCTGGAGGAGCAGCTTAGCGATTGGGAGCCGCTGCCCCTGCCGCCAGAGCTGGAGCGGCTGCGGCAGATGGCGCAGGATAACGCGTATCCCATCCCGCCTGACATAGAGGGCCTGTACTGGGTGCGGGACGACCAGAACACGGCCGACCCCTCCGACGGCAGCCACATCTTTGACGGGGACCGGCGCTCCTATAACTGCGCCCTGGCGGTGTATGACCGGGAGAGCAAAACACTCTACTATTACGAGCTGGACACATAAGCGGTATTTAAAATCATATGATGTAATAATATAACTTTTATCACAAAATAATTCGAAAAATTCAATATAATTATTGAAAAGCAAGACGTAAAGTTGGGTTTACGTCTTGCTTTTTGCTTTCATAAGGGGTATAATACCCGACAGGAAAGGGCGGGTGAGGGCATGATCGCGAATGAGCGGCAATTCCATATCGACTGCCTCCCCGGGGACGTGGGGCGGTACTGCATCCTCCCCGGCGACCCGGGCCGGTGCGAGGCCATTGCAAAGTATTTTGACGATCCCGTCCACGTCCGCACCAACCGGGAGTTCTGCACCTGGACGGGAAAGCTCCTGGGGGAGAAGGTCACCGTCACCTCCACCGGCATCGGCGGGCCGTCGGCGGCCATCGCCATGGAGGAGCTGTGCAACCTGGGGGCGGACACCTTTATCCGGGTGGGCACCTGCGGGGGCATCAAACTGGACGTCACCAGCGGCGACGTGGTCATCGCCACTGGGGCGGTGCGCATGGAGGGCACCAGCCGGGAGTACGCCCCCATCGAGTTTCCCGCCGTGGCCGACCTGTCCGTGACCAACGCTTTGGCGGACGCCGCCAAAATGCTGGGCAAACGCTGGCACGCCGGCGTGGTCCAGTGCAAGGACTCCTTTTACGGGCAGCATTCGCCGGAGGTCATGCCAGTGTCCTATGAGCTGCGGAGCAAATGGGAGGCGTGGAAGCGCCTGGGGGTGCTGGCCTCCGAGATGGAGTCGGCCGCCCTGTTCACCGTGGCCGCCCACCGGGGGGTCCGGTGCGGCTCGGTGTTCCACGTGATCTGGAACCAGGAGCGCAACGCCGCCGGCCTGGACCAGATCCGGGACGAGAACACCGAGGGCGCCGTCCGCGTGGGGGTCGAGGCGCTGAAACTGCTGATCCGGCGGGATCGGGACTGATCCGGCCTGACTTTTGAGAAAAGAGAGGAACGCGCTATTATGGCGAAAACTGCGATTGTGACCGACAGCAACAGCGGCATCTCCGTGGCCGAGGGGGAAACCCTGGGCGTGGCCGTAGTGCCCATGCCGGTCCATATCAATGGCAAGATCTATTACGAGGGCGACGGCCTGACCCAGGAGTTCTTTTACGAACAGCAGCGGGCGGGGGCGGATATCTTCACCTCCCAGCCCGCCCCGGGCGACATCACCGCCCTCTGGGACCGGGTGCTGGAGGACCACGAGGGGCTGGTCTACATCCCCATGACGGCGGGCTTGAGCAACTCCTACGCCACCGCCTGCATCCTGGCCCAGGACTACAACGGCAGGGTGGAGGTGGCCGACAACCGGCGCATCTCGGTGACCCAGCGCCATTCGGTGATGGACGCGCTGAAGCTGGCGGAGACGGGGATGGACGCCCGGTCCGTCCGGGAGACGCTGGAGAAGCAGGCCTATGACGCGGCCATCTATATCACCGTGGACAACCTGAAATACCTCCGCAAGGGGGGCCGCGTCTCCGGGGTGGAGGCCATCGCGGGGACTATGCTGAACATCAAGCCGGTGCTGGAGATCTACGGCGAGAAGCTCAACGCCGTGGGCAAGGTCCGGGGCATGAAGGCCGCCCGGCAGGAGATGCTCCGCCGGCTCCGGGCCGACGTAGAGGGCAGGCTAAAGCCCCTGAAGGACGCGGGGAACCTGGCCGTCAAGATCGCGTGCAGCCAGGTGTCCAAGGAGCTGCTGGAGGACTGGCGGGCCCAGGTCCAGGCGGCCTTCCCGGAGTTCCCGCCGGTGACCGGGGAGCCGCTGACCCTGTCCATCGCCACCCACACCGGGCCGGGCGCCCTGGGGTGCGGGGCGGTGCGCATCGACCCGCTGAAATAAGAGAATGGCCGCTGTCACCGACAGCGGCTGTTCTGTGCTCCGGGGGTTGCTTTTCGCCGCCGTTTCCTGTAGAATGGGGGGCCGGCGGGAAAAGACCGCCGGAACGGTTCGATTCCATACTCCGCGAGGTGTTCTATGTCTCTGCGAAACTACATCGGCGACCGGGCCTTTTACCGGCGCCTGCTGGCCGTCATGGCTCCGATCCTGCTGCAAAATGTCATCACCAACTTCGTCAGCCTGCTGGACAACGTGATGGTGGGCCGGGTGGGCACCGAGCCCATGTCGGGTGTGGCCATCGTCAACCAGCTGCTGTTCGTATACAACCTGTGTATCTTCGGGGGCCTGGCCGGACCGGGCATCTTCACCGCCCAGTTCTACGGCAAGGGGGACGTCAAGGGCATCCGGGACACCCTGCGGATCAAGCTGTTCATCGCCCTGGCCTCGGTGGGGGCCTTCATGGCGCTGTTCCTCACCTGCGGGGAGGGGCTGATCTCCCTGTTCCTCCACCAGGGGGAGGAGGACCTGGACCTGGCCGCGACCCTGTCCTTCGGCATGGACTACCTGCACGTGATGCTGTGGCAGATGGTCCCCTTCGCCGTGACCCAGATGTATTCCGGCACCCTGCGCAGCACGGGGGAGACGGTGGTCCCCATGGCGGCCGGCGTGGCGGCGGTGCTGGTCAACGTGTGCTTCAACTACATCCTCATCTTCGGCAAACTGGGCTTTTCCGCCCTGGGCGTGGTGGGAGCGGCGGCCGCCACCGTCATCGCCCGGTGCGTAGAGTGCGTGATCGTGGTGCTGTGGACCCATCTCCATCGGGAGAGGTGTCCCTATATCGCGGGGGCCTGGCGTTCCCTGCGGGCGCCGGGAGAGCTGGCGCGGCAGGTGATGGTCCTGGGCGCCCCGCTGCTGGCCAACGAGGTGCTGTGGGCCGGCGGTATGGCGGTGTTCAACCAGTGCTACTCCCTGCGGGGGCTGGAGGTGGTGTCCGCCTTCAACATCTCCACCACCGTGTCCAATCTGTTCTTCTGCGCCTTCCTGGCCATGGGGGACACCGTGGCCATCATGGTGGGCAAGCTGCTGGGGGCGGGGGAGACCGAGCGGGCGGTGGACGAGGACCGCAAGCTCATCGCCTTCTCGGTGGCCCTCAGCGTGGCCGTAGGGGCGGCGATGGCCCTGCTGTCCCCGCTGATCCCTCAGATCTACAATACCACAAGCGGCGTGAAGGCCCTGGCCGTCCGCCTGCTGCTGGTGTCCGCCGCCCTCATGCCGCTGAACGCCTATGTGAACTCCGCCTACTTTACCCTCCGCTCCGGCGGCAAGACGGTCGTCACCTTCCTGTTCGACAGCGGCTTCATCTGGGCGCTGAGCATCCCCCTGGCCTTTGTGCTGTCCCGGTTCACCGCCCTGCCCGTGGTCCCCATGTACGCCGCGGTGGAGGGGCTGAACCTGGTCAAGGCGGCCGTCGGCTTCTGGCTGGTGAAGAGCCGCCGCTGGGTGAACAATCTGGTCGAAGATCCGTAAGGCCCGGAGAGGGGAAAACGGATCGGGAAATGAATGGAGGAGAGGCATCATGGCAAAAAACACGCCGAAGGAATACCGCAATCAGATCCTGTATTCGGTGTTCGTCCGCAATCACACCCCGGAGGGCACCTTCGAGGGGGTCCGCCGCGACCTGGACCGCATCAGGGACCTGGGGACCGACGTGGTCTGGCTCATGCCCATCCACCCCATCGGGGAGGCGCGCCGGAAGGGGACCCTGGGCAGTCCCTACGCCATCCGGGACTACCGGGCGGTGAACCCGGAGTTCGGAGGCATGGACGACTTTGAGCGCCTGGTGGACGGCATCCACGCCCGCGGCATGAGGTGCATCATCGACGTGGTGTATAACCACACCTCTCCGGACTCCTGGCTGGCGGAACACCATCCCGAGTGGTTCTACCGCCGGCCCGACGGCTCCTTCGGCAACCGGGTGGGGGACTGGTCCGACGTCATCGACCTGGACTACTCCAACCCCGGTCTCTGGGACTATCAGATCGAGACCCTGAAGGGGTGGGCGTCCGTCGTGGACGGCTTCCGCTGCGACGTAGCCCCTCTGGTCCCTCTGGACTTCTGGCTGCGGGCCAGGGCGGAGGTGGAGCGGGTGCGCCCCGGCTGCCTGTGGCTGGCGGAGTCGGTGGAGCCGCGCTTTATCGCCTGGTGCCGGGGGCAGGGGATGAACGCCCTGTCTGATTCGGAGCTGTACCAGGCCTTCGATCTGTGCTATGACTACGATGTCGTGGACGATTACCGGGCCTACCTGGCCGGGCAGGCTCCGCTGGATCAGTACGCCGCCGCCCTCTGCCGGCAGGAGACCGCCTATCCCGGCAATTACGTGAAGCTCCGCTTCCTGGAGAACCACGACAACCCCCGGGCGGCCTTTGCGATCCCCAGCGCGAAGGCCCGGCGGAACTGGACCGCCTTCCTGTACTTCCAGAAGGGCATGACCCTGCTCTACGGCGGACAGGAGGTCTCCGCCTCCCACCGGCCCGACCTGTTTGAAAAAGACCCGGTGGACTGGACCGGGGGAGAGGACATCTCTCCGTCGCTGAGGCGTCTGGCGGCGCTGAAGCGGGACCCCATCCTCACCGACGGCGGCTATACGGTGAAGGCCCTGGCCCGCGACGTGCTGTACGCTGTCCACCGGGCGGACGCGGGCACGCTGGCGGGGGTATTTTCCCTCCGGGGGGAGCCGGTCCTGGCGGAGGTGGACGTCCCCGACGGCGTCTATCCCAACCTGGCGGGCGGGGGAAGCGTGGAGGTGTACGCCGGCAAGGTGTCCTGCCAGGGGGAGCCGGTCATCGTCCGCGCGCCGAAAGTTAAAACAAACTTAACGTTTTGACACTTTACGACCCCGCCTGTTTGTGGTAAAGTAAACAGGAAAATTTTAGCCGTCCGCGGTTTACGAAAGGGGGAGACCCTATGGCGGAGCGGCAGTCGTCCCGGCGGGGCGGCGTGCGGCAGCCCAAGCTGGGAGAGGTACATTACCGAAAAAAGATCGAGCGCATCTTTCCCGACCCGCTTCAGGGCCTGACCAACGCCCAGGTATCCGAGCTGCTCTCCAACGGCTACGGCAACGACTCCGGCCGGTCCAACGCCAAGACTACCGGGGAGATCATCAAGGAGAATACCCTGACCTTCTTCAACCTGGTGTTCGTGGTGCTGGCGGTGCTGCTCATCATTGTGGGCAGCTTCGGCGATCTGTTTTTCCTGGGCCTCGCCGCGGTCAACTCTCTCATCGGCATCGTCCAGCAGCTTCGCTCCCGGGCCGCCCTGGCCAAGCTGAACCTGATCTCCGAGGCCCGGGTCAAGGTGCTGCGGGAGGGGCAGCTGGGCACGGTGCCCGTCCGCAAGCTGGTGCGGGAGGACATTGTGGAGCTGGGAGCGGGGGACCAGATCCCCGCCGACGGCCCGGTGATGTCGGGGCAGGTGACGGTGAACGAGTCCCTCCTCACCGGCGAGGCCGACCCCATCACCAAGAACAAGGACGACAAGCTGCTGTCCGGCAGCTTCGTGGTGTCCGGCAAGTGCCGGATGCGCCTGGACTTCGTGGGGGCGGACAGCTACGCCGCCCGCCTGGCCCAGCAGGCCAGGGAGGGCGAGGGCGTGGGCCGCTCCGAGATGATGAAGTCCCTGGACCGGCTGATCCGCTTCATCGGCTTCGCCCTGATCCCCATCGGCGTGGCCCTGTTCTGCAACAGCTATTTCGTGCTGGAGGAGGGCTTCGCCGGTTCTGTCACCTCCATGGTGGCCGCCCTCATCGGCATGATCCCGGAGGGGCTGTACCTGCTGACCACCGTGGCCCTGGCGGTGTCCGTCATGCGCCTGGCGAGCCGCAGCACCCTGGTCCACGACCTGGCCGCCGTGGAGACGCTGGCGCGGGTGGACGTGCTCTGCGTGGACAAGACGGGCACCATCACCGAGCCGGATATGACCGTGAAAGAGATCGTGGATCTGGACGAGGCCCAGTTCCCCGCCAACCTGGTGGAGGACACCTTCAACGCCTATTACAAGGTCATGGACGCCGACAACGACACCGCGCGGGCCATGGCCGCCCGGTTCGACAAGGGGGTCTACTGGCCGGCGGACTACACCGTGCCCTTCACCTCCGCCAACAAGTGGTCCGCGGTGGCCTTCAAGGGCCACGGGGCCTTTGTGGTCGGCGCGCCGGAGTTCATATTGAAGGAGCGCTATGAAGATCTCCGGGACAAGGTGAAGCCCTACCAGGACCAGGGCTGCCGGGTGCTGCTGCTGGCCAAATGCGAGCGCCCCCCCACGGCCGAAGGGGGCATTACGGGCGGGGTGACCCCGGCCGCGCTGGCCGTGCTGAATAACCCCGTCCGGGCCGAGGCGCCCGACACCTTCGCCTACTTCGCCAAACAGGGGGTGGCCGTCAAGGTCATCTCGGGGGACAACCCCTCCACCGTGTCCGCCGTGGCGGCCTCCGCCAACATCCCCGACGCGGACAAATTCGTGGACGCCGCCACCCTGAAAGACCCGCAGGACTATGACCGGGCCGTCCAGGACTACACCGTGTTCGGCCGGGTGACGCCGGACCAGAAGCGGAAGCTGGTGAAGGCCCTGCAAAAGGCGGGCCACACCGTGGCCATGACCGGCGACGGCGTCAACGACGTGCTGGCTCTCAAGGACGCGAACTGCGGCATCGCCATGGCCTCCGGGGCGGAGGCCGCCTGTCAGGTGGCCCAGGTGGTCCTCCTGGACTCCAACTTCGCCTCCATGCCCCAGGTGGTGGAGGAGGGGAGACGGGTCATCAACAACATCCAGCGCTCCGCCGCCCTATACCTGGTGAAGAACATCATGTCCTTCTTCCTGTCTCTGTTCACGGTGTTCGCCGGCTTCCCCTATCCCTTCTCCAGCCCCATCCAGCTCACCCTCATCAGCGCGGTGACCATCGGCATCCCGTCCTTCCTGCTGGCCCTGGAGCCCAACCACGAGATCGTCCGAGGCAAATTCATGACCAACGTGCTGCGCCGCGCCCTGCCGGGGGGGCTCACCAATATCGTGCTGATGGTGGGCATCGAGCTGTTCGTGTTCGCCTTTACCTTTGAGCGGGCCACCCTGTCCACCCTCTCCACGGTGGTGATGGGAACGGTGGGCCTGCTGGTGCTCTACTACATCTCCAAGCCCCTGGACTGGAAGCGCTGGACCATGCTGGGCTGCATGACGCTGGCCTTCGTGGTGGCGGTGCTGGGCTTCGGCAGGGTGTTCCACCTGGTCCCCCTGGACTTCCAGGCGGCCCTGGTCATCACCGTGTTCCTGCTGCTGGCCCCCACCATCATCTATGTGTTTGAGCGGGCCTTCGAGCTGGGATCCGCCGCCGCCGTGCTGCTGGCCAGGTATTTCCGGGAAAAGGGGTATCTCCCCGAGAAGACCAGATGATCTCCGAAAACAGCGGACCTCAGGTCCGCTGTTTTTTGTCAAAAGAAAACCCCGCCATAGTGGCGGGGTTGAAAAGAGGTTATACCGATAAAGGTGAAAAAACTCCT